>JAHIKI010000009.1 GCA_018897435.1 Acidobacteriota bacterium | reverse complement strand
CGGAGGAGCCGCATCAGGAAAAAACTTCCAATCCTGGGCCTGGCCCGGTAACAAGACATCGACATCCAGCCGCGTCATCAATGCCTGCAGGCGCTGGCAAACCTGGGAGGCGATCTTCTTGATCTCCGGGGCGGCGGCCGAACCAAAACGATCGGCAGCGAAGCGGGCCAGCAGCTCGGCCCGGGCGTTTTCGATGGCCACGGCGGCAGTTGAAACCGGCAAGCCCAGTAGCTCCAGGTCCGAGATGGAACGATCCTGCATTCTCTGGTTAAGCTCCAGTAGGGCCACAATGTCCCGGGAAATATCATCGCTTCCCGCTCTCTTTTCGAATTCGAGAATGCCCAGCAAATGAAAGGCCAGCACGCTGCGCCAGAAGTCCATGGGCAGGAGGTTCAAGCGGGCGATGAGTTCACGGCAATTGAGCGAGCTCTGGCGCCGCACCGCGGTGTAAAAATCCCGTTCGCGTTCAGTAAAATAGATTTCGATATCTTGGGGGATCTCCTTGAAAAGAACGGGGATATGGAACTGCCATTTGCCGGCATAAAACGAGATGAGGTCGATGGTCCGGGCACCCTCGATCAGGATGCCGGCCAGGGGGATTTCATAGGTCTCGCGCAGGGGCGGATCCGGTTCGCCGGCGGTGAAGATCCACTTGCCGCGCTGCAGGGAAAAGGTGGAGATGGCGATGCGCCGCAACTGGTAGATGCGGGCATAATAAATATCCTTTTTTTTGGCGAAATTGTGGTCGAGGAGGATCTCAGCCACCTGGTCATCGGAAAACTGATGCAGGCCGCCCAGAAAATTGTACTGCTCTTCGTTGATCCGCCCCATCAAGTGAAGGATGACCGGCAGCTTTTCGTCAAAACGCGTGCTCATGCCGTTGACCAGTATTCCCTTGATCAGGTTCAGGCTGATATGAAAATCCCGGGCCGTTACGTACAGGTGGCCGGAAAGCTTTTTCAAATGAACCTGGCGCAGAAAAATGGGCAGCGGTTCTCTCTCCACATTGTGGTCCATGACTGTATATTATCACCAGTTCAAAGAAAAAATCAAGGCTAAGAGAAAGGAAAGACATAGAGGATCGATCCGTCCGTATGGGCTTGACAGATGGCTGCCCTGGGCGCGGCGTTTTTGACAACGAAATATAATCTGCTATCATGTCATTTCAGATTTCAAGCATGGAACCCATAATCACAGCCAGGAAGCTTTGCAAAAAATACGGCAAGTTCAAGGCCGTGGACCGCATCTCCTTCGAGATCCTTACAGGGGAATGCTTCGGCTTCCTGGGGCCGAACGGCGCCGGCAAGACCTCGACCGTGCGTATGATCCACTGCGTGTCGCCGCTGACGTCGGGAACTTTGACCGTCCAGGGCATGGACGCGAATATCGACAACCGGGCCATCAAGCAGAACACCGGGGTCATCCCCCAGGAGATCACCCTGGACAACGATCTCACCGTCAGGGAAAATTTGCTGGTCTTTGCCCATTTCTTCGACATCCCCAAAGCGGAAGCCAAAAAAAGGATCGCTGAGCTTCTGAAGTTCGTGGAACTCGAAAAAAAGCGCGACAGCAAGATCGACCAGCTCTCCACCGGCATGAAGCGCCGCCTGCTCATCGCCCGCGCCCTGCTCAACCAGCCGAAGCTCATCATCGCCGACGAACCGACCACCGGCCTGGATCCGCAGGCCCGGCACCTGATCTGGCAGCGGCTGCGGCAATTGAAGAGCCAGGGCGTCACCCTGATCCTGACCACGCAGTACATGGAGGAAGCCCAGCAACTCTGCGACCGCATCGTGATCATGCACCAGGGGCGCATCCTCAAGGCCGGGGTGCCGGCCAAACTCATCGAAGAGGAGATCGGCCGCGAAGTCACCGAGATCCGCGCTGCTGTCGACCAGGACGACAAGTTGCTGGCCGCCCTGGGGCCGCTGGCCTGCGGCCATGAGCGCGTGGGCGACACCTTGTACTTTTACTGCCGCGACGGCCGCGCCCTGATGAAAAAAGTTCTCGAGCTCGATCTGCCCGACACCGTGCATCGGCCGGCTTCCCTGGAAGACGTTTTTTTGAAGCTAACCGGGCGAAGTCTGATCGAATGAACTTCTCCTACCGCATCGCCTATGTTTTCTGGCGCAACCTGGTCTCCTACAAACGCTTTGTGCTGACCACGTTCCTGGCCAGCCTGATCCAGCCCCTTTTCTACCTGATCACCTTCGGCATCGGCATGGGCGCCTATATCGGCCACTTCGGCGGCAGGCCCTACCTCTATTTCCTGGTCCCCGGCGTGCTGATCACTTCGGTGATGATGACCGCCAGCTTCGAATGCATGTACGGCACTTTCGTCAAGATGGTCCACGAAAAACTGTACGATTCGCTGATCGCCACCCCGGTTTCTGCCGAGGATGCCGTGGCCGGCGACATCGCCTGGGGGGCCTTCCGCGGCCTGGTCAGCGGCGGCCTGATGATGATCGTGGCCATTTTCATGGGTATCCTGCCGGTGTCGCTGCTCAGCGTGCTGCTGCTCATCCTGCTCATGATCTTCGTAGGCATTCTCTTCAGCTCGCTGGCCATGATCGTCACCGCTTTCGCTCCCAACTTCGACTTCTTCAATTATTATTCGGAACTGGTGATCACGCCCATGCTCTTCTTTTCCGGCGTCTTCTTTCCCCTGGACAAGTTCCCCGACTGGATGAAGACCCTTTCGCTGTTCCTGCCCCTGACCCATGCCGTGGCCATTTCCCGGGCTATCTTCAACGGCACCTATACCCGGGGCTTGATATTCAATTTCCTGGTCATTTTCGTCCTGGAAGTCACTGCTTTTTTCATCGGCGTCAGGCTGATGAAAAAGCGTTTGATAAAATAAAAAGTCCTAAAAATCTATCCTGCTTGGTCACCATCCAATCAAAGTTTTCAAATAACCATTTTTTCAATTTCTTTGACAACCTCTTGAACGGTTTCTGTCAATTCCCTTCCCATTTTTTTAAATTCATCCTGGTATTCACTTCCCAGCAGAGAGAGAAGAGCATAATAAATCGGCTTGTACTTATTCTTGATATCATATCACTCTTGTCCCAAAATAAGATTTTTACACAAAACAAAAGAGATAATTTTATTAAAAAAGAGAAACTTTTATTCCAGCAAGGATTACAAAATGTTCAACTTTGCCGAATCTCTTTAGTAAGCCATAGCTTAGAATAATTCTTTCAGATAACTTGTTCTCCAAACCAACCTTAAACAGCGGATATAAATAATCTTCTTTCTCAGGATAATAATTTGCTTGAGCCACGGGAACATCGGAATAACTCCAAAATTGAACATAACGCTGGTAGCCAACACCTGCTCCACCGATAAAAATCCATTTATCTCCTTTTAACTTTTGCTTATATCCAAATAACAATTCGGCTCCTTCGGCATAACTATTTCTTATATCCTTTGGAGGGGAATATTCTTTCTGATAATTAGGCATTGCAACATAGTAAAATTCTCCAAATAACTTTTCGCTAAATCTGTATTCTATTCCACCTTGAACTTCATAAAAGAGGTAATAACGACTTCCATACCATTTATCAATTCCAAAATAAAAAATTCCGTTAAGTTTAGAATACTCAGCTCTTAAACTTCCCACCATAATTAGAAAAACGAACAACACTAAATATTTTTTCATATTTCCTCCTTTCAATATAATCGCCATTCAATTAAACCTGTATTATAGGGAGCATTATAGTAAGCACTGTTAACTGTCTGCCCGCCGGCAGGATCATCTGCACTTCCAATCTTAAAACTCACACCAATCGAAGGACCTCCTTTTATTGGCGTAAAAGTAAATGTAATCGTTTGATTCTGACTACCACCGTCTTCTTCATACCAGGAAAAATATAAGGCATCTCCAGAGGTAGCATAATTCCAATATCCAATCCAACGATTTACAGTATACCAAGTTTTATTAACTTGAGCTCTTCTCATATGAAAATATTGCTTAGTAAATTCTGCTTTATTCTTATCAAAAACAACCAGCCACAATTCCGGGCCTCCCCTTGTCCATCCTTCAAGAGCACTCAAATTAGGACACCTAATTTTAGAAATATAAATATGCCTTGCTCCAGTTGCTCCAGACATATTCCCTTATTCACGATTCAGTTAAACGAATACTTAAATGCAATAAAAAAATTATCTGCATTCTTGGAATCGCCGCGCCTTGAATAATAAAAATCTAATTTACACTTTTCAGACAAACGGTATTGAAAACCAGAAGACATAATTGAATGAAAATTTGTCATAAACCGTCTTGTCACATAAAATGCCTCTCCATACTCAAAAAATAAATACACTTCTTTAAACAAACCCACACTTATTCCTATTGATCCGCACATGACATGAGTAAAATTTGGAAAAACTTCATAATCTACTTTCCCATACAAAAATTTAAGTGGACTTATTTTTAATTCAAATCCAACACAAATTGGAAAGCTTTGAATCGTTCCGTGTATATTTTCACCATATATTAGTTTGAAATCAAACTCTTTTGTAATGCCACTCCAAAGCGATGACGAAATGAGGAAAATCATTAATAGCACTAAGCTTAATCTTTTTTTCATTTTATTCACTAAGCAATGTCCATCGCACCAAATCCAAATCTGTTTGAAATATGAGGTTTTCGCTTTTATTTACAACTCTACCGCCAGCATATTCATCCTGATAGTTTGTTTTAACAGTATAGCTT
>JAHIKI010000071.1 GCA_018897435.1 Acidobacteriota bacterium | reverse complement strand
ACAATCGGGGGTCACCAGCTTGCCGGTGTATTTGTCAATATTGATTAAATAGATTCCTGAAGGAACACGGAATTTGTTGGTTTCCGGATACTTGCCCAGGTAGTTTTCCATAAATTTAACAAAGATAGGTGCCGCCGTTTCGGAACCGGTTTGCTCCGGGCCCAAGCTTTTTTTCTGGTCGAAACCAACCCAAACGCCAACGGTCAAGGTGGGGGTGAAGCCGATGAACCAGGCGTCGGTAAAATCGTTGGTTGTGCCGGTTTTCCCGCCCACGGGGGCGGGCAAGGCCCTGGCGCGCCAACCGGTCCCGGAGCGGACCACCCCCTGCAGTAAGTAATTCATGATGAACGCCGTTTCCGTTTCGATCACCTGCTTGCGTTCGGGATAATTCTCTTCAATAATATTGTTGTTCAGATCGCGAATGCTGCGGATAAAATAGGAATCGACCCGAACCCCGTAGTTGGCGAACACGGTAAAGGCCTCGACCATTTCCTGGAGGGTGACTTCGAATGCGCCCAGGCCCAAGGACATAAACGGCTTGAGATCGGAACTGATGCCGAATTTCTTGGCATACGTCACTCCCACTTCTGGAGTGATAGCCTGCAGGATGCGCGCTGTGACCACGTTTCGCGATTGTTCCAAACCGCGGCGCAGGGTCATGGGGCCCAGGTAATCTCCTTTGTGGTTGCGCGGCTCCCAGAGTTCCCCGGACCATTCGTCAATATAGGAAAAAGGTTCATCCTGTATTATGGTAGCCGGGGAAAATCCATGCTCGAGCGCCGCCGTATAGATGATCGGTTTGAATGTGGAACCGGTTTGGCGCAGGGCTTGAATGGCACGGTTGAACTTGCTTTTTTGAAAAGCGTAGCCTCCGACCATGGCCTTGATTTCGCCGCTCTTGTTGTCCACGGCCAGCAGGGCGCCGTCGACCGCAGGCTCCTGCTCCAGGCCAAGATCGAGTTTCGCTTTGCCCTTATCCACGGCCAATATCCGGAACAAAGCAACATCGCCGACCTTGAGCAGATGCGTTAGCGATTTTTTTGTCCATCGGGCCTCGGCTGCCCGTACCTCGCCTGCAAATCCGGCGATGCGCACCGTTGCCCTGGTTCTGCCGACCTCAAGCACCACCCCTTCGATGATTTGTCCGGTTTCGATCTTGGCGTTTTCCCAGGCCGGCAGCCGATATTTGTTGATGTGCAATTTGTTTTCCGGCAAATTGAACAGTCTGCTGCTGCGCCAGCCCTGGCGCTTGTCCAACGTCCGCAATCCTTCCCGCAGCGCGTCTTCCGCCCATCTTTGCATTTCGCCGTTCAGGGTGGTAAAGACCTTCAGGCCGCCTTTGTAGAGAAGGTTGTCGCCGTATTTGGCCTCAAGGTATTTGCGGGTGTCCTCGGTGAAATAATCGGCCAGGGATTCATTGCCGGCGTCGGAGGGTTTTTCGGGAAGCTTCACCGTCAGCGCTTCCTGGTATTCCTTATCGCTGATGGATTTTAGCAGCAGCATTTTCAGCAGCACATAGTTCCGCCGCTTGCGAACGTTTTCAGGCCGCTTGAAAACCGCGTAGATGCCGTTGGGATTGGGCACAATGCCGGCGATCAGGGCGGCTTCGGCTAGGTTGATTTCTTTGACCGTTTTGCCGAAATAATAGCGGGCGGCCGCCTCGATCCCGTAAATGCTGCCGCCCAAAAATATCTTGTTGCAGTAAAACGTCAGTATCTGGTCCTTGGTATACTTTTTTTCGATCTGGATGGCCAGCAGCATTTCCTGCAACTTGCGGGATATGGAAAATCCGGGGGTCAGAAAGAGTCCCCGGGCCAGTTGCTGGGTGATCGAACTGCCGCCGCCCCATTTTTTGCGCAGCAGCACGCCGCCGACGGCGCGGACAAAGCCGCGGAAATTGATCCCCCAGTGGGAATAAAACTGGTTGTCTTCGGCGGCGATGATCGCTTTTTTTAGCGATGCGGGAATATCGGAGTTTTTGACGATGATGCGTTTTTCGATGGCAAACTCCTTGATCGGCGCATTTTGATCGTCGTACACCGTGGTCATGAGCACGGGATTGATGTCTTCCAGGTTCTTGATCTGCGGGAAGCCCTTCTGATAAACCAGGATCAGGCCCAGCAGTATTCCCAGCATGATCGTCACCAGCAGGGTGACGGCAATGAACAGGATTTTCAGGTTTTTCAAGAAAAATTTTTTCATGTTCCGCCGCCAGTATACCATATCTCGGGGTTGATTAAAATCGGCGTCCGGCCCGGCGGGGTTGATTTTTCCCGGCCTTTTTTTTATACTGCGCAGCAGGTGGTGCCATGATCAAGGGAATCGGCGTGGACATGGTCGAAATCAGCCGGGTGCGGAAATTAATCGAACAGGACCTGGGATTTGCCGAAAGAATTTTCACCGACAAGGAAATCGCTTACTGTGAGAGCAAGTTTTCCAAAGCCCAGCACTACGCGGCCCGCTTTACCGCCAAAGAGGCGTTTTTTAAAGCGCTGGGAACCGGTTTCCGGGACGGCATGGGCTGGCAGGACGTGGAAGTGGAAAACGATGTCCTGGGCAAGCCGCAGCTGCGGCTGGCGGCGGTGACGCTGGCCCAGTTCAAAAAGAGAAAACTGAAAAAGGTGCTGCTGTCGCTTTCGCATACCCGCGATATGGCTGTCGCTTTGGTGGTCATCGAGTAGGATTTTAGCGGGGGTTTTTATTACAGAAAGAAAAACTATTTCAGCTTGATCAGATCGGAAGTAACCATGCCGTAGATAATGCGCGAGGTATCGTAGATATTGACTCCGCATTCCCGGCAAATCTGGTTGATGCTTTTTTTGCCGTCGATTTTAGCTATGATCACCCATTCCATGGTCGATAGGGAGATTTTGCGGCGTTCCTGGCGGTCGATGTCGCTGAATTCGGGGATGGCCTCTATGGAACCGATTTTTTTGCGCAGCAGTTTCCACTCATCGATGCGGCGGGCGGCTTCCATGAGCAGGGAGGTGATGGGGCGTATGACGCTGCTGGGCGTATCGAAAACCCCTTCTTCAAAAACGAATTCACCATCATCCCAGGAAATGAGGGTAAAAATGGCATCTTCGCCTTTGAATTCCTCAACATCGGCATGGATGATTTCACCGTTTTTCAGGTAAATTCCCCCTTTCTGGCCGTTGGCGCGCGAGAGGACGAAACGCCCCGTTTGCTTGGAATTGGAAACAAGCTGGATGATATCCGCCAGGTTGATCGAACTTAATGATCCTTTTAAACTCATGGCTCTCACTTATCGGATTTAACTGCTTTAAAATAAGATGGTACTGGTTTTAAAACTATTTGTCAAGATTTGCAAAAAAAATCAAATTTTAGTACCTGCTTGTATTTTGTTTACTCGAGGCGCGATTTTTCCTATAATTGGCATATGGATTACCGCAAGCGCATGGAATCATTGGTCCGGGAGCTGCTCCGCCATCAACACCTGTATCATGTCCTGGCCCGTCCCGAGATTCCTGACGCGGAGTACGACAGGTTACTCGATGAATTATTGCTCCTGGAAAAGCGCTTCCCGCAGTTTGCCGGTGCGAATTCACCCAGCCGCCGGGTCGGTTCCGACCTGGATAATACCTTTCCCGAGCGGCCGCATACGGTGCCGGTGCTCAGCCTGGATAAGCTGTATCATCCGCAAGAACTCGGGCAATGGCTGCTGAAAACCGCGGCTGCCGCCGGATGCGGCGTGGGCTTTGCCATAGAAGAGAAAATAGACGGTGCTTCCATCGTGCTTTATTATGATCAGGGGGAGCTGCAATACGCCCTGACCCGGGGCAACGGCTTGCTGGGGAACGATGTCAGCGACAATGTGCGCACCATCAGCCAGGTTCCCCTGCGCATCGCCGAATCATCGCGGCTTGCCGTGCGCGGGGAGATTTATATCAAGCGCGACGATTTCGAGCGTTACAATTCCGGAGTGGCGGAAAAATACGTCAATCCACGCAACCTGGCGGCCGGTTCGCTGCGCAATCTCAAGTCGGTTCAAACGGCCCGCGTGCCCTTGAACATCTTTGTTTATGAAGGTTTTTTCGCAAACGAGTTCAGCCGCGACCACCTGGAAATTCTGCAGCGCCTGCGTGAGCTGGGCTTCCGCGTCAACTCGCACCTGGGATTTTTTTCCGATGATGAAGGCAAACGGCTGCGGGCGCAGCATCTTGTTCCGGGTATCAGCGCCGCGCCGGTGGCGGCCGTGGAAGAATACTTGCGTCGGCAGGCGGCCACCCGGGCCGAAGTGCCTTACGATATCGACGGCCTGGTGGTCAAGGTCGTGGAATTGGCTGTGCGCCAGGAACTGGGGACCACCGCCCACCATCCGCGCTGGGCCATGGCCTACAAGTTCGAGTCGCCGCAAGGCCGGAGCGAATTGCTGGACGTGCAGATCCAGGTGGGGCGCAATGGCCGGGTCACTCCGGTGGCGCTGCTGAAGCCGGTGGCGCTTTCCGGCAGCACGGTCACGCGGGCCACGCTGCACAACCAGGACTATATTGACATGCTGGAACTGAATGTCGGTGATGAAGTCAGTATTTCCAGGCGCGGCGATGTCATTCCGGCCGTTGAAGAAGTGCTGGAAAAAAGCGAACAACACGCCGGAATTTTTCAATTGCCCGGCTCATGCCCGTTTTGTTCCACGCTATTAGTAAAGGAAGGCGCCCACCACTTCTGCAAAAATCAGGCCTGTCCGGAGCGGCGCCGGCGTGCGCTCAATTATTTTTGCGCCAAAGACCAGATGGATATTGAAACCCTGGGAGAAAAGACCATAGCCTTGCTGTTCGCCAGGGGCTGGGTGCAAAGCATCTCCGATATTTACAGCTTT
>JAHIKI010000070.1 GCA_018897435.1 Acidobacteriota bacterium | reverse complement strand
GTGAAAAGGTGAGGTAAGAGCTCACCGTCCCTCCTGGCGACAGGCGGGACTGAGACAAACCCCATCCGGAGCAAAGCTTAACAAAGGGCGCTTGAGGCTTTCCCGGCCGAAGCCCTTGGGTTAGCTGCTGGATCCCGCCGGCAACGCCGGGACCAGATAAATGATTCTTCACGACAGAATCCGGCTTACAGTCTGCATCCTGCTGGTGCACATTCATCAAAATTATTTTATAAGCTATCGGGGTCAACAAGATGCTGCCTGAGGTTTGACAGCAAATTTTCCCTATGCTATAAAATAACAGGATGAAAGATAAATCAATCCTCTCCCCAAGCTTCGAAGAGGTCGACAAAGAGATGGTAGCTGTATATAGAGATAAAACGCCTCTGGATCGGCTGAAAATCGCATCCGGGCTTTGGCGTCTCAGCCGCAATGTTTTGGCCGGCAGTTTGCGATTCCAGCATCCCGATTGGGATGAAAAAAAAATCAAGGCCGAAGTGGCGCGGAGAATGGCGCATGGAACCACTTGAACTTCTCGGCCGCGTCATTCAATGCTTCGAGAATCTGAAAATCCCGTATTTTGTGACAGGCGCCCTGGCCAGCATCGCCTACGGTGAACCCCGATTGACCAATGATATCGATATCGTGGTTGATATCCGGGAAAGTTCCCTTGCCGATTTGAAAAAACATTTTCCTGAAAACGATTTTTATTTGGATATTGATTTTGCCCGCAAAGCAATTCAGGTGAAATCTCAATTCAACATCATCCATCCGGCTTCCGGGCTGAAAATCGATCTGATCGTGTGCAAAAACGATGCGTTCGATCAAAGCCGCTTCCGCAGGCTGAAAAAACTCAAGCCACTCAGCGGCTTGGAAGCGAATTTTGCCGCGCCCGAGGATGTCATCATCAAAAAAATGGAATATTACCGTGATGGCGGTTCCGAAAAGCACTTGCGAGATATTTCCGGAATGCTCAGGATATCCCCTGAATTGATCGACATGTGCTACATTGCGGACTGGGCGAAAAACCTGGGTTTGCTGTCAATTTGGGAAATGATCCGGGAGCGACTGAAAAAATCTTAGCATTGGCCATAACAAGATGGCGAGTGCGAATGGAGATATTTCTTGGTGCTTGACTTGGTCAGAAAGCTTCGGCGAAGGTCAGGTAAAAGGCGGGCGCGCCAGTGGAGCCGGCAAAACCAATGTCAAAACGGATATTCAGGTTTTCACGGCGGTTGAATTTGTAGCGCAGGCCGATGCCCCCGGCAGGGTGGAATTCACTAACCGAGAGCAAGTTTAGTTTTGGCTGCACTTGCGCCGCCCCGGCAAAGCCGCAGAACCCGAATCGCCCCCACAACGGGCGGCGGTACTCGGCCTGCACGGCCAGCATGTTTTGGTCGCGGTAGCGGCCTTCATAAAAGCCGCGCAGCAGGTTCAGGCCGCCGAACATGGGCAGGGTTTGAAAGGGGCAATCTCCCCAGACCGATTTCAAAACACCCTGCACAGCCAGCACCTGGGCGGCGCCCAGGGGAAAATACTTCCTGGCATCCACTATCATCTGGGTGAAAGTGAAATCACTGGCCAGCGCCGGGGTGAAGAAATTCAAAAACAGGGCGCAGTAGGTGCCGCTGGTCGCGGAAAAAGTGTTGTCGCGACTGTCCCATTTGCCGAACAGCCCCAGCGCTGACAGTGTCCCGCCGCGGCTGCCCGGGATATCTCCCGCGGCCAGCCGGCCGCCGCTTTCTGTCTCCACCACGCTAAGGGGGAAAAATTCCAGGTGCAGCCCGGCGAACAGGTTCCCGCCCCAGCGCTTTTGCATGTTCATCTGCAGGCGCCAGTTGCGGGAAGTGAAGTTTTCACGGTCGGCTTCGTAGTTGCGGTTGCCGATGCCGTAGAAGCGATCGGGGAAAAGCCAGTACTTGGCCGTGCCGTCGAAAAGGAACTTGCCGCCGGCCAGGTACAGTTCATAATCGACCTGCGCGATCGTTTGCTTGTTCTGGGTACGGATAAAATTAAAACGGTAATGGGAAAGCCTGGACTTCGGATCGGTCCGGCCCAGGCGGAAATAATGGATGCCGACGATGCCGAAGGCGATTCGGGTTTCAGGAGTATAGTATACCACGGGTGTGACCACGAAACCGCCGTTCCGGGCGGAGGCTGCATCACTTTTTTCCTGGCCGAAAATCAGGCCGCCATAAAAAAGCACCAGAGCGGCCGAGGTCATGGCTGCTGTTCCAAACCTATGGCGGTTCCTGTCAACCGTCATGATTTCGCCGCCCGGCTGGATTCTTTGTCTTTTTTTTCATAAGGATCTTTTTCAGCGCGTTCTTGCCCAGGCCGAAACGCCGGCTGAAAAAATCGTACAGATCGTCGATGTCGTCGAATTGCGGCGCCGGTTCCGGCGGGGGCGCCTCTGAACAGCCGGCGATGACCACGGCCATTTCTCCCAGGATGATCTCCTGTTCCAGCAGCGCCGGCCATTGTTCCAGGCTGGAACGAATGATCTTTTCGTGCTTCTTGCTCACTTCCTTGGCCAGGGCGAAATTGCGGTCGCCCAGGACCGCGGCGGCGGTTTTCAGGAATTCTCCCAGGCGCCGCGGTGATTCGTAAAAGACCAGGGTGTAGGGCAGGGGGGCCAGGTCTTCTAAAAAATGCTGCAAGTTGTTGCGGCGGCGCGGCGGGAAGCCGAGAAAAAGGAAGCGCTGCGGATCGATGCCCGAAGCGACCAGGGCGGGAACAAAAGCCGTGGGTCCGGGCAGGGGGATGACCGGGATGCCCAGGGCGACGGCTTTGCGGATCAGGATAAAACCGGGATCGGAGATGGCCGGCGTACCCGAATCGGTGATCAGGGCGCCGTCCCGGCTTGCCAGCATGGCGACGATCTTTTCCGCCTGGGTTTCTTCTTTGGGTCGGTAGTGGCTGATGATCTTTTTTTTGATCTGCAGGTGGTTCAGCAATTTTTGCGAATAGCGGCTGTCTTCGGCGATGATGAAATCGACCCGGCTTAAAACATCAATGGCCCGGCGCGTGATGTCCCCGAGGTTGCCGATGGGAGTAGGAACGATATACAGCGCCATTATCGTGATGCGTGAACGAACTCACGGGGCTCAGTTATGAGTGATGAGCAAGAAAAAATGCCAAGAAGAAATATTGCATTGTTACTGTTTCTCATCACTTATCACTCATTACTCATCACGATAGTTCTTCACCGGCTACTTGTTCCAGTCTCTCAGGTATCTGAAATCAATGCCCACGGTGCGGGCATGGAGTTTGACGACCGGCGGCATGGTGCGCTTGAACTGCGAATTGACGATCATTTTATTAATGCGGCGGATAAGCGGCAGAGGGTAGCCGCGTTCGACGATCTCTCCTTCGTCCCAGCGCCTGTCGATCATCAGGTGCAGGATGATGTCGAGGTCTTTGTAGGTAATGCCGATCTCGCCCTCGTCGGTCTGCCCGGGCCACAGGTCGGCCGACGGCATTTTGGCGACGATCGCTTCGGGGATGTCCAGGTGGCGGGCCAGTTCGAATACCTGGGTCTTGTAGAGATCACCGATGGGCAGGAAGGCGGCTGCGGCATCGCCGAACTGGGTGGAATAGCCGACCAGGATCTCGCTCTTGTTCGAGGTACCCACCACCAGCGCCTTTTTGCGCACCGAAAAATCGTAAAGAACGGACATCCGTTCCCGGGCGCACTTGTTGCCGATCTGCAAGCGGTTCTCGGCCGGGAAGCGGTCGAAATAGGCGTCCACGGCAGGGGAGATATCGATGACTTCGTATGGTACCTTGAATTTGGCGCAGACCATTTTCCCGTGGTCCAGGCTTGCGGGCGAAGAGACGCGGTAGGGAAGAAGCAGAGCGAAGGTGTGGCGGGCGCCCAGGGCTTTTCGGCACAGCGCCAGGACCACGGCCGAGTCCAGGCCGCCGGAAACACCAATGATCGCGTTTTTGAAGCCGTTTTTGTGGATGCTATCGCGGATGGAAGTGACCAGGATCTTTTGCACCAGGTCGCAGCGGATCTTAAGCATGGAGGATCCTCTGCAGTTCCTTGAGTACCAGCTGCGGCTGTTCGTCGCGCAGGTAGTTGGAGCTCAAGCGGGCGCGGCGCACGTCGGCCGGCCGGATCTCGGCGTCGAGCACGTCCTCATCAACAACCTTGGCTTTCTGGCAGATGCCCTGGCCGGCGCGGGCGAAAAAAGAGCCGCCGCCGAAACCGATGCCGTCTTCAAAGCCGACGCGGTTGACGAACAGGTAATTCTGCTGGTAGAACTGTGAAAACACGTAGCCCATATTTTCCCAGAGCTGAAAGGACGAGATGCCGTCCTTGCCGATGCCCCGCTGCGGACTGTTGGAAATGCCGATCAACAAGTCGGTTTTTTGGATGAAATACAGGTAGGCCAGCATGGGGAACAATATTTCCCGGCAGATAAGAATGCCGGTGGTCATGGTTCCGATCTTGAAGGTCCGGAATTCGTCTCCCGGCTTGAAGATCATCCTTTCTTCGAACATGCCGTAGTTGGGCAGCTGCACCTTGCGGTGGGTATGCCGCCATTTGCCTTTGGAAAAGTAAAGGGCGGTGTTGTAAATGATGCCCGCATCTTCTTCCAGCGGGGCGCCTATAATGATGTCGATTTTTTTACTTAATTTTTCGAACTCCCGCCATTGGCGTCCGTCTTTTTTCAGGGCGATATCGCTGGCAATGTCCTTTAAATGGTAGCCGCTGATGCTCAATTCGGGAAAAACGATCAGTTCGCGACCATCGCGGATGGCTTGGGTGATCTTGGCGGTGTGGAATTCCATGTTTTTTTCGATGTTGCCCAGGGCGGGGCTGAACTGGATGGCTCTGACCTTCATGACAGAAATATACCACAGCGGCTGCCCATTGGCAATCAATCAAACCCGGACGCGATTCAATAGGGTAGGGAACGCATACATGCGTTCCATTTGATCTCAGCCATTTATACAATAACCGAAACATGGGAACGCAAATTTGCGTTCCCTACTCCGGAAATTTTGTTGACCGTAGAGGAAAAATCGGGTGACAGATAGGCATTGGTTTGGTGTTTAATGAAATATAGGACAATTGACAGGTGCCCGGGATTGTGTTATTTTTCAGCCTTTGAACCGCTCTTTCGGACAAGGAATCCCGGTGAAGAATAAAAAGTTCCTGTTCCTGTTGATATTTTTTATTGTTTCCGGACTTTGGGCAGCTGAAAACAAGGCGGATATCCAGAGTCAGGAAGAAGCCAAGCCGGCAATGAAGGTCGGGCGGGCTTTCCTGGAAATGGGGATCAACCTGACGGTTTCCGCGCTCAACTACTGGAATAAGTATGCCAAGTTCATCGAGGACTGGCAGTTCACCCTCACCTGGAAGGACCAGAAGCGCAAGTTCTTCGGTTCCGAGGGATTGCGCCTGGATTCGAACAACCTGCGCCTCAACTGGACCCACGCCTGGTCTGGGGCGCTTTATTACAACTGGGCGCGTAGCAACCACCTCAGCCCTTTCGCTTCTTTCCTTTTTGCTTCCGGCGGATCCCTTATCTGGGAGTATATCGCCGAATGGCGCGAGATCTCTTCGATCAACGACCACGTGTTCACCATGGCCGGCGGCCCGGCCATCGGCGAGCCCCTGTTCCAGATCGCCGACCATTTCCGCAGCCGCCCCGGCTTGGCCAACCGTGTCGCCTGCCTGCTCATCGATCCGGTTTTGGGGATCAATGATTTTATAGATGGAAACAACCGTGGGCCGCGCCTTCCCACTCGGGAATGGCGTGATTTCCGCTTCAGCCTCGGCGGCAAACAGGGCCCCGCATCCCCGGTCGACAATAATTCCGGCCACGCGGCATTGGATCTCGACCTGCGCCTGGTCACCCTGCCCGGCTACGGACAAGCCGGCTCCGGCTCTGGTTATTCCCGGCAGCCGCTCGACAATGAATTCCGTATTTCTTCCAGCTTTAATGGGCGCCTGGTCGAAGAATTCTCGTCGTACACCCGCTGTGTCCTGAGCGGTTGGTGGTGGAAGAATGTCCGCGCCGACGCAAGCGGGGCGCTGCATGGTGTCGAATACTGGCTGGGAGCAGTCACGGCCTGGGATTTCTTCCAGAAAAAGCCCATCGTGCCCTATGACGGCAACGATCTGGGCATGACCGATCCCTGGTTCGAGCGCGAACAGCCGACGCGCTACACCGACAAGCACTCCACGGTCCATCTTATCGGCCCGGCCTTCCACCTGACCCGCTACGCGGGGAAGCTGACGGCGCGCTTCGACCTCGAGGCCACCTTGGACTTCGGCATGATCAACTCCCTGGCCTATAACGACTATTCGGCAGATCATGATGTCTGGGGTGTGAAGACCACCCTGCACAATTGGGGCTATTACTATTCATGGGGCTATAGCCTGGGCGGCCGGTTCGATTTGCGCTATGGGGGACTGCGGGCCCAGGCCTGGATCCAATACCAGCTTTTCAGTTCCATCCAGGGGCTCGACCGCTTCCAGGAGGACCTCATCGACGATTCCTGCTTGAGCGATTCTCGGCTGTTCTATAGCGCCGGCCTTTCGGCTGCCATCCCGCGCACGCCGCTTTTCATCTCCCTGAACCTGGAGGGCATCGACCGCCGGGGCCGTTTTCACGAGGTCAGCGTCAAAAACCACGAGGTCCGTTTTTTCTATCAGCTTGGTGTTTCGTTTTAATTGACGCCTACTTCAGAGCGTTACCCTCTCAGCGCCGTGACATTTTTGTAATAAAAAAATTATGATATTTTGACAATCGCTTGCAGAATCGATGATATGATAGCTGCATGAAAATCTGGAATGTATTGCTGATCATGGCTATTGCCCAAACCCTGGTGGCGGTTGAGGGCAAACGACTGATCCAGGCCGCAGCCATCGCCGCAACACCTCAGATCGACGGCAGGCTCACTGAATCTTGTTATTCTCAAGCTCCAGCGGCAAATGATTTCGTGCAGTTTCATCCGCTGAACGGCGCCAAAGCTGCCTTGGCCACTGAGGTCTACGTTTTCTTCAATTCCCATCACCTGTATATTGCTTTCCGCTGCCATGACCCCGAAGCGGACAAGATCAAGGCCGATGTCACTCCTTTTGCGGGCTATGAAAACAATGATGAGGTCTCGGTGCTGCTCGATCCCTTTGCTGATAAGCGCAACTATGTAACTTTTTCAGTCAATCCCCGCGGCATCCGCGCCGGTGAGGATACGATCTGGAAAGCTGCCGCCCGTATCGATGCCGGCGGCTGGAGCGCTGAAATCGAGATCCCCTTCAAATCACTGCGCTTCCCGGTGCGTGACATCCAGGAGTGGGGGGTAAATTTCAGTCGCCGTGTCTTCCGCCTCAACGAAACCGATTATTGGGCCCCGGTAAGCCGGGAACAAGAGGTGATCCTGGCCTCCACCTTCGGTGTGCTGGCCGGATTGCAGGGCATCCGCGGCGGCAAAAACCTCGAGATATTTCCCTATGCCGGGCTGCGCAACTCCAAGTCCGAGGATTTGCACGAGAAGCGCATGGCTTTTGGACTCGACTTGAAATACGGCATCACTTCCAACCTTACCCTGGACCTGACCGCTGCCCCGGATTATTCGGACGTCGAGTCGGACCCGTTTTTTTACCAGACCGACCCCTATGAGTATGCGTTATCGGAAAACCGGCCCTTCTATGCAGAGAGCGCTGACTTTTTCAGCACTTCCTTCAACCTTTTTTACAGCCGGCGTATCACCAATCCCCAATTGGCCCTGAAAGTCACAGGCAAGGAAAAAGGTTTTTCGCTGGGCGCCCTTTTCGCCAAAAATGAAGCTCCGGGCGGTGATCGCTTTCACGGTGTGCTGCGCATCAAAAAGGATATTCTGCACCTTTCCAACATCGGCATCATCTACTCGGCGGTTGAGGGCGCAGGTAATTGGAACCGCAATGTAGGTTTCGATTTCCAGTTGCGCATCCGTAACATCTATTCCCTGTCGGGCTTTGCTGCTTTTTCTTTCAATGAACAGGCCCCGCAAAAACAGAACGGGGTATTCCGGCTCCTTTTTTCAAAAATTAAAAAGCGCGGCTTTTCCTGGGCCGGGATCTTTGATCGCATCGAACCCAACGTCAGTGTCCCGGCCGGCTATATTCCCCAAACCGACTACCAAAAGATTTGGCTCCTGCCCAAATACATTTTTCTCTGGGAGGGAAGTTTTCTCGAACGGCTGCAATTGACCTTGAGCCTGGCCCGCTACAATTCGATCCGCAGTGGGGAACTGACATCGTATGGTGGTGAACCCGTAGTCAGTGCCTCCTTCCGCAACCAGATGGAGATCTCCGCCTCCTATCTCCTGGCCCGCGACCGACCAAGGATACTCAATGGGCAGGGAAGTCTGGAATGGAACCGGGAGATGCTGCCCCTCCGTGGTCCCTGGTTTTCCTGGAGCTATAGCGGCCATCGCCTGTTCCAGGCCGGGGCGATGGCCTATTTTCAATCCGGGTCAGTGTATACGGAAGATTTTCGCCAGGTGAAGCAAGGTAAAACCTCCAATATTTCGGCTTGGATGGCTGTCAAGTTTTCCCCGGGCTGGCAGTGGGAATGGAGCTTCGAACAAAACCACCGGGCCGCCAACGATCGCAGCATCGATTTCCGGGGCAATATTTTTTCCTCCACTCTGCGCTGGCAGGTCTCCCGCACCCTCTCCTCGTTTGCAAAATTCCAATACGATTCCCTGGAAAAACGTTTCGGCTACGATTTTCTCCTGCAGTTCGAACCGGCACCGGTCTCGCGCATGGTCCTGTCGCTGAAGAATTACTGTGAAGAGCGTTTCCACTTTTTTCAGCCCCAGGCCCGCACCCTGGCGATCAAGCTTTCCTACCTCATTCGCATCTGAAGATTCAAACAAAATTTCAATTGTTTGATCGTCCGTAATCTGTTGACAAGGATGCAGGCAAAGCATATATTTCATAGACTATCCGTAATTTTGGACTGAGATCAAGCGCCAGACTTTGGCGTTGGAGGCTTTATGAAGAAGATCGGCATCATCATTTGCGGCCGCTATCAGAGTTGCGGCGGTGGCAAGTGCTTCCGGGCCCTGCGCGAACGGGCCGGGGCCTTCGCTGCCTACCCCAGGGACGAGAACGTCGAGGTCGTAGGCTTTGCAAACTGCGGCGGCTGCCCGGGCGGTAACATTGAATATGTACCCGCGGAAATGAAGAAAAACGGCGCCCAGGCCATCCATCTGGCCACTTGTTTTGTGGTCGGGTATCCCCCATGTCAGAATATCCGCAAGTTCAAGGAATTCATCGAAACCGTTTATGGGCTGCCGGTCCTGATCGGCAGCCATCCCATCCCCCTTAAATATCTCGAAAACCATGAAAAACTGCCGTTCTGGAAGCAAACCAAAATGGATGAAATCGCCGCTGGACTGATGGCCGAGGACCGCCGGGTCATGGAAGATTACAATTGATTCAGCAGAATATATGAATCAAAGTGCAGCACCAGGGAAGATCGATCGCATAACCGTGCTGGCCGATCCCGGTGACATTTCGCCTTTTATCGGCGGCAGCAAAAAAATGGTTGTTTTGTTCGAAATGACCGGGTATCCTTTTTGAATTCGCAATTATTTCGGTTAAAATCTTAATTTTTTCTTTAAGTTGGTTTAAATTAATGCTCAAATGACAAGTTTGGCTGGACGAAACGGAAAAAAATTAAACCAGTTGCTGCGCACATGGCCGGTGGGTACCGTGGCCGTTATAGCCTAGCAATTCATTGGAAATTGGTAAATATAAAACGCATGGAAAGAAAAAAGCATAAAACCGCTCTTGAAAAGTTGATAAAAGTGCTTAAACTTTAATGAAATACAGCCAAAGCCCTTAAAATCATTTTTCACTAAATTTTCATAAATAATTCAACCGCCTATTGCAATTTCAATATATTCCCCTTAAAATCCCATCATGGGGACAATTGATTTTACTATCAGTTGTTTTTGCAAAAAGGAGATAAAGGAGATATCTGATTACTTAAAGGAAGAGAAGTGAGAAAATTCTCTTTTTTCTTTTTAATTTTTATCTTAGTCAACAACCTTATAGCTCAAAAACTCCACATAAAAAATTACACCTCCGACGATGGGTTACCCTCAGCACAGGTTTGGTGCAGTTTACAAGATAGCAATGGTTATATCTGGTTCGGAACATCTAATGGTCTGGTAAAATATAATGGCCAAGAATTTGTAACCTACAAAGTATCAGATGGACTGGTAAGTAGCGTTGTTCTGGCATTACTGGAGGATGATGGGGATATTTGGATTACCACTGATAATGGAATAAGCCGGTATAATGGGGAAAATTTCACCAATTATGCGTTATATGACAGTTTGAATTTCGATATAGTTTGGTGTGTGGCAAAATTTCAGGATTGTTTGTGGTTTGGAACAAAAAGGCGGGGATTATTCAAATTTGATCCCGATAAAGTTGGAGAAAAAAATAATGGCTTTGTAAATTATTCGGAAAAAGACGGATTACCACTCACCAGTATTTTTTCCTTAGCCGCGGATAATAAATATATGTGGATTGCTAATTCTCAAGAAGGATTGTACAGATATGATGGGAAAGATTTTGTTGATTATACTGATAAATCCGGTCTTGAAAATAAATCATTGACAAATCTACTAATATCTAATTCTACTTTATGGGTAGGAACAGAATCAAATGGTTTATTTAAATACGATCTTAAAAAATTATCTGCCAAAGTCGGTCGAGCAAAAAAAGTAATAAATTATTTTCCAAACGATTATATTTATTCATCGACAGCAAAAGAAAAAAGATTATTTTTGGGAACCCGCGGCAATGGCTTTATATATTATAAAAACAGACCTATGAGGTACACAACCGACAACGGTTTGATAAATAATTTAGTTTATTCAATTTTAATTGATAAAGAAAATTCAATCTGGCTTTCTACCAACAAGGGAATTAGCAAAATTCTTTCTCACAAATTCTTGGGTTATTTAGAAGACAAATCTGTATTGTCGGCTTGTGAATATAAAGGAGCGATCTGGCTGGGAACTTTTGAAAACGGTTTGATAAGATTGCAGGGTGATAAGATTACCACTTTTTCGACTAAAAATGGTTTGCTTAGTAATAATCAGATCTCGGCGCTGACTGTGTTCAATAACGAACTTTGGATAGGAACTTTTGGTGGTTTAAATAGTTATAATGGCAAAAACTTCAAGCAATATTTAGAGAAGGACGGATTCAATGAGGTTCCTATATTAACTCTTTTACCTGTAGGGAACTCTTTGTGGATTGGGACAGTAAATAGCTTTTGGAAATACCAGCCACATAAATTGGCAAATAAATTTACATTATTTACCGCAGAAGATGGGCTTACAAATACTTATTTTCAATCTATATCTCAGGACAATAATAGAATTTGGCTTGGCACTCCTGGTGGGGCTTTTTGCTATGACCCTCTTCGTTCGGGGAAAAAATTCATTAAATTATCTGCAGATGACGGTTTGTCTGCAAATTGTGTTAGTGCAATTTTTAAAGATAATAATGGAACCTTATGGTTTGGCACTCCTAATGGTTTAAATAAATATGAACCAGATAAAGCAGAAGCAAAAAAGAAGTTTGCCGTGTACACCACTGAAAACGGCTTAAGCGATAATAATATAATATCTATTAATCAAACCGGCAAATATTTATGGATTGGGACTTGTAATGGGCTGAATAAATTTGATGGTGAAAAAGTAATCAAAGTATATAACAAGAAATCTGGATTGATTGGTAATGAATTTGCTACATCCAATTCATTATTTCTTGACACTAAAAATCATATGTGGCTTTGCACTTATGATGGTGTGACTGAATATATCCCAGAAAATGATGTTCCAAATGACATTTTACCGCCAGTATACATTGAAAAATTTAATATGAACGATTTACTGATCACTGACCGAAAAAGATTGGTATTTGAACATTACCGGAATACTGCAAAATTTTCTTATATTGGTCTTTCTTTTAAAGATGAAGCTGATATGCGATACAAATACAAATTAGAAGGATATGATAATGAGTGGTCCGAAGTTACTGAAAAAACCGAAGTCAGATATACAAATCTAAATAACGGTAATTATACTTTCAGGGTTCTTGCTAGAAATGGAGATGGCTACTGGTCGGAAACTCCTGCAGAATTATCTTTTGTGATTCTTCCTCCATTTTGGGAGACTTGGTGGTTTATTGGATTCTCGGCTATAGGCTTTTTAGCTCTCATTTTTGCTGGATATAGATATAGAATTAGCCATATAAAAAGAGAAAAAGAAAGACTTCAGCGAATTGTGAATGAACGCACGACCGAACTGCGGGGAAAAAACAGCGATCTTAGCGAAGCACTGGCCAATATCAAGAGGCTCAAGGGCTTGCTGCCGATTTGCGCGAGTTGCAAGAAAATTCGTGATGACAAGGGATACTGGAACCAGATCGAGGTCTATATCATGCAGCATTCGGAAGCAGATTTCAGCCATAGTCTGTGCCCTGAATGCGCTAAAAAACTTTATCCAGGAATTAAACTGGATAAGAAGTGAGATAAACCCTTCTTTATGAGGGAATCGGCGTGTAGTTTTACGTGTTGATTGGCGAGCATCCGAGATTGCCAAAGCCGATGGTCAGAGTCGAACTGACGACCTATTGATTACGAATCAATTGCTCTACCAACTGAGCTACATCGGCCCGAGGGGTTTCTGAAACGATATTTTAATATATTTCGCCCTGACCGTCAACTGGTGTTAATAGGCGTGATATTTTACGAGGGAATCGGCGTGTAGTTTTACGAGTTGATTGGCGAGCATCCGAGATTGAGGGGGCTTGTCAAAAGGGAGTAAAAAGGGCACCCTCCTTATTTAACGCGATAAGGAGAAAAGGG
>JAHIKI010000069.1 GCA_018897435.1 Acidobacteriota bacterium | reverse complement strand
GCGGCCATGGTCAGCAACCTGCTGGTGGTACTATGCGCCGAGGCCGAAGTCACGCCCGTGATCAATACCGGCACCCTGTACAAATAAGCGGTCAGTCATCCGGACATGCCTGCTAAAAAATCATTCCTGCTGCGCCTCAGCCAGGAGATGTGGGAAGAATTGGAGCGTTGGGCCGCTGACGATTTCCGCAGCATCAACGGCCAGATCGAATCCATCCTGCACGAGGCTATCAACCGGCGCCGTAAAAAAGCGCCGGCGGCCCCGACCCAGCCCGGACCGCAGCTCACCAAGGAGGAACCATGAAAAAAGGCGTCTGCCCCCGCTGCGGGGGAAAAGAGATTTTCAACGGCAGCTCCGTGTCCAACAAGTCGGGAATGCAACACAGCAACACCATCCCGGTTTCGCTTTTGCGGACCGCCGCGCTTAACAATTTCGTTTGCGGCCAATGCGGCTATTTGGAAAGCTACATCGCCAAGGACAAAGACCTGGCCGCAATCAAAAAAAAATGGCCCCTGGTATTCTAAAAAGGGTACAGGGTTCAGGGTATAGGGAAGAAAAACGAGCAAAGAACAGACTCCTTTTCTTCCTTGTCACTTGCTACTCGTTACTGTCACGATAGCTCGCTTTTTACTTTCCCGTCTACCGTCAACCGTATACCGTACACCGAATCCAGTGACATCGCTTTGAGGCTATTTATCTCTCAGGAATTAAACTGGGGTGAGTGACGGGATTCGAACCCGCAACGATCGGATCCACAATCCGACACTCTACCATTGAGCTACACTCACCGCGCCCGGCTATTGTATAGCATTCTCCCCCTGGCTGTCAACATGGCTCGAGCTCCCGGTCCGCGCTATTTCCGAGGGATAAGAGAGGCTTTCTCCCGCCGCCGGCAGGAACTCTGGATTTTTCGAACCGACATCGGTATAATAGGCAACAGCCAGAGCAAGGAAAACAAAAAATGAAAAAAGCAAAGGTCGCAATTTTAAGGACCAGGCCGGAAACCGTCCTGGACGATTATGTCCGCCTCTTCGAGTTGGCCGGCGGTCCCGGCCACCTTGACAAAAACCTGACCACCATCATCAAGGACAACATCTCATGGCATTACCCATTCCCCTCGGCCAACACCACGCCCTGGCAGCTGGAAGCAACCATTCTGGCCTTGAAAAAGAACGGCTTCAACGACATAGCCTGCGTGCAGAACAAGACCGAGGTGACCAATGCCTTCAAGGGCGAGGATCTGAATAATTACAAGCCGATCTTCAGAGATCACGGCATCAAGGTCCTTTTCAACTTCCGCGAAGAAGACATGAAATGGGTGACTTACAAGCCCAAGGCCAAGATGCTGGCGCTGGACAAGATCTACGGCGACGAACTGCGCATCCCTGAATATTTTATAGGCAAAAATATGGTCCACCTGCCCACGGTCAAATGCCATATCTATACCACCACCACTGGCGCCATGAAGAACGCTTTCGGCGGCCTGCTCAACCACAAGCGCCACCAGACCCACACCCACATCCACGAAACCCTGGTGGACTTGCTGGCCATCCAGAAGGAGATCCACCCGGGCTTGTTCTGTCTGATGGACGGAACCATGGCCGGCAATGGCCCAGGTCCGCGCGTGATGACCCCTGAGGAAAAAAACGTCATTCTGGCCAGCGCCGACCAGGTGGCCATTGATGCCGTGGCCGCCAAACTGATGGGCTTCGACCCCATGTCCATCCGCTACATCCGCCTGGCCCACGAAAGCGGGCTGGGCATCGGCAAACCCGAAGAGATCGAAATTGTCGGCAACCTGGACGCCGCCCGGGAAAACTGGAATTTCCAGGTCGGTTTCTGTTTTCACAAGGTCGTGGGCTGGTTTACCTGGTTCGGCCCCACCCGCTTCCTGCAGAAAGCCATGACCCGCCCGCCCATCCTCTACCTGGGCAATTTTTATTCATATTTTTATCACGACGTTCTGCACTGGCCGTTCAAGGAAAGCAAGATCTATAAAAGATGGCTGAAATCCTCTGGCTGGGGAAGGTTGTTTCAGCAATATCTGGACGAAGGGTCGCTGAGAGGGAAATAACTCTGTAAAAGCCACACGCACCGCTTCTCTAGCGGGAGTTTGGCCGGTTTTTCTGGGCGCGCACCGCAGCGATCAGCGGATTGACTTGGCGGCGAAAGGATTGCCATTCTTCGAGGGAGACGGTTTTACAGAGCAGGAAGCGATCTCCGTCCTGGTCGGTCAGGGCTGCCGACAACCATAACAGTTTGAGTTGCTCCATTTGCTGGGACGGATTAAAGATTTGCCGATCCCTTTCGGCGGGAAAGAAAGTGCGATAGAAATGGGCTAGAGCTGGGCGAACTTCGGCCCGCAGGTGCCCCCGACGCACCCAAACGGTGAGATAAGGGTCGATGTAGACAGGAGTCAGATGATCCAGGAAGCGCTGGGGATCAGCAAGAAAACGGTCGGTATAGTTGGTCAGGGCGATCACTTCGATGCGATACAGGTCAAGGAATCGCTCCACGATCCTGCTATCGCGATTCTCCAGGGCGATCAAGAAGGAGCGCAGGTCGGCGCTGCGGGCATTGATCAAGGCGGCATGGCCGTACCAATAGGGCGTCATCCCCCGGGCCAGCCAGGTGACCGCGCTGCAGATGCCCAGATGGTTGCTGGCGAAGTTGCCGCGGCAACCCAAGCCCTTCAGGATCTCCACTTCCCGGATCCGCTCGTCTGACAAGATAGAGGCGATCCCGATGCCGGCGGGCATAAATTCTTCCGCCAAATTTACCTGCCCCGTCCGGCTGATCCAGCCCAGCCAACGCGGGGAAAACAGATACAGGCGTTCCAGCATCAGGAATATGCAGAGACAGGCCAACAGCACCTGTCCCCACAATCTGCGCCCCGGCCGCCGGGAAGCAGGCGGAGCTTCCGGCGCCAGGGCCGATGCGACGATCAAAAAGATCGGCAAAAAAGGGAGGGCTCGCTGGTAGAGCAGCGCCGGCAGCAGCACCAGCAGGAACGATCCGAAAAACCATATGCGGTCAGAAAGGGCGGGAAGGCGGCGCCAGGGGCGGGCGACCAGCAGCAAGATGGCGATCAGGAAGAAGATATGGGTGTTGATGCTGACCAGGGCCGCCAGCAGCGAACGCATCGAGCCGGCGACATAGTTGACCCGGATCATGTTGACCGGCATGCCAAGCAGCGCCCTCCATCCCAGCGGATTCACCAGCCAGCACAATCCGATAACGATCAGGTAAAGCCGGCGGCTGGAGACGCTCACCTCCCTGCTCCTTGGCCAAGGCAGCCTGATTTTCCCCCAGTGGGGGATGAAGAGGACCGAAAAGAGCCCCAGCCCCAGGCCATAGTAGAAAAACAAGGGGTGACTGTTCACCCAAAGGACTTCCACTCCAATCAGGGCGGCCAGCAGCTCCGCTCGCGTCGGCTGGCGCCGGATTTGCTCGAGTAGGATCAGCCACAGCACGAGGAACATATAATTGAACAGGTCGGGGCGCAGCACGACCATCCCGGCCATAGCCACCACAAGTAAGGCCACGGCGGAAAAAAGCGGCAGCGGATTGACGCGACGCCGGTAAATCAGCCCGGTCAGCAGTGTCAGAAAGGCCATGAATACGGTAACACGCAGCAGATTCAACCCCAAAAACGAGCCCGTGGAAAAAGCCAGCCAGAACAACGTGCCGGGCAAAAGGTTAGGGTAGAGGGCCAGGATCGGGCAGTCTCCCGAAATGGCGATCGGATCGTTCAGCAAGGCCACGCCATGCTGCCAGAAATACTCGGCGCCGCGCATATGCCACCAGCAATCGACACTGTTGAAAGGGGTGAGAGTAAAATAGAGGGCGGAGAAAAGGAGCAGCAGGGCCTGGACCCGCACGAGGCGGCGATCGGTCCCCAGGCTGGACAAGGCGGAGGGAGTGGAAGCGGTGACTTTTTTCAGCATGGTCATTCCGGCTCAATTATAGTGGCCGATCTTTCCTATGTCAAAATGACAAACAAACCGGAATGTCACGTGACAATGAAAAATAAAGCAGGGGCCTTCAGGGCTGTCACTGACTCTTTTAACGAACTGAAAACGAAACAACGTATTCGTAACCGGCAGGGGTCCCGTCCACCTGCGGTTCAATCGATTGCCATTCGCCTTCAAGGCCGAGCTCGGCAGCCGCCAGCTGAAAGTGACAAATGGCAATGCCCATGTCGATGCGCTGCAGGTCGGCTTTGGGCATCAAGGCGCTGTAGGCCCTGTCCCGGTTCAGGTAAAAATGAAAGGATTTATCCTGGAAAATGATGCGCCAGGGTTGCTTGTTGGAAGCAGAAGGAGCCAGGCGCACGCATTCCAAAACCGGGGCCCACTGCGGCAATCCCTCAAAAAGCAGGGGCGCTTGCCAATCACCCGCAAAAAAAAGCCCGGCCGGGCCCTTGCGCAGGTCGCCCTTGGCGCTCCAGCGTACCAGGCGGTCGCGAAGGGATCGTTTCACGTCCGGACGACCCACGGCCACCACCGCCGGCAACAGCTCATCCGCACCCATACCCAGAGCCCTGCCGAAATGTTTGCGGTCAAAGATGCCGCCGATCCAGCAGCTGCCCAGGTCAAGCGCAGTGGCGTAAAGGACAGTTGCCTCCAGGGCGAAACCGATGTCCTCCCAGGGGCGCGGCGAGTTTTTTTGGACCAGGGCGCTCAGGTAAAAACGCACCCCTTTGATCATTCCGTAACTGCCGGTGGAGAAAATACTTTCAGCTTTAACTTTTTCCCTGTCGATTATGCCGAAGCGCAGTCGGCTTTGAAAGGGCAACTCCAGGCCGGCCGGAAATTTCTCCAAGGCTTCCAGCATTCTGCTTTCCAGGCCGCGGCCGTCGAAACTGCGGCACGAAACCCGTTTTTTTATCAGTTCGGCTACGGGCTGATCAAAGGTGATGTTCTTGGCCATGGGAAAATTATAGCACATTTGTTTTCCTTGCCGTAAGGATCGAATCCATTTATAATGCCCGTGCCGGCCGCGCCCGTAGCTCAAAGGATAGAGCGGCAGCCTTCGAAGCTGCGCGTTGGGAGTTCGAGTCTCTCCGGGCGCAAGCGGCTCTGCAACAAAATTATTTTTTTTCTTTTTTGCTGAGATTGTTGAACAAAACTTTTATTTAATTGTGATGACCATCAAAAGGATTGCTTTGCTGATCATGCTATCTCTGGCGCTCCAGGCCGGAGACAGCTATATACGCATTGAATTCCCCAACGGCGGCGAAGTTTTGCAAACCGGCAGCCAGGTCCGGATTCAGTGGCGGTCGTTGGGCGCAAACGGCAACGTGGCCATCCTGCTTTTTAAAAGCGGCGAACAATACGCGATCATTGCCGAATCGGTCGCAAACAGCGGCGCCCATGAATGGAAAATAACGGCCGCTATGCCAGACAGCGGCCAATACAGGCTGCGTGTCTGCCTCTTGAAGGATTTGCGCGTCAACGATTTTTCCGACCGTGATTTTGCCATAAAAAAATAATATGAATCCTGTTGTTTGCCCATCCGAAATGGTATAATCAATTTTAATTTTTTGCCATTTTCCCTTAGCCCGCATTTCTCACAGATATTGTCGCGAAATCGTGCAG
>JAHIKI010000068.1 GCA_018897435.1 Acidobacteriota bacterium | reverse complement strand
GTTGGCCATGAATCTGAAGACGGCGTTAGTGAAAATGGGATGAAAGCGAGAATGAAAAACCAGTGATCAGTTTGAAGAAAAGCTGATGATGCTCATCTTTTGTCACCGAAATGAATTAAAATCGTTTGTCAGCAGACCCTAATTTATATAAAATTATAGGCACACTGAGGTGGTCTTGATAAGCAAGACCACCTCGGGTTCTCGGTGTCGGGCCTTTCATTATGACATTTCATTTGATAGACTAATCTTACTCGGTGCTTGACTTCTTGACTTTGTAAGTAAGATTTATGATATTGCAAATCATGCAACGAATCAGATTGACCTAAACGGGAGCTTTGCATCACGCAATGAACCGGGGACACGGAGGAGAGAAGATATTTTCCGGACCGGAATAACCGAAATGTTTGTTTTCCGCGATATCCAGATGGTGTCATTGGGGGGAAACTATACCAGGATGCGCACCGGCGGTTTAGACGAAGATGTCAAACACCCGCTGGATGATCCTCATAGAAGATAGAAAGGCAGAAATTTGATTTTTGTTTCCGCAATTTCCATTTCCGCCTCCAAAGTCAGATTGATCACCAGAGCTTCAGGTGGTTTGTATTTATCCAAAAAACTTCGTAATGAGCGGGTTACTTCAGGTTTTTTCAGGGCAGTGTATTTCACTTCAATGGGCAGAATATTGTTGCCGCGATTCAATACAAAATCGACTTCAGCCTGATCCAATGTTCTCCAGAAATGCAAGCTTTGGCTGCTGAAAGCCGAATTTACCGCCAAGCGATTGGCGATGAAATTCTGAAATACAAAACCCAACTGGGCAGGTTGATGCAAATTTCCGAAAAAATTGAGCGAAAAATTTCTCAGGCCGGTATCATAAAAATAAACAACGGGCGATTTCAATATTTCTTTGCCTTTATTGCGAAAGAAAGGGGTAATGATTCTGATGATAAAAGTTTTTTCCGCATACCACAAATAGTTTTTCACCGTTGGTAAGCTGATTCCTACTTGTTTGGCTAGCTCAGAATAGCTGGCAATCCGGCCGGTTTGGTTGGCCAAAATTTGAATCAATTTGGTGAAAGCATCGATACGTTCTACTTTCAGAAGGTAAGCGATGTCTTTTTCCAAATAGCTGCGAAAGATTTCATTCATTAACTTGATTTTTTCCGTTAACAACGGTTCAAGGATAATACGTGGATAACCACCGAAATTCAGGTATTCAACGAGCAGGTTCAGGGTTTCCTCTTTATGGACTTCATAGAATTGTTCCATGCGGTTGTTATATTTATATTCGGTCTTGTAATCGACAAATTCACTGAATCCGACAGGGTTGAGTTCAAAAAGTCTTTTCCTTCCCGTTAATGATTCATGAATTTTTTCTTTCAGCTCCAGACTTCCCGATCCGGAAACGACAAACTTGTAAGGCAAATTCATGTCATATAGGCCTTTTAAAAATAATCCGGCGTTTTCTTTTCTCTGGATTTCATCGATAAAGACCAAACCTTTTTTTTGCCCAAATTCCAGTTGCAGCTTTTTCAGCAGATTATTCTGGCTTGAAAAAAATGTTTTATCCGTTTCATAATCAAGATTAAACCAGATGGTTTTAACGCCTCTGGCTTCCTCGTCTTTTTGCAGCTCTTCCATCAGTGTCGTTTTTCCGACCTGTCGAGGACCGACAATCAAGGAAATTTCTTTAGCATCCAGATGTTTTTGAATTTCCAAAAATAAATCTCTTTTTATCAATGTCATTCAATCCTCCCTGTCTTTGATCTTTATTATAATACGATTTAATTATAAGTCAAGTTTGAATTAAATCGGGTTAATAGAGAGGTATCTTGCTCAGTGCTTGATTGTCAGTAGAATCTAAGATATTGTAAATCATGCAACGGATCAGATTGACCTATACGGGAGCATTGCACCATGCGCTGAACCGGGGACATGGTGGCGAGAAGATATTTTCCGGACCGGAATCGCCCGGATGTTTATTTTTAGAGATATCCAGATGGTGGCATTGGGGAAACTTTACCAGGATACACGCCGGCGGTTTAAACGAAGAAGTCAAGAAGTCAAGCACCGTGCAGGATGATGGTCCCGGTCGTGATCCCGGTTTTTTATGACCTGCTGCAGCGCCTGCACATTTACCTGCGGCGAGAGCTTAAGTGACGGATTGATAGTATCCAGCAGTATTTGGGATGAAGCGAATAAAAATGGACCAAGGAGGATGGAGAATGAGAAAACGATTCGGGATGGTTTATTTTATTTTGGCAATCGTGCTCAGCCGGGGGATTGGTTTGGCGGCGGATGGGAGCGACAAAGAGACAAAATGGCTGGGCGAGAAGATAATGGAAAACGGAGTTGCAGTGATCTCCAATCCCGCTTCGCCGCAATACGGCCAGGTGAAGCTGGATCTGCGTGAGGTCGCCGCGATTGCCAGTGGGGAGAACCGGCAGGATCTGTTCAAATGGATTGATAAAATCATTGTGGCTCATGATGACAGCCTATATGCATTGGAGGGCAACAAATGCACTATCTATCATTTTGATAAAAACGGTATTTTCATCAACAAATTCGGGAAAAAGGGGGAAGGGCCGGGGGAGTTTAAAAGGCCCAGTGATTTGTGTTGCGATGCCAAGCACAACCTTTATGTTTTGGATGGCACCATCATTTCCGTTTTTAATTCCGCTGGAGAACACAAAAAGCAGATAAAGCTTCCGAAATATGCCCATGAATTTATTGTCGTGCCGGATGGCGGTTTCATTGTCAGCGGAACTGACTATTCGGAAAAGAGCAGCGAATATGTGGTCGAAAGGTATAACGAGCGGATCGATAAAAAGAAGGATATTTTTCGTGTTTTCGCGAAAAAAAACACCCAACGGCAGGCAGGGAAAAGGCACCTGACGTTTCATGTGGATCATGTGTATCAGCCGCTTTTGGTCTTTGAAAAAACCATCGCCGGGCGCTGTATTTTCGGAAATGCGCTGGAGTATGAACTGCAAGTTATCGGCGAGTCGGGGGAAGTGATTAAAAGAATCATGAAAGCGGAAAGGCCGAAAAAGATTTCCGCGAAGGAAAAGGAGATAATTTACAATTTTTATGCTCCAAAATATGAAAAAAAATGGACGAAAGCAGTGCTGAAGGAAGCTGTGCAATTCCCGGATCATCGACCTTTCTATAATAAAATCCTTGGCGACGACCAGGGGAGATTATTTGTTTTCAAGGTCGGCTCCGTTTTGGATGGCGAGAAAAATGGCAATGTCCATGCCGATCTCTTCAACTGCGAGGGATGTTTTGTCCATGAAGTGGTGATGCCCTTTGTTCCCGATTTCATCAAAAACGGCATCCTTTATTGGATTAGCGAGGATGACGAATCGGGAGAAGTGGCGATCAAGCTCTATCAAGTTCAAAACTGGCAGCAACTGAAGAAATGAAAATGTCAAAATGACAAGAACCGTCACCAATAGTCCAATGGTTTCATCAAAAAAATTATCAGTATTGGCTCTTATCCTGTTCAGCGTGTTGTTTAGCCTTGCAACGAGTGATGTGTGCATGGCAAGTGAAAAAAATCAACAAACTTCCAATCTCATGAATTTGCGATTGATTAAGAATATGGATGACCTGGGTATCTATAGCTTTAATCACTTAGTAGCAATCAATAGGAAACTGTATATTTCATGTCCTGATAACAACACTATTGTGGCCTTGAATGAGAAAGGTGAGATTCTTGCGAAGGCAGGGAAACAAGGCGAAGGTCCTGGAGAGTTCGGCTTCATGTCAGGAATTGTACCATACAGGGATGGAGTCGCAGTTTATGATAGTGATCTTAGTAAAATTGTATTTTATACGGATATGCTGGAGTATAGGGGAGAGAAGAAAACAGAAAGATATTTTGCAGTTGAGGGAATGGTTGGGAACAAATACATTTTTTCAAACTTTAAAGCTGATATAAACTTATATTTCACGGTTTGCGATTCAGCATTTAAAGAAATCAAGCGATTTGAACCATGGCATCATAAAAATAAATTTCCCAAAGGTGTACTAGTCTATGATTTTCCTCGAGCGCTATTAACTATTGATGCAAATCGGTTTTTGGCAGTTTTCAATTTAGGATACGATGTCTATTTATTTGATCGCTATGTTTCAAAAAAAGTTGTACAAGAAAAAGATGGATATTTTAAGTATACCATCGATGAAGTATATGGTCGTAAAAAAATATCCATGCAGGATGTTTCTCTGGCTCTAGTATCATGCAATAAAAAAATCTTCTACTTTTACAGGAAGGATAAGAAGCTCTTTATTGATACATTCGACAAGGATTTCAATTTCCTTGGGCGTCAACAAATAATATTGCCAATGGAGACGAAAACGATATTGGCGCATATGAGAGACAACTTGATTTATATGTTGCGCCGCGACGAAGATAGTGATAGTCTTTTACTATATAGTTTTAATCTCTGAGCTCCAACAAATAAGTGTCTTAAAAAATTAGAGGGATAAATGAAAAAAATACTTGTTGTTGTCATGGTCAATTTGTTGTTCACCGTGTTGGCGTATCCCAAAAAAATAGCCGTGTTGAATGAATTGACAAAGCCCGAAACGCTTTGCATGGACGACACTCAATATTACATCACGGAAGGCGCGGCGATATTTCTTTACTCTTTCAAGGATCATAAATTTATCGGGAAGTTCGGCAAGGCGGGAGAAGGGCCGCGGGAATTCAAGTCAACCCTGGCCGGATACGGATTAAGTGTTCTGCCCATGCGTGACCATTTGCTGATAAACAGTATGGATAAATTATCTTTTTTCAAAAAAAATGGCGAATTCATTAAAGAGTTGAAAGCTCCTACCAGTGGTATTCCCGGCATGTATAAGCCAATTGGGGAAAAATTTGCCGGGTTGGGGTTAAAAGCCGGAGATGATCAATCAATGGCCGTTTCCATTAACCTATTTAATGATAAACTTGAAAAAGAGAAGGAGATTTCCAGCAATAAATTACTCCAGCATGGATCCCTGGTATTTCCGGTGGCTTCTCCTTTATTTGAAATAAAAAATAACCTTATTTTTGTAGGAGGTGAAGAAGACTTTAATATCAGGATATTCAATGCGGATGGCAAACACCTGTCAGCCATTACCCGCGAATACAAAAAAATCAAAGTAACTGAAGAATATAAAAATGGGTTATTTGAGGCTTTCAAGAAAAACCCCCGAACCAAGGGTATGGTCGATTACTTGAAACAGATTATTAAGTTCAAGGAATACTTTCCGGCCATACAGTTTTTTATGATAGACAATGAGAAAATATACATTCCAACCTACCGCAAACAAAAAGAAGATTATGAATTGTTTATTTACAACACAGATGGGAAATTCATCAAGCAGGTTTATTTTCCACTAAAATATATCGATGTGCTTCTACCCTGTCCCTATACCATAAAAAACGGCATCCTTTACCAGTTGATCGAAAATGAGGAAAATGAGCTTTGGGAGCTTCATGCCATTGAAATAAAATAGGGGCGATTGGAACAAGCAAGCTTTTTTGGCGATCCTCTCCGAAAAGGCAAAGATCCTGGGGTGCGCCTGATCGGGTATTGCGTGATGAGCAACCCTTTTCATTTACTGGTTGATCGTAAAAAAAACCGAATTCAAGGGAGAAATAAAAATGAAATGCAAATGCTTTTTGCTGGTTCTTTGCGTGATTTTTTGCAGCCAATGCCGAAGCAAGGAAAAAGGCATTGTTCATGTTGATGAAAACGGCATTGAGGTTGTGTCGAATCCTTTGCAAGTTTCCGGAAAAACCAATATTCGTTTTGAACTGGAAAGATCCCTGCTGTCCAATGCCGCCGGCATCCCGGATGATGTAAGCTTTGGGCGCATCTTCAACATGGATGAGAACGGTAATTGGTATGTTGCCGATACCAAGAACACATCCATCCTGGTTCTGAATCAAAAAGGCGATTTTGTAAAAAAGATCGGCGGCCCAGGCGAAGGCCCCGGCTTTTTCATGGATGTGAGGGATATATTTTTCACCAAGGAGGAGATCGGAGTCCTGGAGGAGTCACGGATATCGTATTTTTCAAAAGACGGTTCATTTTTACGGCAAATGAAGTTGCCGCTAGATTATTCTCTATCGATCCTGCCCAATGGCAACATCCTACGCCAGGCACCGGCGCATAACCCGAATAATCCTGCCGACATAAAATTTCAGTTGATAATGGCCGCCCCGGACGGCAAGCCGATCGTGACCTTGGACTCGATCCAAATGTTCAATCCCCTGGGCGCTCGGATTAAAGGGTGCAATTATTCCATCAGTGTTGCCCGATCAAAGGATATACTCTATGTCTACAGCCAGGATCGCGAATATGAAATATGGGCCTATGACTTTTCCGGGAAATTGCTCCGCCGCATTAAAAAGGAGCACCTGCCGGTTACCGTTTCCGCCGAATACAAAAATGATTTCATCAGTGAAATAAAACCGTTATATGACCGGATCAAGGACAGGTTATATTTCCCCGAATATATGCCGCCCATCCATTGCCTGTTTACCGATGAAGAGGGGTTTCTTTTTGTCGTGACCTATGAAAAATCCAAGGAGAAGGATGGCTACCTGGTCGATGTTTTTAACCCGAAAGGTGAATGCATTGCCCAAACCGTCATGCCATTGGATTCCCTGGTGAAGCCCGCTGCAATTCTTTTGAAGAACCATCGGCTTTATCGAATTTTTCAGAAAATGGAGGACGTGGAAGAATTCTCCGTCTCGCGCTATGCCATTGAAAAGTAAATGCCCTGAAAAAGGAGAATTGAAATGAGAAAGAACCTGTTTTTGATCTATATTTTACTATGCTTGACGCTTTTCTCTGGCGATGCCCGGCGCGTCAAACTTGATATCAATGGAGAGGTTCTGATCTACAGTGTCTTTAATGGCGAACATTACATCGGAACTCAAGAAGGGATCTTGCGCTATGGAAAAGATGGTAACTTCTTGAATCGAATCGGGAAAAAGGGCGAGGGGCCAGGCGAATTAAAGTTTTTTACATTTTTTGGATTTGTAAACAGCCGAGTGATCATTTCGAATGCCAATAAAATCAACATTTTTGAATTGGATGGAAAACTTGTCGAGGAAAAACCCAATCCCTTGAAAATGGAGAAGGTTATAATGCTGACCGCTGATCTTCTTTTAGGCCAGGAAAGGGATATGATTCCAGATAAAAACAGGCTGGTTGTTGACATCACTCAACAGGTGGTAATATACGACCTAAAGAACAAAAGGAAGATTCCGCTTTTCACTTCTCGATACTCAATCCCCCAAGGTTTCCAGTTCGCGGCCGTCGAACCGCTTGTGCAAGCCAGGTTCTGTGAAAAAAACAAGAGAATCTACGTGTCGGATCCAGGATCGGGCTATTTTTTCCGGATTTTTGATCTGGGAGGGAAACCGGTACATGACATAATCCGGGAGGGGACAAAACCGGTTCCTATTGAGGAGGATTTTCGGAACGATTTTTTTACCGTTATTTTTAGCGATCCGCGTTTCAAGGATAAAAGTTTTATGGAAGAGATGAAGAAAAAAATCTATTTCCCCAAAAATTTCCCGGCCTTCCATTCGTTCAACCTGGATGAGGACGGCAATATCCTGGTCCGAACGTTCAAACATAACGGCGACAAAGAGATTTTTGATTGCTTATCCCCGGATGGAAAATGGATTGAGGCGGCAACAGTTCAGGGCCGGACGTTCGATGTTACTACCGCCGAACGTTATTATGGATTTTCTAAAAGAGAAATATGGCGTATCAGGTTGGATGAGGTGGGTGACTATTTTCTAGAGCGCAGCACATTAGAATTTCCCCAAAAAAATGATGCCATCAAATAAAATGAAGTGGGGAATGAACCATCCCCTCGGTGCTTTACTTTTTTGTTTCTTCACATACAACGGAATGATCACGGAAGTGACAGGGGCAGATGGCAAAAAGGCAAAAAATCAGAATAATAGGTTTAGAGGCAGTCAAGATTTATATGTCTGGCGGCAACTGTATGTGAATACTTGTAGATGGATGGCTGGCAAATGACGGTTTTTTACCTTCGAGGAAAAAGGTGAGGGAGAAGTAGATATGAGAGCAGTGGCAGTCATTTTGTTTTTGGTGCTTGTCGGGGCATGCCGGAATCAGGTGCCCAAAGAGCCGGTAAAGGAAATATTGCCAGGGAAACCTGAAGCGAACCTGGTGCTGGAAAAACCTCCCAAACTCCTGGAAGAGGGAACCTTCCATCTGGAGGAAGAGGCCTTTGGAAAAATTGTTGAATTAACAGGAAAATGTAAATCGGTCAAAGAGATATTCAGGGTTACAGAATCAGAAATGTTGGTCAAAGACGATTTATTGATACTAAAGAATCGCATAGATCCCAATATGTTCATGCTCTACAAATTGCCGGAACTCAAGTTGATCCGATCTTTCGGCAAAATGGGGCAGGGGCCCGGCGAGTTCACGTACCCATCATTGGTGTCCAGCGAGGAGAGGGACCGACTTTTCTATATATTTGAGGGCACAAAAGGAAGAATTTATTATCTCGATCACGAAAATAAGATAGGTGAGCTCCCCTTTAAATTACCGGATTTTCTTTCGGGAGAAACTCAAGCCCATTTTTTAAATGACCATGAATTGGTTTATGCCGCCGGCATCCCTAAAGGCAAGGCCATTTTTTATGCCAACTATTCCGGGGGTCAGGTTGCCCACAAGCAGGTCTATGAACTTTCTTTTTCCAAAAAGCATCGGAATTGGGGGGCTTACCTGGGTTGTTTTGCCGCCAGCAAGAAGAGGAATCGCCTGGTTTACGTCTATAAATATTTTAAACGCCTGGTGTTTTTGAATCTTGCGGCCAATATGGTCCGGATCGTTGAGTTTGCCGGCGCCGGCCCGAAGGCGGGTGATGTGGTCAGCATGATGAGCCCAGAACATGTGACCCATTACTGGACACTGTCCGCCGGAGAGAAATATCTCTACCTGTCCTACAGCGGCCGAACCCCGCTTCAGGTCATGAAGGAAATCAAAAACAGCAATGGCTATATCTTTATCGAGCAGTTTGACTGGAATGGCAATCCGATCCGGAAGTTCAGATTGGATCACTGGGGCCGCTTTTGCGTGGATGAAAAAAATAGCAAGCTTTATTTGCTCTCCATTACCGAGGATGATCCCTTTGTCGTCTATGATCTGCCAAAAATCTGAAGGCTCAGTAATTCAAGCCCTGACCCTCAAGGCTTCGCACGATTTGTTGGAGCGTCTATAATTAGAAAAAAAAATGAGAATAATGTTGAAAGCCGTCTTAGTTTTATTGATGATTTTATTTATATCGGCATGCAAGGCGAGCAATAGCAGCTATAAAACAGGGAAAATTCAAGAAGTCTATAATACGGCAACCCCGAGTCGGGGGACGATCGAGTTGGCGGTGACGCCTGTTTTGGAGATTTCCTCGAAGAGTGTTCCGCTGGCTAAGGGGACCACATTTTTTAATGGAGTGAAGAAGGACAGCAAGGGGAATTTATTTTTTTTTGATGGCCATTCCATATGTATCCATAAATCCAATCCGCGGGGAGAGTACCTGAAAAGTTTTTTGAGAAAAGGGGACGGTCCCGGGGAACTCTCCGCGTTAGAAGGCTTCACGATCATTAATGATGTCATCTATTGCTCCAATCGCCTGAAGTATTGCTGTTTCGATGCGGAAGGCAATTTGATCAAAAATGTTCAACTGGCAACGCAGCACAACGGAATAATCGAGCATGTGGACACCGATCGCTACATCACCTATCAAAACATCTATGATGGGAATAAAAATGTTGGCAGCAGATGCCTTCTGGTCGATGTCCTCAAGGGAGAAACAGAATTATACAGAAAAATGATTGCCAATATCGGCTATTCGGTCCTGAAATTGCCCCACAAGGATTTCCTCTACATCACCGAAACGACTCCAAGAATTCAGTATCGCTACAATCCGGTCAACAAGCTGATTTATTGCTTTTATAATTTTGACTATTCGGTCTCTCTGATCGATCTGAACGGTAATGTGAAAAGAATTGTAAACAAGAAGCATGCGCGGATCAGAATCACGGACGAGGAACTAAGCAGTTTCGCCGAATCCTATAAAAGGCAAGGCTGGACGCCGCTGCATATCGATGTTTTCATGAAACATCCGCCGGAAGAGAATTGGCCGGCGATACGGAACATACGAATGCTTGCCAATGGGTACTGGGGGACGATTCGAACTTTAGCGGTCACGGAACAAGTAATGGATGTTTTTAATGCCGACGGTGAATTTCAATATGTAATAAAAGAAAATGACAAAATCGAGAATATCGAAATGATTTCATTTTTTAAAAATGGCATCGGTATCATTAGTCTCAGAGAAGATGGTGATTTTTTCAATGAGTATAAGGTGATTCATCCGCCTCAATTTTTAGCAGCGGCAGACATAAAGAGGTGAGGCATTGAAATGCATAAAACAGGATTGTGTATATAAAAAGCATATAGGAGGTTTGCATGAATAATAGAAGAATACGCTTTGGGATTCATTGGCTCCTTTTCATTTCATGTATGGCTTTCACGGCAATGCCGGCATCGGCGGAAATGGTCGCCAAGCTGCCCCAGGTCATGCAACCGAATTATATTGCCTTCACGGATCAGAGGGTCTATGTGGTGGAGGAGTCCGCAAAAATCCACATATTTGGCAAAAGCCCACAAGGTGTTATCTTTGAAAAAACTTTCGGACAAGAGGGAGAAGGCCCAGGAGAATTCGACTTTATCCACCAGATACGTGTTTGCAAGGATCACTTGGAAATTCCGACCTTTGGCAAGTTTGCCCGATTTTCTTTGGATGGACAATTTCTTGACGAGATTAAATTACCCATGCGCGTGTTCAAAAATGCCATTTACCGTATCGGCGAAAATTTCCTGGTCAAGGATTGGCGGTTCGACAATAAGGAAACCAAAACAACGATCAACCTGTATGACAAGGATTTCAAACTGATCCGCGAGCTTGGCGTGCACAAGGAAGCCGGCGGAGCTTCAAAGATCAACCTGGTGGCGGAATACTATTCGCCCCGCGCGTTAGGCGAAACAATCTACCTCGTTGAATCAGGAAAAAAGACGATCGTAACGATCTATGACAAATTCGGCGTCCAGCAGCGAGAAATTCATTTGCTTTTGCCGCCGGTGAAAATGACGGACGCCCTGAAGGAGACGATCATCAAGCCCCTCAAGGAGGCGCCGGACATGAAATCCCGCTGGGCGGCGTTTGCGGAACGGCTCTCATTCCCTGGCCATGCTCCAGGCCTTGATTATTTTGTAGTCGTAGATGATAGATTCGTCACCAGGACCTATAATTACCGCGGCGATCGAGTGGAATTCGTCATCTTCGACATGCAAGGGAAGGAATTGAAGCGGGTGTTCCTGCCCTATACCGGGCGCTTGAACAATGGCTGCCTCTTTTGCTTCTTCCAAGGCCGGTTTTACTATCTCAAGGAAAATCTTGACGAAGAGGTCTGGGAGCTGCATTCTGAAAAAGTTTGGTGAGAAGTAACAGGGGAGTAAAGAACTCCCTGTTAAATGGCCGCTAGTTGATTTTTGCCGGAACTTTGCCTACAATGTGAACCGGTCCGCTGCTGCGGCCGCAATAAGGGCGGAACCGTTTTTTCAAAGAACCAAGGAGGGTGCCATGACTTCTGCTTCCCAAGAGACCAGGGACCTGATCGCGCAGTGGGCCTTCGACGCCCGCCCCATCCTGGGGCGCTTCCACATCTGGCTGGAGAACGTTGAGGTTGCCTGGGTGCGCGGCGAGCCGGCCAAGGAATTCACCAGGGAGATCTCGTTCATGGAGGGGGGCATGGAGCGGCTGTTCGCGGTCACCGGGGCGGTGACCGCCCTGGGCACCCGCCTTTTCGGCCGCTTCGGCGCCGGCAAGGGGCTCGACAAAGACGGCCTTAACCGTGTCAAGAAGGAGGCCGACGCCATCTCGGCCTATGCCATGAGCGAGAGCCTGTGGTACCTGTCGCGCCAGCTCCCCGAGAACCATGCCATCATGGTCTGCGTCGGCGAGGGACTGATGCCCAAGGCCGGGGAGTCCCCGGAAATGGGCTCCAACCCCCAGCTCGGCTTCGGCCGGGTATACGCCCGGCCGGCCGTGGCCCGCTGGCTCGACCGCAAGGTGGTGCGGCTGCTTAACCGCAAGGACTACGGCTGGGACGAGTTCTACCGCGACATCAAGACTGCCGGCATCACCATCTGGGGCGCGGCCATCGACACCCTGGAGAACACTTCGCGCTTTTCCAAGGGAGCCGAGACAGGAGCGATGACCGTCCTGCACCTCTTTGACCAGCCGCTGGCCATCACCCGCCCCTACGAGGGATACATGGGCAATCTCTTCCTGCCGCGCGAGGTTGCTGATCGGGCTGCCGAGGAATCGATCCTCCTCTCCTTCCGCACGCCGCGCCGGCAGGTGTTGCAGGCCATCCGCAAGACCTACCCCGACATCACCCCGGAACGCGTCCACATCTGGACCCTGGGCGGCAAGAGCCGGGAGATGCGCATCGGCGACCTGTGGCGGGAATGGACCGACCTGGGGGCGCACATCGTCGAGGAAGGTTTTCCCCTGCCGACCGGCATCCCCGCCTTCACCGAATCGGGCACCTATGCCCCGACCTATCACATCGGCCCCTATGAACAGGACGGAGCGCGCCACCTCTTTTTATGCGACGGCTACGCGGCCTCGGCCGAGGCCATCCAGGCCGCCAGCCTGGCGCCAATGTTGGGGCTGGCCGCCTATATCTCGCCCTTCACCTCGACCTTCGAGGTGCCCTACCACCGTGAGCGCCTGGTGATGGGGCTCGACCCCGAAGCCGGGGATTTTGCTACCCGGCTGGGACAAGTGCTTGGCCGCGATGTCGACGCCGCCACCGCCGCCCGTTTCCGGGCCATGATCGAGGATGCAAGCCAGGCCGGCATCCCGGTGCACAAGCCCTCGGTCGAGGCGGACGATTTCTTCCCCGAGAAGAAATGGGACGTGCTGGCCGTGTCGGGCTACATGTGTCCCGATCCCTATTCCGGGGCGCCCGGGGTAGAAGAGGTCGAGCCCGGGCTCTACCGGGTAACGGTGCGCCTCGCCGGCTCGCGCGGCGACAAGCGCATAACCTTCACCCTGCGGCTGGGGGAGACCCTGGAGCAGAGCTGGCTGGTCTTCAACCCGCTGCTCAACCGCTTCATGGGCGGCGAGGACTACGAGCACCGGCCGGTGCGCATCTCCGACTCGGGGCGCATCCGCAATGAGCTGCAGACCCTGTGCTCGGAAGCGCTGGAATTTCCCGAGCAGGATCACATCCGCGTCCACTTCGACCGCATCCCGCCCGAGGTGATATCACCCGCCTACCAGGTGAAACTGCTGGAGATCCTGCGCTGGTACAAAAAACACCACCCGCTGTGGTTCGCCTGGCTCGACATCGCCGCCCCCAAGGGCAAGTAGGAGCCATAGGTATCCGGCTATAACAATAACGATGTCGGCTTGAAGCGAGGGGCAAAATATGCTCGAAGTACATGGGTTAAAAAAGCGGTACGGCCATTTTTTTGCGGTGAATGGCATTGATTTCACTGTCAAACCGGGTGAGGTACTCGGATACCTGGGACCGAACGGTGCTGGAAAGTCCACTACTGTCAAGATCCTAACCGGGTTATTAACGGCCAGCCAGGGAGATATCCGCTACTGTGGGCGCGACGTGCGCGCCGATCTCACCTGGTTCCAGCACCGGCTTGGTTATGTGCCCGAACAAGCAGAGATCTATTCCCATATGAGTGCCTGGGAGTACCTGCTGCTGGTGGGCCGGCTGCGCAGGCTGCCGGAATCCCTGCTTGTCAAAAAAGCCAACTCGCTTCTGGAACTGTTCCACTTGGATAGTTTTGCCCATCATGCCATATCCTCCTATTCCAAGGGCATGAAGCAGAAAGTGTTGATCATTGCCGCCCTGATCCATGACCCGGAAGTGCTGATCTTCGATGAGCCGCTTTCCGGGCTGGATGCCTCGATGGTGCTGGTGTTCCGCCACCTGGTTCGGGAGTTGGCGACGCGGGGCAAAACGATATTCTTCAGCTCACACGGTATGGACGAGGTGGAGAAGATATGCTCACGCGTATTGATTATTCATCAGGGCTCCATCGTCGCCCACGATTCTGTGAGTAACCTGCGGCAGCTATTGGCCGCCCCAAGCCTGGAAGACGTCTTCCGGCAGTTGGTGATCAGGGAAGACCCACGGGAAGTGGCCGGAGCGATCGCAAGCGTCGTGAGTGGAAGCGCATGATACTCAGGCGCCGAAAGGAAAAAAATCGCGGGACCTTTTCCGTCCTGTGCCGTCATTTTTTTATCCGCTTTTTCCAAAATGATTCCATCACTTTCGCTGAACAACAAATGGAAAAAATCGTCATTTTTATTGTGATTCTCTCCGTGGCTGGAGCCTTGTTTTCATATTCGATACTTTTCCCAAAATATCTTTGGACCCCGGATTCACCAGCAACTTGGGAAGAGAAATGTTATTTCATTTCCATCTTCATGCTGGTGTTCGCGGTCTTGTCCATATTGGAATGGGACAATCTCTTCCTGGATCGGAGGGATTTCCACAACCTCGGTCATCTTCCCGTTTCAATGGGGCGGATCCTCCTTGCCAAGATCGCCGCCATGGGCATGTTTGTCGCCCTGTATTGTCTGGGTGCGGCCCTGCTTTCGGGAATTATTTTTGCGGGGATGTTGACTCATCTGCAAAATAGCCTACTGTACGGCGCCCGCTATTTTTTCGCTCATTTTGTTTCGATATGGGCTGCCTGCTTTTTTGTCTTTTTCATGTGCGCTTTGATCCAATCATTCTTTATGATCTTGCTTCCGCGCGCCTGGTTCAAAAAAGCTGGTGTGTATCTCCAGTTTCTCTGGATCGTCGCGTCGTTGCTCCTCTTCTCCGGCATCGGCTGGAGCTTGCGAATTTTTTCCGGATGGCTGAAGAATGCGGATATCAGGGTCTTCGCGTTCCCTTCCCTTTGGTTCACGGGCATGTATCAATGGATCATCGGCAGGAGCGACCCCCTTTATTACCGCCTCACCATGGTTGGTACGGGGTGTTTGGTTCTGCTGCTTTTCGTGTATACGGGGATGGCCTTGATCGGCTACCGCCGCCACTTCCGTTGCGAGAATGAACAGAATAAAGTGATCGCGCCCGGCGGGAAATTCATGGCAGTTTTGAAGCGATTGTTATTGCGTCATCCCCATGAGCGGGCGGTTTATGATTTTACCGCATCTACCCTTAAACGGAGCCCCCTGCACCGGTTCAGGATGGGAGGTTTCCTAGCCGTTGGGACGGCACTGGCTTTGCTCCTTTTTATCAAGGGCATTACGTTCGGATCCGGAACATTGGCGCTTGCTTTTACGATCGCGCCGTTGCATCTGCTCTTTATCTTGGCGCTGGTCGGATTGTGGGTGGTAATGGAAATTCCCATGGAGCTCGATGCCCACTGGATCTTCCGCATCAGTGCCAACAAAAAACCAGCCGTATACCGCTCCGCGGTTATCAAGG
>JAHIKI010000067.1 GCA_018897435.1 Acidobacteriota bacterium | reverse complement strand
CAGCTTCGGGTCTGAAGGCCACCAGTTATCCGTTCACCACCGGCGGTTCCATTTCGAGCCTGGGCCATACGGTGCAGTACAAGTTCGATTGGGACGACGGCAGCGACTCGGGCTGGCTGGCCGCGGGGACAACGGGCGCCTTTCATGCCTGGTCCGCCGACGGCACCTACGACGTGCGGGCCATGGCCCGCTGTGTAACCCACACCACGGTGGAATCGCTCTGGTCGGCCACCCTTTCGGTAATCATCTACGAGAGCGGGGCGGCGGGGGAGTACAACTCCCCGGCGCAGTACAAGGTGCTGCCCGAGGTGATCTGGGCGCCGGCGACGGGCGGCGGCACCTGGATGTCGGAGGTGCAGATCACCGACATCAGCGGCGGTTCGCAAGTATCGGTCTATTACAACACCACGTCCGGGCGGCGGGGTCCGTTCCTGCTATGGAACAACAGCGGCGGCGCGCTCAGCAGCGTCAAGTACGACAACCTGCTGCAGACCATCGATGGGCTGGACAGCGGGGTGTTCACCTATTACGGCACGGTGGGGGCAGTGGAGTTCATCACGCAGGACGGCAGCCACCTGCTGCAGGCGGCGGCGCGGACGCTGAACGGCAGCTATGCCAAGACTTTCACGGCGCTGTCACTGCACGATGCCAACACCGCCGATAGCAGCCATGGAATGGTCATTCCCAACCTGAGCAACAACAGCACCTACCGGTCGAGCTGCGGTTTTTTCAACCCGACGTCGGACGCGCTGACGGTGGAGTTGTATCTGCGCAATGCCGCCAACGCCCAGGTCGGGAGCAAGGTCACCAAAACCCTGAGCGGGTACGGCTTTGTCGCCTTCAACCCCTTCATCCAGGCCGGCATACCGTATCCTGGGACCTCGTGTGACAACATCCTCCTGCAGGTGCAGGTGACGTCGGGGACGGGGAAGGTGGTGTGTTTCGGGGCATCGGCCAACAACACGTCGAACGACCCGGCGGCGCACGTAGCCGTGCAGGGTTCGAGTACTTATAGCAATGGGGGAAGCAGCCTACAGATCCTGCCCGAGGCGATCTGGTCGGCGGCGACCGGGGGCGGCACCTGGCTGACCGAAGTGCAGATAGTGGACGTGATGGGCGGGGGAGAGATCTCGGTCACATTCGACTACGGCGGCGGCAGCCGGCGCGGGCCGTTCGTGCTGTGGAACGGGGGCGTGGCTGGGGCGAAGCTGAAGCTCGGCAACATCCTGCAGCAGATCGGGGCGATCGACACAGGTTTTACCTATTACGGCAGGGTGGGGACGGTGGAGTTCATCACGCAGGACAGCTCGCACTATGTGCGGGTGACAGCGCGGACGCTGAACGGCAATTACTCGAAGACGTTCCCGGGGTTGAACGTAGTGGATGCGGAGACGGCCGATACCAGCAGAGTAATGCTGATCCAGAACTACACCAACAACTCCAGTTACCGCTCGACCTGCGGGTTTTTCAACCCGACGGCGGACGCGGTGACGGTGGAGTTCACGCTGCTGAACAGCAGTGGCGTCCAGATCGGCACTTCGTTCAGCAAGACGCTGGCCGGGCATGATTTCCAGGCGTTCAATCCTTTTATCCAGGCCGGCGTACCCTATCCGGGGAACGCGTACGACAACATTATTTTGCGGGTGCGGCCGACATCGGGCGCGGGCAACGTGATGTGTTTTGGGGCGACGGTGAACAACACGTCGAACGACCCGGCGTCGCATCTGGCGGTGCAGGGGCAATAAAACTTAACGGTATCAAAATTAATTATGAGTTGAAGGTATAGAGGAAAAAACCGATACTATTGGTGCACCCGGCAGGACTCGAACCTGCAGCCTGCTGATTAGAAGATTTGACCACTAGGCCATCTTCTCTGCCAGTATTGACAATTTAATTTGCTATCATCATAATAATAACATGGCCAAGCATCTGCATGTAGTCGGTCGTCAGGAAAGGAATGCTTGGTTATGCCAAGCGCGATTCTTTTCCCTGATATGTTTATTGTTTTTTGCCCTGTTGCTGAAAGCCGGTTGCGCTTCCATGTCTTCCTTGAAGCATAAAATCGACACCTATGAGGCTTCCGGCAAATGCTTCAATTGTAAAGGCAGCGGTGAAGTCGATTGCCCGCAATGTAAAGACCGAGGTTGGATCACGTGTCCTGATTGTTTAGGCAGCGGGGGAAAGTCTGACGCGCTTCTGAACGATGCCGATCTTACGAACCGCTGTCCAAATTGCCGGGGCATGGGCCAAATCGATTGTCCAAACTGCAATGGCTTTGATCGTTTAATTTGTGACCGCTGTGGCGGCACGGGAGAAGCGCCAAAAAAAGTGCATTAATTTTTCTGGGAGATCAGGGACAAGATCATCTAGTTCCCGGAGGAAAGAGTCCTATAACCTTCCCCATGGGCCCAAAATAGGCCCAAATCGGTGATCACTCGGAAATGGGAAACCCGGAAACGCAGTACCCACAAGCGCATCCGGCAGGACTCGAACCTGCAGCCTGTTGATTAAAAGTCAGCAACCTATATAGACAGAAAGCGGTTTGATCCAGGCGCGCCCCGGCATTGACAATGTTCCCATTTATGAAATAATGAATCCGGTGGGAAAAAAAGACCGTTGCAAAAACGTTGCTTGTAATATGCAAAAACCCTATGTCAATAGCTAAATTAGGTTCTACGGCTAAATTGAAAACCATCGCCATTATCCGCTTGTCCTCGCTGGGAGACATCGTGCATACGCTCCCCGCATTCCAATTGCTGCGCCGGCATTATCCTGAGGCCCGGATCAGCTGGATCGCGGAACCGGCCGGGGCCGCTTTACTGGAAAACTTTTCGGGCATAGACCGGATTCTTGTCTTCGATCTGAAAGCCCGGAAAGGCTGGGTCGCCAGAATAAAATACCTGATCAGCTTTGTGCGCCGCTGGCGCCGCCAATTCGATCTGGTTCCGGATTTTCAGGGATTGATCAAGTCGGCGCTGCTTTCTTTTTTACTGGGCGGCAGCCGATTGGGATTTGCATCCCGCAACGCTCGCGAATGGATGGCGGCGCTTTTTTATTCCCGCCGGGCCGCTTATTTCCCCGAGGATCGCCATGTGATTCACAAAAACATGCATCTGCTCTCTCTGCTTGGCATCAGCTCCGCTACCGTTGAATATCCTGTGCAAGAGTGGCTGCCTTCCCGACAATTGAGTGAATTCCTCGAAAAAAACAATCTAACCGACAAGGGCTGGACCATTCTCAATGTCGGCGGTGGCTGGCCCAGTAAAGTTCTTTCTGAAAAACAATGGCTACAGATCGCTGCCGGCTTGAAAAACGATTACCGGTTGGTGATGCTCTGGGGCAATGAAAAGGAAAGGGAAACGGCCGCGGCGGTATCCCGGCAAAGCGGAGTATTGCTCGCGCCATTCATGAATTTCAGTGATCTGATTTATTTCATCGACCATGCCCAGCTGGTCATTTCGGGAGACACTTTAGCCTTGCATCTGGCCGATTTGACCCGCACCCCCGCAGTCGGAATATTCGGGCCGAGTTCACCGCAGCGCAACGGCCCTCTGTTTCCGGGCAGCCGGGTGGTATTCCGGGAACTCAGCTGCAGTTTTTGCTACCGGCGCAAGTGTGATACAATGAGCTGTCTGCGAGACATTGTGACCGAAGATATCATCGAGGCGGCTAGAAAGATCAATGCGCAACACAACCGAAATTCTGATTAAATACCGTTCTTTTATCGGCATTTTATGTCTGATCGCCGTCTTGTGGCTGGCCACGCCCACGGCCCGGTCGATCTTCAGCGGATTTTTCTTCATGATGATCGGCATGTTCTTCCGGGGCTGGTCTTCCGGCTACATCAACAAAGACAAGGAATTGGCCACCGAAGGCCCGTATTCCCTGACCCGGAATCCGCTCTATTTTGGCAACCTGTTCATCGGATCCGGAATCGCCATAGCCAGCAACAACGTGCCTGCGGCGCTGATCTTTCTTGTCTATTATTTCACTTTTTTTACTTTCCTGATCGTCGTGGAAAGAAAACGCCTGCGGAAACGTTTTGGCTCACAGTACGATAAATGGGCAAAGCAGGCCAATCTTTTTTTCCCGAAAATCAAAAAAATAAGAAAATTCAATTTTAATATCTCTTATTACATGAAAAACAGGGAATATCGGGTGTTGTTTTACTCTCTTTTCGTGATTGCGGTGCTGATCATCAAATTTCTCAATAAAATCGGTTTCATCAGCGGCATAGGCAAGTGAGATTTCTTTTAAAAATCCATTAAATTGATTTTTTAAGTTAATTTTGTTACCATACAAACATGACTAAGCTCAGGGTGATTTTTTTAGCGGGTGCTTTTTTAATCGCCATTAGTGGGTTTTTTTGGCTGAACCATCCCGATTTTTCACTCTCTTTTGCAAGCAAACGGATCATCCCTGTCCTCGGTTTTCAAATCACAGGCATATCCGAAAAAGGCAATGTCTGGCTGGACAATGATGAAACGCAACCGGTGAATATCAAGACCTTGAATTTCGTTTCTGAAACCCAGCTTAGATCCGACGCCCAAACCGCTTGGGAATTCTTTTTTGACGGCTTCCTTTTTACGGCCCTGCCTGAAAGCGCCATTCATTATACCCCGCAGACCCGGGAACTGATCCTGGAAAAAGGGGAATTTTATTGGGACAAAAAACTCGCTGTTCAAAAAGTTGAAATTTCCCTGTTCAAGGCAGGCAATATTTTCCGGCTATCCGCATCCGGCCGCATTCGCCTGGGCTTCAACTCGATTGAGATCTGGAACTTTTCCGGGCAACTTGATTTTGATTACAACGGCAAGTTTTTTCAATTAAAGGGGTTGCAATACCTCAACACAAAAAACGGCAACAAAATACCTCCGGCCAATCTTTTTCCCGCCCCGCCTTTTGTTTCACCAGAAGCGGAAACCATTGCCCTAACCATTCCCAATGATACCATCATCCAATTCAAATGGAAAAATGTCCAGGGCGCGAGGAATTATTTGCTAAAACTTTATCCTTCGTCAATGCGGGACAATCTTTTGCTGAGCAAAATGGTGGCGGGTAATTCCATCGTGTTGGACATCATGCCTTTTATTGAATACAGTGAGCTGTACTGGGAAGTGGCAGCTTTCGACACGGTGCGTCAAATCGAATCCGCGCCGGCCAAAATGGGTGTGATCAGGATCAGCAGTTCGCTTCTAAAAAAAGGGCTGCTGCCCCAACCGCCGCAAATAGAGGTCGACTCTTTATCGGTCAGCGGCAATATGGTGCTGATCAAGGGCAGAACCGATCCCAATGCCCAATTGTCCGTTGATGAAGTTGCCGTCCAACTGGACAGTGAAGGAAAATTCATTCATACCATTTCCTATAAAAGCATCGGGGTCAAGAGCATTGTTTTCAGGGTGGTGGCGCCTTCAGGTTTGGAGTCGGTTTTTAAAAAGCAAGTGACCATTTTTGATGAACAATAACAAAGTGCGAGCGGAATTTTTTTAAGGAGCATGACTATGGGGTTATTGGCGAATATGTACAATTATTTTTCTTCCGATCTGGCTATCGATCTGGGTACGGCCAACACTCTCGTGTATATCAGGGGCCGGGGGATCGTCTTGCGCGAACCTTCCATTGTGGTGGTGGATGACCGCAACGGCAGGATACAAGCGGTCGGAATGGAAGCCAAAGATATGCTGGGCAAAACTCCGGCCAATATCCGCGTCATCAGGCCCATGAAGGACGGGGTAATCGCCGATTTTGAAACCACCGAAAAAATGCTGCAATATTTCATTAAAAAGACGCGAACCGGAAATCAGTTCCTGAAGCCGCGCATCGTGATCGGCATTCCTTCAGAAATCACCCAGGTGGAGCGGCGGGCTGTGCGCGATGCCGCTCTGCGTGCCCGTGCCAATGAAGTTTTTCTGATTGAACAGGCCATGGCCGCGGCCATCGGCGCCGATCTACCGATCACCGAGCCCGGGGGAAACATGATCGTGGATATCGGCGGCGGCACGACGGATGTGGCGGTCATCTCCCTATCCGGCATCGTGATCTCCAAGTCGATCCGCATTGCCAGCAACGAAATGGACGAAGCCATCATTCAATACATCAAAAAGAAATACAACCTGCTGATTGGTGAGAGAACGGCGGAACAGATCAAAATCAAGATCGGGTCTGCTTTTCCCTTGGATGAGCCTTTGGAAATGGAAATCAAGGGTCGGGATCTGACCTACGGCATCCCCAAAACGCTCAATGTCAATGACAGCGAGATCCGTGAAGCGCTGGAAGGGGTCGTACAGACGCTGATTGAAGTTGTGAAAAACACTTTGGAGAAAACCCCGCCGGAACTGGCGGCCGATATTGTCGATCGCGGCATCATCCTTTGCGGCGGCGGAGCGTTGCTCAAGAACCTGGACAAGCGGCTGCGGGAAGAGACATCACTGCCGATCTTCATTGCCGATGACCCGCTGTCTTCCGTGGTTTTGGGAGCAGGAAAAATTCTGGAGAATTTGCCGCTTCTGGAAAAAATCGGCAATGCGCTATAATCCCGGCCAGGGTGAACTCAGCACTGAAAAAAAATCGGCTGTTCTGGTTTTAATACTTTTCGTCAATTTGATCCTGATCTCTTCCCAGATCATTTTAAAAAATCGCCAATCGCTGCTGCAAGCGGCGATTGCCAACATGGTCATGCCTCTGCAGATCACGTTTCAAAAATCATCCGATTTTGTCAGCGCTGAGCTGGACCGTTATTTTTTTTTGCGGAATATATTTAAAAAATACCAGTTGCTGAAAAAGCAATATTTGGACCTGCGGATTCAAGTTTACGCGCTGAAAAGTGAACTCCGTGATCTGAACGTTTTTGCCCGGGTCAAGAAAAATTTCAACAAATTTGTTTTGGCCACTGTGGTTTCGGTTGACGTGAATTTCCCTTTCGCCCAGGTCATGATCGATCAGGGAATGCGCGCCGGTTTGGCGGAAAACGATGTGGTGCTGAACACCGATGCCGAATTGGTCGGGAAAATAATCAAGCCGCTGACCGCTTTTTCAGCCCAGGTTCGCCTGATCACCAGCTCCATCGGCGGCACCGGAGCGTATATTGAGAACAACATGCTGGAAGGTCTGCTCAAGGGCGACAACCGTGCGGAATGCAGTTTCCAATATCTCTTGGCCAACAAAGCGGTGCGCCTTGGTGATACCGTGATCACTTCCGGAACCGATTTGATTTATCCCAATTACCTGCCGATTGGCAGGGTGATCAAGATCGACAAGGATTATTTGACCCAAAGAATTCAGGTAAGGCCTTTTTTTGTAGACAAGCCGCTGAAAAAACTGGTGGTGCTGCTGCATGAATAACCGTTTCCGGAATATTCTTTTGGTTGTCTTGGTCATCGGCCAGATCGCCATTTCCCGCAATTATCATTCATGGCGCTTGAATATTGATCTGCTTTATCTGATCATCTTTTATATTGCCATTAAATCGGGTTTCATATCCAGCGTACTCAGTGCAGCGTTTATCGGTCTTTGTTCCGATTATCTTTCCGGAGGCGTCATGGGCGCTTTTTCATTTTCGCGTACTTTGGCCGCCTTTTTTTTGAATGCCATGGCCAGGTTCTTGGATTTAAAAAAGAACGTGTTCATTTTTTTGCTGATCTTCGTCTCCCTGTTCTTGTCCAATTTGGTGGCCTTTGTTTTTCATGTCCTGATCTTCAATCTCAAAATCACGACCAGTCTCCTCTTCTATCAGCCGCTGACCACCGCTATCGTCGGCACGGCCATTTTGGGATTAAAGAAAGTGAAATCCCTTCTGGATGTATCTTAGCAAACGGAAAATCAGCACCGCCTTTGTGAAAAGGGCGGCCATCGTCTCGACTGTTTTTCTGGTTATCATATTTTTTTTCATTTTTGCTGCTTTTTGGAGCATCCAGATCTTTTACAATGAAAAGTACACCCAACTGGCCATCAGAAACATCACCCGCTATATTGAATTGCCGGCGCCGCGGGGCATGATCGTGGACCGGTTCGGAAGGGTGCTCGCCGAAAACAAGATCAATTTTACCCTGTTCCTGGTCCGGGAAAACGTGGAAAATTTGGAAAAAGCCATTGAAAAAGCCAGTAATTTTTCCGGCAAGAGCGTTGTCGCTGTCCGCCAGATCATTGACAAATACAAAAAACACTCCGGTTTTTACCGTATCCCGATCAAAAGCAATCTGCCCCTGGAGACGGTTATTTTTATCCAGAGCCGGCAGGACGAATTTCCTGAATTTGAGATTGGCATGGAACCCAGCCGGACCTATCCGCTGGCCCACCGCGCCGCCCACGTGTTGGGCCATATCTCGGAAATCACCGAAGCGGAATTGAATGCCGACAAGTCCGGAATCTACGGTTTTGGGGATCTGGTCGGCCGCAGCGGCATCGAGAATCAAGGCGAGACGTTTTTACAGGGAGTGAAGGGCAGCCAGACCGTGATCAAGAATAATGTGGAGAGGATCCAGCGCATCAGCTCTGAAGTTAAGCCCGAAATCGGCGAGACTGTTGTCCTCACCCTGGATCTGCGTCTGCAGGAATTCATTGAAAACCTTCTCGGCAACGAAAGCGGTGCGGTCGGAGTCCTGGATCTGAAAACCGGCGGCGTCCTGGCTTTGGTCAGCAAACCCGATTTCAATCCTGAAATATTTTCCCGGGAAATGGGGCGGGAAGAATGGCAGGCGATCAGCAATGATCCGCAAAAACCTCTGCAGAACAAGTTTTTACAGGGGATTTATTCGCCGGGTTCCGTCTTTAAAATCATCATGGCCTTGGCCGGGCTGCAGGAAGGAATCATCTCTCCCAATTCGTCGGTTTTTTGCACGGGCAGCCAGGTCTTTTATGATCGCGTGTTTCACTGCTGGAATCCGGGCGGGCACGGGGCGGTGAACATCTTTGCCGCGCTGCAGAATTCCTGCAATATTTACTTCTACAATCTGGGCAAGAAAATGGACATCGACACCATTGCCAGCTATGCCCGCCTCATGGGCCTGGGAAAAGAAAGCGGCATCGATCTGCCCAATGAAAAAGCCGGGCTCGTGCCCGGCAGCGCCTGGAAGATGAATACTTTTCAGCAGAGGTGGTTCCCGGGTGAAACCATTTCAGTCTCGATCGGTCACGGCAGCCTGAACGTTACGCCTGCGCAAATGCTCAAACTGATCGCCACCGTGGCTTTGCGCGGGCGGATGCCGAAACTGCATCTGCTGCAAAGAATTGAAAAACAGGGAAAAGTCGTCAGGGAATTCGCGGCCGGGTTTTCCAGGGTTCCCATAGACGAAAAAAATTTCGAGCTGATCATTGAGGGCCTGTTCCGGGTGGTCAACAACGAAGGAACCGGCCGGGCGGCGAAAATCGATGGTCTGGACATCTGCGGCAAGACTGGCACCTCCCAGATCATCGCCAAGGAAAACCCCCGCTACAAAAAGTTGACCCAGGAAAAAAAATTCATGCCTCATTCCTGGTTCGTGTCGTTCGCTCCCATGGTGAACCCGCGTCTGGCCATGGTGGTCCTGGTTGAACACGGCGGCGACGCCGGTGCGATCGCCGCGCCGCTGGCGGCCCAGATCTACAAAAAGTATTTTGAAAATGAAGGACTACTTTAAATATTTCGACAAGTTCACTTTTGTTTTGCTGCTGCTGCTTGCCGTGATCAGCATATTCCTGATTTACAGCGCCGGTTATTCTTCTCATGAAACCCATTATCTGAAACAGGCGGTTTGGTTGCTTGTTTCATTGCTGGTTTTTTTTATCGTCTTTGCGCTTAAAATCGATTTCATTTTCCGCAATGCCTTTGCTGTGTACCTGGCGCTGATTGTCATCCTGGTTCTGCAAATTGTCCTGGGCGGCACGGTGGCCAGGACCAAGAGCTGGTTCCGGCTCTGGGGGATCGGTTTCCAGTTTTCCGAATTCGTCAAGATCCCGCTGGCATTGTACCTGGCCAAGATTCTAACCCAGTTCGAAGTGATCGATTGGAAAGCATTTGTCAAATTGATGGTGGTCATCGTTGCCCCTGTGGCCTTGATCATCCTGCAACCCGATATGGGCGTTTCGTTCATTCTTTGTTCCTTCGTCCCTTTGGTGATCTTGCTAAAAAAGATAAAACCCGCGGTGCTGGTGATCTCGCTGTTGCTGGTCGTTTTCAGCGGTATTATTGGCTGGTATTCCGTTTTGAGACCCTACCAGCGGGATCGCATCATCTCCTTCCTGAATCCCTCTGAATACAAAACCTCCACCGGCTATCATATCATCCAGTCCAAGATCGCCATCGGTTCGGGTGGGCTGGGTGGCAAGGGTTACCTGAAAGGCTCGCAGTCGCAATACCGGTTCCTGCCGGCGCGGCATACCGACTTCATCATTTCGACCATCGGTGAGGAATTTGGTTTCATCAATACCAGCCTGCTGTTTTTCGTGTTCTTCATCTTCTTTTACCGCCAATTCAAATTCAATTTTAAAAACGACGAGGAATTTTATTTCATCTACCTTTTCAACGGCCTGATCCTGTTCCAATTCATAATCAATGTGACCATGGCCATCGGTTTTTTTCCGGTCCTGGGGATATCGCTGCCCTTTGTTTCCTACGGCGGATCGTCGCTGCTGTCCCTCTTCATTGGCGAAGCGATTGTCTTCCGTATCAAGATTAACACTTACCTGACATGAACAGCCATGAACTATTGGGCCGCTTAAAAAACCCCCAGGCATTCGTAGGCAGGGAGATCAACGCCAACCGCCGGGAATTCAAGCGCAGCGATATCAACATCTGCCTGGTTTTTCCCGACACCTACGCCATCGGCATGAGCCATTCCGGAATGAAGATTCTCTATCATTTGCTCAACGGCATGGACGGCGTGCATGCCGAGAGGGCTTTTGTGCCGGAGCCGGAGAATATCGCGATTTTCAATGAAAACAAGATGCCGCTGTTTTCTTTGGAAAACAAGATACCGCTTGCATGTTTTGATCTGATCGGTTTTTCCCTGCTGAGTGAACTGAATTTCACCAACGTGCTGCAAGTCCTGGAAATGAGCGGCTTGCCCTTGCTTTCCGCCCAACGCCAGGAAGGTGATCCGTGGATAGCTGCCGGGGGCATTGCCGTGGCCAATCCTGAGCCCCTGCGTGCCTTCATTGATCTTTTCGCGTTTGGTGACGGTGAAGCAATTTTCCCGGATCTGATCGCCGTATTGAAAGCGGCGCGGAGCCATAAAATGGTCCGGGCCGTGGTGTTGAAGGATTTTGACCGCGTGGCTGGGGTCTACGTCCCCAGCCTGTATGCTTTAAAAAAAGCGGGCCCCTTTATGGTTCCCGACCTCGGCGGCAAGCAGATTAAGAAACGGGTGTGCCCAGACCTGAACCGTATCCCGGCCGAGCCGGCGGAGATCGTACCCATTTGCGATGTGGTCTTCAACCGTCTGAATGTGGAGATCGCTCGCGGCTGTCCGCAAAATTGCCGTTTCTGCCAAGCCAAATCCTATTACGCTCCCTTTCGTTACCGGGAACCCGGACCCATCCTTGATTTCATTAAGGAATCTCTGGCCGCGACCGGGTATGAATCTTTTTCTCTGGCTTCGCTGAGTTCCGGCGATTACCCGGGCCTGGCGGAACTGCTGCAGCGGATCCCAACGATCGTTCAGCCGGATATTTCCTTTTCCATCCCCTCGCTGCGCCCTTCGACCCTAAGCGATGAAATGCTTTCCACTTTGGCCATGTTCCGCAAAACCGGGATCACCATCGTCCCCGAAGCGGGCAGTGAGCGTCTGCGCCGGGCCATCAATAAAAATGTCACCGACGCCGAGATTTTTCAGGCCCTGGAGATTGCCTGGCGGCATCGCTGGCAGAAAATAAAAATGTATTTCATGCTCGGCTTGCCCGGCGAGACCATGGAAGACATTGAAGCCATCGTCCTGCTGTTGGAAAAGATACTGGCCCTGGCCCGGACCCGCCAGGTACGGATCAACATCCATGTTTCGTTCTCAGCCTTCGTTCCCAAGCCGCATACTCCGCTGCAGTGGGCGGCAAGGGCTTCTGTCGCGGAACTGGAAGAAAAAATGGCCTTGCTAAAAAAACGGCTGAAGCGCCACAAAAACCTTGATCTTGATTTTCATTCTGCCTCCCGGGGTTTGATCGAGACCGTTTTGGCGCGCGGCGATGCCCGTGTCGGCGAGATTTTGCTGCAAGCCTTCCGGCGCGGGGAGACCTTCAGTGCCTGGGACATCCATTTCCATTTTCCGGTATGGGAGGAGTTGATCGGACTGGAGACTGGTGCTGATTTTCTGTCCGAGTTTCCGTTGGATACAGAATTCCCCTGGGATTTCATCCAATTGAATTTCCATAAGCCCTACCTGGCCGAGGAGTACAGGCGAAGCCGGGAGGATGAGGTGACACGGCCTTGCCGCGGGCAGGATTGCGCCGCCTGTGGTGGCTGCCTGTTCGGCCGCAGGGAATTCCCGTCTCCGCTCTGGGCAAGCCCGGCGGGACCGGCCCTCACCCCCCCCGAGGTGTACCGGCGGCTGCGCCTGCGCTATGAGAAGAAAGACGACCTGTGCTTCCTTTCGCACTTGGCGATGATGCAGTATCTGGAGCGGCTTTTACGGAAATCAGGCCTGCTTTTCAAATACAGTGAAGGGTTTCATCCGCGCATTAAAATGGCCGCTCTGCCGCCGCTGCCAGTCGGCGCCCAAGGCTTTGACGAGGCGATCGAGGTCTTTGTGGCCGGCAGTCTGGAGGACAAGGAAGTTCTGAAAGCGCTGAACCGGACGCTGCCGGACTTCCAGTTCAAAAAGGCCGGTTTTGTCAATGCCGACACCTCATTTCACAAGGAACTGCAGTTCGTCGATTTATTCTTTGTCTGGGGAGAAGTGGTGCCCGATCGCCAGGAAATTGCGGCTCTGTTGTTTGCCGGCGACAGCTTTGAGATTGCCAAAGAAGGCCTGGCTTTGAAAATGGATTACGCGCACGGAGGCCAGGAGCGTTTCGCCCGCATTTACAAGTTGCTGGACCCGGAGCGGAAATGGACATCCCATTTGAGCCGGACAGCGGTCAGTTTTAAAAATGAAAATTGAAATCACTTCCCGCGCCAATCCCCGGCTGAAGGAATTGCTGGCTGCAAAGGAAAAACTTTTCTTCTTTGAAGGGGAAAAATTGGTCTGCGACATACTGACCCGTAAGCTCTCTGTGAACCGGCTGCTGGTGAGCGCGGCGGGAGAAAAAATTCTGCCCGAGATCGCGGCCACGGTCAAAGAATACTGGCAGGTCAGCAGCCAGGTGCTGGAAAAAGCCTCCGACCTGAAGAGTTCGCCGCCGCTGATCGCCGTGCTGGACGTGCCGGAAAAGGAAATCGATTTCAGCCAGGAAAAAATCGTGCTGGGTTTTGTCTGCATCCAGGATCCGGGCAATCTGGGAATGGTGTTCCGCTGCGCTTCGGCCTTCGGCATATCTGCTTTGGCCCTGGCCGGCGGTTGTGTGCGCGCCAACCATCCCAAGGTGATCCGCAGCGCCCAAACGGCCATTCTCGATGTCCCCTTCCAGGTTTTTCCCATTGTGGATGAATTGATCGCCAAGGCTCTGGCCCAGAACGCCCATGTGTATGTGACCGGTTCGCATCATGGTGAAACGTCCCTGCCTGTGGCGCGAATGGAATTTCCCTGCCTGCTGCTTTTCGGCAATGAGGGGCGGGGGCTGGAACTGCGGCTGCTAGAGCGTTTCCCCCTGATCCGCCTGGAGCAGAAAGAGCGCATCGATTCGCTCAATGTCGCCGTCAGCGCCTGCATTCTGATGCATGAGCTGCAAAGGCTTCATGGTCTGTGAAGCAAAAACTTCTGGTCCATGTCTGCTGCGGGCCCTGTTCCCTTTATGTGTGGCAGAAACTGCAAGCAGACTTTGAGCTCAGCGGATTTTATTACAACCCCAATATCCAGCCGTTCCGGGAATTTGAATTCCGCCGCCTGGAACTGGCAAAAATAGCGGAAAAATTCGCCTGGTCGATGATCTGGCCCGCCCATGACATGCGGGAATGGTTTGTCGCCATTCACGGACTGGAGTGGGAACCTGAGCGGGGCAGGCGCTGCCCGGTATGCTTCCGCTTCAGGCTGGAAAAAGCGTTTGGTTACGCCCGCGAACACGGTTTTGACTGCGTAGCCTCGACCCTATCGATCAGTCCCCAAAAGGTGACCGCCCAGATCAACAGCCAGGGCATGGCCCTGTCCAAAAAGTACGGCATCGCCTTTCTGCCCGAGAATTTCAAAAAAAACAACGGTTTTCTCATCTCCTGCCGTCAGGCGGCGGCGCTGGGGGTCAAGCACCAGGATTATTGCGGCTGTGTCTATTCCAAGGTGGAAAGACTGCTGCGCCTGAGGCAATAATCGCGGCGAGCCGGTTGCTCCATCAGGAAATAGCGTAGTGCCTCATCTAATAATCTACCTGAACGGCGATTCGTTGCCGCATGGAAAAAAAAGGTGACACCAGTAATATTGGACTTGACAACTCCAAATATATGTGTAATATGGAGTTATGTATGCCAGAATAATTAAATATCCGTATAATAAGAGTTTTTTCCTGTTTGGGCCAAGGGGAACAGGGAAAACTACCTGGGTTAAAACAACCTTCCCTGATGCTGTTTTCATTGATCTTTTGGAATCCGAGCTTTTTATTGGCCTGCTTGCCAATCCGCAAAGGCTGGAGATGCATATTCCCAAGGATTTTAATAATTGGATAATAATTGATGAAATACAGAGAATCCCGGAATTGCTTAATGAAGTTCACAGATTGATAGAAAAATATAAATACAAATTTATTCTGACAGGCTCTAGCGCCAGGAAGATAAAAAGAAAAGGTTACAATCTGCTGGCCGGGCGAGCCTTGACCTATTCCATGCATCCACTTACCGCAATGGAACTTGGAAAAAGCTTTGATCTTGAATATCTGCTGAAATACGGCGGTCTGCCAAGTGTCTATGCCGAGACTGAGCCGAAAAAATATCTTGCCAGCTATGTGAAAACCTATCTTCAGGAGGAAATACAATTTGAAGGATTAACCAGAAATCTTGGCGCTTTTTCAAGATTCCTGGAGTCGGCTTCCTTTTCTCAGGGAAGTGTTTTGAATATTTCAGCGGTTGCCAGAGATTGCGCGGTGGAAAGAAAGGTTGTAGAAAATTACTTTTCAATCCTTGAGGATTTGTTGATCGCTTATCGCATACCAGTTTTTTCGGAAAGGGCCAAAAGACGGATGATAGCTCATCCGAAATTTTATTTTTTTGACAGCGGAGTTTATAGAGCCATAAGGCCGATGGGCCCGCTGGATAAACCGGAAGAAGCGGAAGGAATAGCTTATGAGACTCTTGTATTTCAGGAGTTAAACGCCATAAATTCATATATGGAATCCGCATACAAGATTTTTTATTGGCGGACCGCTGACGACATGGAAGTGGATTTTGTTTTGTACGGCAGCAAAGGCATCCTGGCTTTTGAAGTGAAAAGAACCGGAAAGGTATCCAGGGAAATGACCAGGGGACTCAGGGCTTTTCTTAAAGCCTATCCCATGTCCAAGGCCTATCTTATATATGGCGGAGAGCGCAGATTAAGAGAAGATAACATTAAAATCATTCCCATAAAAGAAGCCTTGCTTTCTTTGCCTGCCATATTGAGTTAAAGCCCTGCGGGTGCGTTTATTCCAAAGTGGAAAGACTGCTGCGCCTGCGCAAATGACCGTGGAACGGTGACTTTGCCGTCATGGCCGGTTTGCATTTGCGCAGCCGATATGATAAATTAGGTCCTGATGAACAAAAAAGTTGTACTGGCCGGAAAAATTGCCGGGATTGTCCTTGGCTATTTTCTGCTTTTTTTTCTGGCGGTTTTTTCGACCGTCAGCCTTCTGGTCAAGGGCGATGAGGTCATGGCTCCCGATCTGTTGGGCAAACCTCTGCAGGAAGCGTACGCCAGCGCTGCCAAAAAGGGGATCTATCTGAAAAAAGTCGTCGGCGATTTCGGCGGCACTTATGCTCCAAATACCGTGGTTAACCAGTTCCCGGCCCCGAAAACCAGCGTTAAAGTGAAATCCATAGTGAAGATCTTCGTGGCATCGGAAGTTGGACAGACGGTCGTGCCCAAACTGGCCTCGCTGAGCCAAAAGGAATGTGAGGCGCTGCTGAAGAAAAGCAAACTGAAAAAAGGCCACAGCGCTTTCATCAGCTCCGCCGAAGTCCTGCCGGACTGTATCATCAGCCAGTCTTCTCCGGCCGGCAGCCGCATGGCCGAGGGCTCGGCCATCGATCTGCTCATTTCCAAGGGCGGAGGAAGCCGTTCTTTTGTCATGCCCGATCTGATCGGCAAGGAAGCGGTCAAGGTGCTGGTTTTCTTTGAGAACCAGGGTTTGAAAATATCGAAGATCGAAGAGGTGCCCTATTTCGGATTGAAGCCGGGCATTGTCCTCAAACAATTTCCTTCTCCCGGGTTCGAGATCAGCTCAAAGAATCTGATCGGCATTCAGGTCAGCAAATGAACCCTCTCTTCCCTTCTATCCTGTCCAGCAATTTTTTCAATCTGGAAGCCAAGCTGCATGAATTTGAAACAAGCCGTATCGATTTCATTCATCTGGATGTTATGGACGGCCATTTCGTCGATACCATCTCTTTCGGACCGGGACTGGCGCGGGCGCTCAAGGAGAAATTTCATTTCCGCCTTGACGCTCACCTGATGGTCAGCAACCCGGCCAAAGCGATCCCGCATTTTATCAAAGCCGGAGTGGACTGGCTTTCCTTCCATGTCGAAACATCCGGCGATACACATGGCCTGCTCAAAATGATCCGGGACGGCAACTGCCGTGCCGGCCTGGTGCTGAATCCCGACACTCCTCTTGAGCAGCTGCGACCCTTTTTAAGCGCGGTTGATTATATTCTGGTGATGAGTGTTTTTCCCGGATATGGCGGCCAGCAATTCATTGCTTCTTCCCTGGAGCGGGTGGCGCAGTTGAAAAGGGAAATCAGCAGTCAAAAAAGTCACTGCCTGCTGCAGGTCGATGGCGGCATCAATATCGACAATGTCGGGCCCTTGAGAGAAGCGGGCGCCGACCTGTTCGTGGTGGGAACATCTTTGTTTAATGCCGACAACATAGAAGAAACAGTCAAGAAATTTTTAAATCAGATGCAATGGAGTCAATCATGAAAAAAAATGTTTTGTTGCTACTGCTCGTGCTGCTGGTCAGCGCCGGCGGTTGCCGTTCCAAGAAAGCCATCAGCATTGACCTGAGCGATAAAGGCTCGGACAAAAAAATGTATGAGAATGCCATGAAATACATAAGCAAGGACCCTGAAAAGTCCCGCCTGCTTTTCAAGGAAGTCGGGCATCTCTATCCCGATTCCATTTACGCCAACAAATCAAAGCTGGGTATCGGCGATTCGTATTACCGGGAACGTGACTCCGCTTCGCTGATCATGGCGGCCGTCGAATACCAGGAATACGTTAACCTGTATCCCTACTCTCCCGACGCGGTGTATGCCAAGTATCAGATCGGTATGTGCTATTACAAACAGATCAGAAAGCCGGAACGGGATCAGACCAAAACTTTCACGGCCATCAAGGCCTTCGAAGGGGTGATCCAGCAATATCCCGGAACTCCCGAAGCCGAAGAGGCAAAAAAGAAAATCGATGGGTGCCGCCAGAACCTGGCCCGGCATTATTTCCTGATCGGATATTACAATTACCTAATGAAATCCTTCTCCGGAGCCATCGCCCGTTTCAAGCAGGTCATGGACGAATACCCGGATTTCGCGACCAATGACAAACTCTTTTATTTTACCGGCAAGACCTATATGGCTATGGAAGATTATGATTCGGCGCTTTCGTTTTTCCAGCGTGTGATCGGCAGCCACGCCAAGTCAAAATATGCCAAAAAAGCGCAGCGCCAGATCAGCAAGCTCAACCGCTTGGCGGCAAAAACAAAAAAAACCACTCCTGGTGCTGAAAAATAAAGACAACCTTCCGGAAGGTCCGGGGATATATATTTTCCGGACCGCGTCCGGCAAAGCGCTATATATCGGCAAAGCGATCAATTTAAAAAAGCGCGTTGCCCAGTATTTTCAGAAAAAAGACCAGCCAATGATCCGAAACCTGCTGGAGCGTTCGGCCGTCCTGGATTTCATTGTTACCGATGATGAAGCCGATGCCATGCTGCTGGAAAGTGATCTGGTGCACAGCTATCAGCCTCCTTTCAATATCCGGCTTAAGGATGACAAAAGTTTTCCATCAATTGAGATCACCCTCATTGAGGATTTTCCCGGCATTTATTTTTCCCGGCAAGCCAAAGCCGGCAATTTTGCCCTGGGACCGCTGGTCAACGCCAGGAAAGCGATAAATCTCATTGATACCGTCACCCGGCTTTTCCGCTTGCGCTCCTGCAGCAACGTGCTTTTTAAAAAAGGAACGCCCTGCCTGTACTACCATATCGAGCGCTGCTCGGCGCCATGCGCTGGAAAGATCGAGCGCTCTCTTTACCGGCAACAAGTGGAATACGCCCTTGATTTTTTAAAGGGGCGGAAAGGGAAAATCAAGGCCAAGCTGGGCGAGCGCATGCACCGGCTGGCCGCCAGCCTGAACTTTGAACAGGCGCAAAAGTTCAAGGAAGACTTGGAGTTGATGGAGAATTTTTCGCTGCGCTCCTATATCTCCACCCGTTCGCACGGTGATTTTGACGTGCTGGCCGTCTGTGTTCTGGGCCAGGAAGCATTTTTTGTTCATTTTGCTGTTGCCGGCGGCCGGGTGTGCAAGAGCGGTTATTTCAACCTGCAGACGCTCCATGACACCGATGATGAGGCGCTGCGGGAATTTATGATCGATTTTTACCGCCGCCGGCCTTTGCCTGGAGAGATCATCGTCTCCCGGCTGCCGGCCCAGAGTGCTGGGCTGGACGGTCTTTTTTCCGCCCAGACGGGCCGTACCGCCCCGCATCGCCGGGGCCGCCGTGTCGCCATACGGACTGTTCGCCAGGGAAAAAAAAGACAGTTTTTGGACCTGGCCTTGAAAAACCTGGCCCTGTTCGTACAGAAAAGCGATTACCATTCACTGGGAGAAAAAATAAAGGAAATGCTGCGCTTGCGTCATTTTCCCGCGCATATCGAAGCTTTTGACATATCCCATCTGGGTGAAAAAAACCGCGTAGGCGCCCATGTGGTGTTTCAAAACGGCAGGCCGCAAAAGCGTCTCTACCGCAGTTACATCATCCGCAGCGCCTCGGCTGGAGATATCGAAGCGTTAAAGGAAGTGCTGACCCGGCGCTTCCGTGATGACCCTTCACCCCCCGACCTGCTGCTTATTGACGGCGGATTGCCGCAGCTGGAGGCGGCCCGGCAGGTCAAGATCCAGCTGGGACTGCCATGCGACCTGGCGGCTCTGGCCAAGGGGGAGGAGCGGATTTTTCTGGAGGATGGCTCTTCATTCGTATTGGCAGCGGGGACGCCGGCCAGGCACCTGCTGCAGAATATTCGCGACGAGGTGCACCGCCGGGCCATTGCCCATCACCGCCGCCGCCGCGAAAAACTCCCCGGTTGACTAAGTCCAATGCTTTATCCGCTCATTTCTTTCGGAACATCCTCAGCTTCCCCCGAATCAGTAAATACGGAAATACTAAAATACAGAATTACTCGTAATGGGTCCACATGCGAATGATTTTTATGATATTGCCCTTGCATATCTCATAAACCAGGCGATGTTTAATATTGATTCTTCGGGAATAAGCTCCTTTCAAATCGGCAATTAATTTTTCGTAGGGAGGTGGATTTTGAAAAGGATTTTCTCGTATTATTCCAAAAAGCTTCTCGACATTATCTCGAAGTCCAGCTTGTTTTATTTTTTTTGCATCTTTTTGGGCTTGCTTGGTATAAACTATTTTCCAACTCACCAATCAAGCTCCGTTGAACAATCGGAAACCTTTGTAGCCAATCCTTTTTTTATTGATCCTCTCATTCCAGGAATAGACAACAAATAGAGAGTTTCCTGGATCGAGCTCCAATCACTTTCTGAAATCAAAATAGCATTTGAGTTTTTTCCTGTGATGATGATAGGCGTATGGGAACTGGTCACGTCCTTGATGAGTTGATAAATATTTTTCCTGGCGGTAGTTATGTTTACTGTAGTCATTTTAACCTCACACAAGTATGATACGCTAAAACGTACATGCTGTCAACAAAAAAATCTCTTTTGTCAGTTAAGAATCAAAAGTGCACTATTTGGCGAGAATTTAAAATTCAAAAGTGCACTATTCCGTTAATTATTAACATAGATTAAAAAGAATAATTTTGTGGGAATGTGGGTTCCGCCTTTGACGGAATCCAAGGCATTG
>JAHIKI010000066.1 GCA_018897435.1 Acidobacteriota bacterium | reverse complement strand
TTTCAGTTTCAAGTTGAGATTCATTTAAAATTTTATCTAATTTCAAATTTATTTCATATTTACTAAAAAGAAAAAGACAGCAAAATATAAAAATAATTAAAAAAAATGTTTTTCTCATTATTACCTCCCCTCATTTGAATTAATCTTATTTAAATTCTACTACAAATAAAATAAAAGCAATAGACCTAGCAGATAGCCCAGAGGAATTTCCGTTTTTTTACCCTTTTTAAAACGGTAAACGCCAAAAAGGGAATATGCTTACTTGTGCTTTTTTTAAGCAAGCGGACTATGCCTGGGGGGAATGGGGACGGATTGTGACAGTATGATTTTGGTGATATAGTTGAACCATGAGGCAACCCAGATTCACTTACCCGGGAGCATTTCATCACTGCATGAACCGCGGGCACAATGGCGAGCCGATCCTGGCGGGGGACGGGCATAAGCAGGCTTTCCTGGATTTGCTGGCAGAGAAGGTGCCCAAGTATCACATGCGTCTTTTCGCCTATTGCCTGATGGATAATCACTACCACCTGGTCTTGCAGAACGTCTCGGGGCGGATGTCCGATTTTTTTCGCAATCTGAACACCCATTATGCCTCTGATTATCGTAAAAGCACGGGCGGCAAGGGTTATGTATTTCAGAGCCGATTCCACTCGACCATCATCGAGGATGACTCTTATCTTAAGATGGCGATCATCTATGTGCTGCAAAATCCCTTGCGGGCAGGATTGGTGGATCATTGTGATGATTACTGCTGGTCGAGCGGCAGCCGATATACACAAAAGAAGAAACTGGCATGGCTGGATACCGATTACGTGCTGGAATTGTTTGGCGGCCGGAAGGGCTTGGCCGATGCCATGAGGTCGGATCCGCGAGAATCGCTTCCGTTATTGCATACTCAATTTGGGCCAGTTTTGGGAAATGAGTCTTTTTTGAACCGGGCACTTGCGAAATTCGATCGCCGGCATCAGCCGGATGCCGTGAAGAAGCGGCGACGGGATGATTATGATTTTGATCCGTTGGAAAAGGTGATCTGGGAATTTACCCGGACCTTCGGGGTCAAGATGGATGAGATCGATACGGGCAGGATCGATGGAAAAAGACTCCGCGGGGAATTGTTGGTCAGGTTAAGAGACCTGGCAGGTTTGAATTTCAAACTGATTTCCGAAATGGAGCCATTCAGTGGATTGAAATACATGTCGCTATCTCATCTTTATTGGGAAGCGAAGAGACGTTGTTTGTCAAAATCATAGTATCACAATCCGTCCCTCATTCCCCCTTATCCCCCTTTTCAACTTATGAATAGTGATCTGATATGCAATGTAATTTCTTATTTTCTTTTAAATATCACGAATAAAAATTGAATCAATTATTGTTGATCGGATTAACTCTGCAATAAATTCTTTATCTTCAATAATATTAAAAATTCCACTATGAGAGGGATCTCCTTTGTTTGGGATATGACAAAAACCAATTTCCCGATTATCTTTCGATTCTGCCTTAACCTTCTTTTTTGTAGCCCCAACATTGAGTAATGCAATTTTTTCATCTGGACGCAATTTATTAAATTTTTTTTTATACACTCCCAATACTTGTTCTATTGCATTATTTCTGTTTTGTCTATTAAGAAATTCTAACCAGTTCACAGATAAATATGGTTCCTTATCTCTAACCATAAATGCGGTAGCTAAGATAATCCCTGAATCAATATCCTTTCTATAACAAAGGTGAGAAATATGATCGGAATCTGGGATACTACTCATTAAAAACTATTTTTTGAATGTTTTTATTAATTAATATTGAGATCAATGAATCTGTTGTGGTCATTCCCGACACTCGATCAATTTTTTCGGGATGTTTATCATTTTGATAAAAAAATACATATCTAACATCATTACCATCAAGGAAATTAACACTAACTAAATAATCATTACCTGATGGCCAGGAGGCATATATATTGTTTTCAGGGGTAAGAGATAGTTTTGGATATTTTATTTTGATCTCTGATGTTAAGAAAGTTAGAAAATTTTTCAAAGATCCAACAGAAAGGTTATAATCTTCATAAAATTCGTCACAAGAATCTTCAGCAAGGATTTCAAGACGATCCGCTAATTTGTCCTTAAAAGAATACTTCGTAGAGCGAATGAGTAAAATAAAACATCTAATTATTATAGAATTAGTAAAATTGGAAGTCTGTTGCGTAAACGCATCTTCATTTGTTGAAATTAATTGAAGATTTTCTTCATAAGCATTCCAAGCAGAATTATTTAAAATAATTCTGCTTAGTCTTGAGATATTTTCTTTTTCATTTTTTAGAAAATCATCGGTAATTGGTCCTGTTAATTCTGAAGTAAACTTTTCGGGACAATTTATTGGAATTTGGAATGATTCATTCGGAGATATAGAAAATTCAGACATCGTCTCTTTCCCAAATATTTTTCTGTATTTCTTTTGATGTAATATCTGAAAAACCTTCAACTATCCATCTGTGAGCCAAATCAAACCACTTTAACATTCCGTCCTTGGAAAACGAATCACTACTCCCGCAAGCAGCGAGTTCTAATCGTAATAGAGGTTCTTTTGTTTCTTTGTGAAGAACTTGATCTAATTTTATAGTAAGCCGACCTTGATTTTCAGGCAATTCAAAAGCAGTTTTCCAAGAAATATTTTTTGGATTCGGTAAGAATCTAGTCTTCTTTAAAGCCCAACCAAAATCAGTAAACAGATGGGGGAGATCATCGAGACTATTCCACCCTTTTCCTTTCTCAATGATGTTGATGTAACTCAACTCGCTTTCAATAGGTTCGATATTTCCAAAATTCATTTCAGTAAAAAATTTGTCAACTTCTTCGTAGGTTTTTGAAAAATTATCTATTACGCTTAAATATCTTGGGTAAGCATCATTGCGATGGCGCCAATTGAAATATAAACGATCAATTTGAAATTGAATTACTTGATCATCAGATTTATTTATGAACCAAACACGAGGTAATGGCATTCCAGTTGACTTATCTTCAATGACTTGAGCTATATTTGTTGCAATAGGGATGGCATGCTGAACATTTGGATATTCCTTTTTAAATTTATCCCAGAGAAGGCCAAAATGAGTAATCCTTAGTTTATCAGGAACTTTAAATCTAATTCCACAAACGACTTCATCTACAGGTGGTTTTTTATAACTAGGTAGTGTTTTCATCTTAATATTTATTTCTAATTAAACTATAAAATATCATCTATTGTCAATAACGTCAAATTTGAACTCAAACAAAAAGTGTTCGATTTCTACTTATGAGACTTTCTGATGAATTCCTCGACCTCGGAAATGTTGTCATTGAACATCAAATAGCTTTTGTAAGGTTCGTTCTCGTTGTTTTTGCTGGCACTGTAATCAGCATTACGTCTTCAATTTTTCCGAGATCTGTTGTTTGTATAGGGTTAATCTGGAAAACCTCTTAATTAAATGCTTTTCAATGATAAATAAGATAAAATGAAAATAGGTGAAATTGGTTAGATATGCTTATAAAAATTATATAGATATTTGCCTATTAAATCAAGTTCGATGTTCACGCGCTCGCCGACGCGGAGGTGCTTGAGGTTGGTCGTGGCCAGGGTTTGCGGGATGATCTCCACGGCGAGCCAGGATTCGCCGACCTCGGAAACGGTCAGGCTGACGCCGTTCAGGGCCACCGAGCCCCGCGGCACGATGAACTTTCGCCATTCCCGCTCGCGGAACGAAAAGACGAAGCGCGAGTTCTGGTCGCCCTTGTTCAGGGCGCGCACGCGCACCGTGCCGTCGATGTGGCCGCTGACCAGGTGTCCGCCCAGGAAATCGTTCAGCGTCAGCGGCAACTCGATGTTGAGCAGCGCGCCAACGGGCAGGTCGCCCAGGTTGGAGAGGCGCAGGGTGGGCGCGGCCAGGTTGAAGCGCAGCAGGTCCTGCTTTTGCTCGATCAGGGTCAGGCAGACGCCGTTGACGGCCAGCGAGTCGCCCACGGCCAGTGGTTTGTCCAGGGCGGCACGGATGGTCAGGACCGGCCGGTTCTTCTTTTCCAGCTTGACCAGGGCGGCGGTGGTTGCGATCAGACCGGTGAACATTTCCTGAAACCTCTCATCATGGTGCCGCCGGCGTATTCGCTCCAGCGGCAATCAACCAATTCCAGCGCATCCTCGAGCCGGGTGACCCCGGAGGCAAAGATCTGGACCGAGTTCCGGCCGCCGACGATCTTGTCGGATATGAAAAAGGCCGCTTCGTCGAACAGCCGCTCGCGGATAAAGGAGTCGAGGACCCGGCCGCCGCCTTCCACCAGCAGCGAAGCGATGCCCAGCTTGGACAATTGCTCCAGGACCTCGGCCAGGACCAGGCCGTTGGCGTCATGGCGCACGAAGAAATGGAGCGGGACCTTTTTTTTCCTGTTCGCGGCGGCGTTGGAGCTGAAGATGACCAGGGGGAACCTCTCCTGTTCCTGGAAAATATTCAGGCTCAGGGGAAGCGTGTTGGCCGAATCCAGCACCACCCGGTACAGGGTCTTGCCTTCCCAGCCGGGCTCGCGCAGGTTCAGGCGCGGATTGTCGGCCAGGATGGTGCCGTGCCCGGCCAGGATGGCGGAGAACTCGCCGCGCAGGCTGTGGGAATAACGGCGCCCTTGCTCCGAGGTGATCCAGCGTGAGTGGCCTGCATCGTCGGTCAGCTTGCCGTCCAGGGAGATGCCGGCATGCAGGGTCACGTAAGGAGTGGCGGTTTTGATGAATTTCAGGTAATGGCGATTGACATATGCCGCCCAATCGCCGCCGGGGCCGCAACGGGTCCGGATGCCGTGGGCCCGCAGCTTGCGGATGCCGCTGCCGTTGACCCGGGGATTGGGATCGACCATGGCCACTACCACGCGCCTGACCTTTTTGGCAATGATCAGGTCGGTACAGGGAGGGGTTTTACCGAAATGGCTGCAAGGTTCCAGGGTCAAATACAGCGTGGTACCGGGGACGGTCAGGTTTTCCAGGGCCATGGTTTCGGCATGCTTTAACCCGAACGCTTGATGGTAACCGCAGGAGAGGATTTTTCCGTTTTTCACCACCACGGCGCCAACCATGGGATTGGGCTCGGTGAAGCCCGAACCCCGCTGGCTCAGCTTCAGGGCGATCTTCATGAATTTTTCGTCGTCCCGATCGTCGCGAAAGGTGCGTGGGGGATGATTTTTCATTGGCCCAGCAAGGATTCGATGAATTCTTTTTCGGAAAACTCCCACAGGTCATTTTCCGTTTCCCCGTTCCCGGCAAAAAATACCGGTAACTTGAGCCGGGCGGCGATGCTGATGATGGTACCGCCTTTTGCTGTGCCGTCCAATTTGGCCAGAACCATGCCGTTGATCCCTGAAAACTCCTTGAATTTTTCGGCTTGCACCTGAGCGTTCTGTCCGGTGGAAGCGTCCAGAACCAGCCAGGTTTCGGCCGGCTGGTCAGCAGCAAATTTTCTGATTATTTTAATGATCTTTTCCAATTCCTTCATCAGGTTGTCTTTATTTTGCATGCGGCCGGCGGTGTCAATGATCAGCAGATCGAAATTCCTGCTTTGCCAGGACTGCAAGCTGTTGAATACGACCGACCCGGGATCGGCGCCACGCTCACCGCTGACAACCGGGATGTTCAGTTTTTGGCCCCATAGTGATAGTTGGGTAGACCCGGCAGCCCGAAAGGTGTCGGCCGCGGCCAAGAGCACGCTGTAGCCGCGGTTTTGATAGTAGCGGGCCAGTTTGGCGGCGCTGGTCGTTTTGCCACTGCCGTTGACCCCAACAAGCAGGATGATATTCTTGCCGCCGTTGGCCAGGGGCGAGCGGCGCGTCCCGGAGAAAACCGCCAGCAGTTCCTGACGGAGCAGTTCGTTGTAGTTTTCTTTACTGGAAACGCTTTTGGCTTTTTTGCTGATATTGGTTATGATGGCTTCGACTGCCGGCAGGGAGATGTCGGCCAGGATCAGCAGCTCCTCCAACTCGCCCAGGACCTCTTCCTTGTTTTTGCCGGAGACAAAAAGTGCGTTCAGCTTGGTTTGAAGCGCTGTTTTGAAGAGTTCTTTGAGAGTCATGGCAGCATTATAATTGATTGGAGGACCCTTTTCAATCGGAGGTTGACGCAGACTCCCGCGCCAGCGACAGGTCGTTAAAAGAATCCCACCACCAGGCCGACCAGGCCGGCGATGGTATTGGTCCAAATATCGTTGGCGTCGACCACCCGGTTGTGGAAAAAGACCTGAACCAGTTCAAAAGTGAAGGCGGAAACGAAAAGGATGAGAAAGGGCATGGCCGAAGAAGCTTTTTTATTTTCCTTGAAAAGCAGTACGCCCAGGATGAAAAATTCGGCAATGTGCAGAAAATTAGAAAAAAATATCTTGTTCAGGAAGATTTTGCGTTGGAAAAGAAAATAAAAAATGATTGCGGCTGCAAGCAGAATGGCGGCATTGTCCAACGCTTTGCCCGAAGTGATCGCTTTGAAAAATGCCAGGACGAAGAACGCCGTTAAAATTCCCAACAGGACATAATTGCTGAAATTGAACACCCTGATCCCTCCCAGCAGGTTTTTGATCTGCACATGAAAGGGGGATGTGACCAAGAGGATCAGGATATAGAGCAAAGAAAATTTGAATTTTTTCAAGTTGTTTCTTTTTCTTTTTCCTTTAAAGCTGGAGCTAATTTTTCCAGGATCTTACCCTTGATTTCCTCGAACAGGGTGCGATTTTCCTCGAATAGCTTGCGCACCGATTCTTTACCCTGGCCCAGCCGGTTGTCGCCGTAGGAATACCAGGCCCCGGTTTTGCTGATGATGCCGTGAAGGACTCCCAGTTCAATGATGTCGCTTTCCTTGGAAAAGCCCTTGCCGTAATAGAGGTCCACTTCCACTTCCTTGAACGGCGGAGCCATTTTGTTCTTGACCACCTTGATCCTGATCCGGCCGCCGACAATATCGGTGCCTTCCTTGATGGCCATGATCCTTTTAACTTCAATTCGCAGCGACGCGTAAAATTTCAATGCCCGGCCGCCGGAGGTGGTTTCCGGATTGCCGACGAACATGCCAATCTTTTGCCTAAGCTGGTTGAGGAAAACAAAGGTGGTTTTTGAGCGGGCCACGATGGCGGTCAGCTTGCGCAGCGCCTGGCTCATCAGCCTGGCCTGCAAGCCCATGTGGCTGTCGCCCATGTCGCCTTCCAGTTCAGCCTTGGGCACCAAGGCGGCCACGCTGTCCACTACGATGATGTCGACTCCACCCGATCTGACCAGGATCTCCGCGATCTCCAGAGCCTGTTCTCCCCAATCGGGCTGGGCGATGTACAATTCATCGATGTTCACCCCCAGCTTCTGGGCGTACAGGGGGTCCAGAGAATGCTCGGCATCAATGAACGCGGCGTAACCTCCCGCTTTCTGGGCTTCGGCGATGCCGTGCAGGGCCAGCGTGGTTTTGCCCGAGGACTCCGGTCCGAAGATTTCAATGACCCGGCCGCGCGGGTAGCCGCCGATTCCGGTTATGATATCCAGGGCGATGCAACCGGAGGAAATGGCCGGGATCTGCACCACTTCCTTGCCACCCAGTTTCATGATCGAACCTTTACCGAACTGTTTTTCGATCTGCGATACGGCATTGTTCAACGCGGCAGTCTTGTTGGTGTTTTCAGCCATGAAATCCTCCTATTAACCGGAATCGATGTATTGTATCAGGAATGGTGAGCAATTAAAATAGTTTTTTGGAAAAAGGAGCATCTCTTTCGGGATTGCCATTTCTATATCGTCAGCAGGGTTACTCTCAACCCCTTTTTTGAGAATAGTTTGAAGTGGTGGTCCAGGGTGAGAACTTCCCCGCAGCCGGTTTCGTCGAAGGAACTAATGATAATCGCATCGAAGGCGGGCATGCCGGTACCGTAGGCGATCTTTCCCGCCTTCAAGGCCGTGGCCGCGGTTACGGGCACCACCTCGACAGCCCTGGCGATATCCTCAAGCACGGTCGGCCAGGCCTTAAGGGCGCCTTGCAATAGTTTCTTTTTAAGCTCATAGAAGCAGAGCGCGGAAGTGAGGAGTTCCCTGTTCTCCCAAGCTTCCACGGCGGCTGGATTGCCTGCGGCCAGAGCATAAAAAAAACTGGTGTCAATCCCGGTCAACATCGGCCGACGTCCTTTCCCGGTGGAGCGCCTCCCAATCCGAGGGCTCAATGGCCCGACGGATATGTTCCATGACCCGTTGGCGGGCCCCGTGCATCTCGTTGGTCTTTAGGTATTCCTCGACAGCACGACTAATGATCCGTGAGACCGGGATGTTGCCGGAACTGGCCCTGGCGCGGATAGCGTCCAGCACCTCTTTTTTCAAATAAAAACTCACCGCTGGCATATTGCCTCCCTGTAATATAGTATCATGATATGATATGATTTTCAACAAGATAATTTAAAAAAATGAAAAAAAACAAGGGGTAGGGGCGTTCCGGTGGAACGCCCTGTCCGTGATTAACCGATGTTCCAGGGCGACCCAGCGGGTCGCCCCTACCCTTGTTCTATTTCCCCAAGTATTCGATCTTGCCGAATTCCTCATCCTGCTTGTGGTAGGTTTCGATCAATTCCTTCAGCGAGTTCAGCAGGTGGATGATGTCGCTTTCAATTTCCTTTCTTTTGAACTGTAGGTTTTTGATCTCTTCCCTGATGGCCATTTGGCGGATCGCGGCGTGCTTGATGATCTCCTCGGATTTCATTTCCGCGTCCCGGGTGATCAGCTCGGCTTCTTTATGGGAATTAGCCTTGATCTCACTGGAAAACTTTTGGGCAGCAATCAGGGTGTCGCGCAGCAGTTCCTCTTTTTTTTCAAGTTTGCCGAGATTTTCACGGAGTTTTTCAATTTTGGCTTTCATTTCTTCTTTTTCCTGAATCTCGCTTTCCAGGGTTTCGGCAATCTGCTGCAGGAAGCTTTTTACCTCATCGGGATGGAAGCCTTTGATCTTAACCGAAAAAGTCTGGCTTAAAATCTCCTGTGGTGTCAATTTCATGATTTCTCCTTGCCGGGAATCAGGGGCGGCATGTCCAGGCTCATGCTTTCCGCCTGCCGAACAGTGCTGTACCGATGCGGACGATCGTGGCGCCCTCTTCCACGGCCATTTCGTAATCGTGGCTCATGCCCATGGATAGGTGGGAAATTTTCAAGTTGGGGATGGTCATACCGTTGATGGTGTTTTGCAGTTCGCGCAGCCGGGAAAAATACGGCCTGACTTTTTCCGCATCCTCGAAGTAGGGGGGAATAGCCATCAGTCCGGAAACGGTCACTTTGTTTAAATTGGAAATATATGGAATGGCTTTTTTCAAGCCCTCGATGGTAAAACCGGACTTGCTTTTTTCTTCAGCGATGTTGACCTCAATAAATACTTCGATGGGATCGTCCACCCTTTTGTGAATATGCTCAAGGGATTTGACCCCGTCGACCGACTCGATGAAGTGAAACATGCCCAATATCTTGTTTATTTTATTTTTCTGCAGTTTGCCGATGAAGTGCCAGTCGATCTTTGATCCGATGAAATACTGCATATGCAATTCGGCCTCTTGGGTTTTGTTTTCCCCCAACAGGCGGATGCCCAGGTCAAGCACTTGTCTTATTTTTTCCGGGCCCTGATCTTTGCAGACGGCCAGGATCTGCACCTGTCGGGGATCCCTTTTGACCCGCTGGCAGGCTTTCTCAATGTTATTTTGGATCAGTTCAAAATTTTCACTGATAGCCATTTTATTTGCTTGCATTTCTTTTGTTCAAATAGTTTTTATAAAAACCCCAGATATAAAACAGGGCGCTGATGGCCATGCCGTGCCTGCCGAGATACTTTGACCAGAAAAAGAAAACAAACAGGAACAGGAAGAAGGCGACGATGGCCAGTCCCTGCCTGCCCCTGCCTTTTCTGGGATTATTCAGAATACGGGAATTGTTTTCATCTACCGGTCCGCCGCAATTCATACAGATCTTGTATTCGGAATCCAATTCCTGGACATGGCCGCAAGCGGAACATTGAACTTTCATTTTTATTTCACATTATCTTGCCCGCGAGGAGCATGCTAGCAAGTGTATAACATGATTCATACCTGTATTATATAGTAGCCCGGTAGTTATTGAAAGGATGGCTCGGTTTTCGGGGCAGCGCTTCAATTGTCGTCCAATGCCAAGCGGAAACCCAGAATATTCAACCTGCTAGCCGGGTCTTCTTGGCTGCGGTTGGCTGAACGGATCAACTCGCTGTTGTTGGCCCAGGATCCCCCGCGCACTACCCGCGCCGAACCCCCTTCTGGCCCCTGAGGATTTTTGAACGGTGAATTCTGGTAAAAATCGGAATCGTACCAGTCGCCCACCCATTCCCATACGTTGCCAGCCATGTCCTGGATGCCGTATGGTGAGGCGCCCTTGGGGCATGAGCCCACAGGGCTGGTTTGCATGTTGTTCTTGTTGAAATTGGCCAGCGTGGCGGCCGGCGGGATATTGCCCCAAGGATAATAATCACGGGCTGCTTTTTCCCATTCGGCTTCGCTGGGCAAGCGGAAATTCAGCCCGGTTTTTGTTGCTAGCCAGGTGCAGTAATCTTGGGCATCATTCCAGGAAACATAAATGGCCGGGCGTTTTCCCCTTCCCCACCCCTCATCTTCGCTGTTTTCCCGGCCGGTTTCCATACAGAAGCGGTCGTATTGTTCAAAAGTCACTTCGGTTCTACCGATCCAGAAACCATCGACAAATACTTTGTGGGCCGGGTGTTCATCGGCATCACCCTGCTTGTTTGGGGAGCCGATGGTGAATTCCCCGGCCGGGATGTAAATCATGGTGATATCCTTGGCAAAAACCGCTTCCCAGAAACCTTTTTCATTAGGTGTGATTTTTTCGGCTTTGCCGCTGATCTTCTGCAGGAAATCCTCGGCGTATTCGGTTTCCTTGGCCTTGGCTTCAGCCGGTTCGGCAATGGCTTCTGAACTTTTTTCAAGCATGGCATCGATCTTGGGACGGATGTCCTGCAACTCGACGCGTTTTTCCTTTAAGATCGCATCCCATTCCTGGGGATATTCGCTGGCCATCAATAGCAAACGGTCTTTGACTTCGGAACTGCCTTCGGGAAACATCCGCAACGCTTCGATTAGGTATAAAAATGCATATCTGACATCGTTTTTTTCATAATTGGCGTCGGCCTTTTTCAAGTATTCATTGAATTTGACCATGCGTTCGGTCCCGGCGATCATTTTTTTCATTTCGCTGCATTTTTCCTGAGCTACGAGGTTTTTTGGATCCAGGGCCAAAGCTTTTTGATATTTTTCCAGTGCGGATTCGAGTTTTCCCTCATTGGCGGCTTTGTCTCCCTGCTCAAGGTGCCAATCGGCGCTTTCCGCGCCTTTGGCCGGGACCGCGGTTTCGGTTTTGCTTTCGCTGGGAACCAGATCCGGGTCGAAAACCACGTAGCGGGCATCGGCGGGATTCAGTCCCTTGCCGATTTCGATCACCACTTCGGCCGTGCGTTCGAAAACTTTGCGCACCGTGAAAATACCGATATTGATGGTGTATTCGCCGCTGGGCTCTTTATAGACCGCCTTGACAATGCCTTTCAAGCCGGATACGACACCGTCCATGGCGCCCCGGTCGATGGTCAATGTCAAGTTTTTGCAGCTGGTGACATTGGCGATGGTCTCGGCCTGCAAGAGGAATATTGAAAAAAACACGGCTAAAAAAATCATGGTTAATTTTTTCATTTCCTACTCCTTTATATGGCATATTCAAACACAAATCATTTTTTATTTCAATATTTGTTTTTCCGGATACAATAAATTTTATCAGGTCCATTTTCGATGTAGGGGCCATTTTGAATGGAAAGGCCGTTTCTGTTAAAATAATCTTTGATCCTGAAATTCTGTATTCGCCAATTCAAGGATGCGGAGGAAAATGGCGGAAAACCGGATTGACCTGAAAAAAGAGCAACAAGCGACGCTGGAACGGCCAAGCCTGAAATACTCGTTCATGGCCCGGCTGTTTTTTATATCTTTCGATCTGTTGACCGGCAGCAAAACCACCCTTTTCAAGGTCAAGCTCCTGGAGATACTGGCCGGAGTTCCCTACCGGGCCTGGGAAATCCACCAGTACCAGAAGCTCACCCGCTGCTATGGCAACGATAAGCTGATGAGCCAGGCGCGCCGGCTCATGGTTTGGGCCCGGGCAGCCCAGGATAATGAATACCAGCACTTGCTGCTGCTGCACGAAAAGATAATGGCAGAAAAACTCAAGCAACCCTGGTTTCTCAGTCCGCTCGTTGTCCGGCTGATGGTTTTTTCCTACCGCCTTTTTGCCTGGGCGCTGGCGAAATTTTCTCTGCGCCGCTCGATTTATTTCAATGCCGAGTTCGAAGACCATGCCGAACGTTCATACGCGGAATTTGTCCGAGAACACCCGGAATGGGAGGAACAACCGGTTATAAGCCCGCTGGCCAAGGCGTATGGTGAATTTGCCAATTGGGCCGACCTGTTGCGCAGGGTATCCCTGGATGAGCGCGACCATCGCAACCGCAGCTTCCACTTTTGCGGCCGCGCCCGAGATGTGGTCCGTTACGACGGCATGCCGGAAAGCTTTTAGTCAGCAGAAGATAGTGAAAAAGCAAAAAGTTGATTAATGGGTTTATGAAGCAGTCAAGATTTTCATATGAAGTGACATGTGGCAACTGTTTCTGAATGCCCGCAGAAGCATGGTTTGAAAATGATGAGTTTTTGCAATTAGGCGTACCAAATGTCTCAGCCAGGACGGACCACTGTCCCAAAATGGGACACCCGCTTTCGCCTGAATCCCAGATCTGGACGGGGTTTCCGTTTTTTCCCCATGAGTGTCCCAAATTGGAGCACTTTTGGGTTCGGTCATAAAAAGGTTTTTCCGTGCTGCATTTCCGGCTATTTAAACGTTCCCACTGTCTCAAAATGGGACACTGCCGCCGGTTTAGTGATCCGTCTAATTTTTTTAACCCCCTTTAAAATCAATGCTCCCGGGGTAAAAAGCAATTTGGCATCGAAATTGCCTCAACAATTTCGTATGTGTATAGAAAATTTTTTTGAAAAAAAAAGGAGAAAAGAAATGAAAAAAGAGATTGTAAAAGGAATTTTTCGTGTTCTTCAAAGAACAAGTTTAACCTTGTTTTTGCTTTGTTTGTTCTTCTCGCACAATCAATTGCTGCTCAAAGCAAAAAATGTCGGTGTTGAAGAAAACATGATGGAAATTGATCTTACAAAAAATAATCAAAATACCTTGCAGCGGTATTTGGATTATCTTTCGCTTGGACTTATTGGGTTTTCTGAAGATGAGAAGTTTAAGGAAATACTGTATAAAGAAATTCAAAAACGATTTGATGATGATTACAACGTTTTAATTAACACTTTAATTGAAGCATGTAAAATAAATGGCATAGATTTAATACAAGAAATGGAAAATTATATTTATTTAAATTATCAAGAAAAAATTGATTTTAATAGTATTTTAAACAAATGTAAAATCAAGGGATTGTATCCCCAAATATATATTCCGATTTTTGAAGTAATCGAAAAAAACAGATTAACAATTGATTCATTAAGAGGGAAAACCCCAGTAATTTTAGCTGA
>JAHIKI010000065.1 GCA_018897435.1 Acidobacteriota bacterium | reverse complement strand
TGATGGACAGTACCCAGAGTCTGGCCAAGCGGAATCTGCGGCCGCCGGCGGTGATCTCGGCAAGGGCATTGGCCGTTTTCCAGACATGAGCCACGAAAACGGCTATTAATAATGCCCCCACGCTCAAAGCGATGTTGCCCCAGACCTTGTCCCAAAGGGAAAGGAAGTCAATGTGCAACAGCGGCAGCCGGCTGAACCATTTTACTCCTCCTCCAGAGAGGGCTGAAGGAACACCGAAAGCCAAAGCCAGGCCCCCTACCAACCAGGCGGCCCGGCGACGCGGCCACTTTTTTTCATCAATCAGGAAAGCTACCGGCACCTCCAATATGGAAATGGTGGAAGTCAGGGCGGCCACGGCCAGCAACACGAAAAAAAAGGCCCCGAACCACATGCCGCCTGGCATGTGGGCAAAGAGTACCGGCAGGACGGCAAATACCAGCCCCGGGCCCTGGTCGGGCACCATGTTCTGCGAAAAAAGAGCCGGAAAAATGATAAAACCGGCCAGGATGGCTATGGTTGTATCCAGGGCCGCCACCCAGGCTGCCGAGGAGACCAGGTTCACCTTCTTGCTCAAGTAGGAACCATAGGTCAGCATGGTGCCCAACCCCAGGCTGAGACTGAAAAAAGCCTGGCCCATGGCCTCCAGGAAAACGCGGCCATTGATCTTGGTGAAATCGGGTTTGAGGTAGAAGAGCAGCCCCTTTTCGGCCCCGGGCAAGGTCAGCGAGCGGATCATGAGCAGGATCATGATCAGGAAAAGCGCCGGCATCAGTACCTTGGCATAGCGCTCCAGTCCGGCCGCCACTCCTTTACTGACAATGGTAACGGTCAAAATCATGAAAATTGCCAAAAGCATGATTTGCAACCAAGGCGAAGCAGTGAAAGAACGGAAAATCGCCGCTACTTCCTCCTTGCCGATACCGCTGAATTGGCCGCTGAACGCCTTGAAACTGTAGCCCAGTGTCCAGCCGGCTATGACCGAATAAAAAGAAAGGATCATCACCCCAGTGACCACGCCCAGGAAACCGCAGTAGTACCATTTCGTCCCCGGACGGATGGCGGCGAAGGCACCGACCGGGTTTCTGGCCGTGGCCCGGCCCAGGGCGAATTCGGCCAGTAGTACGGGCAGGGCCAGGATGAGGATGGCCCCGATATACAACAGCACGAACAGTGCCCCGCCGTTCCTGCCCGTCATGTATGGAAAACGCCAGATATTGCCCAAACCGACGGCCGAACCGGCGGCAGCCAGGATGAAGCCGATGCGCGAACCCCATTTGCCTCTGGATATCATGATGGTTCTCCTTGAAAAGTTCTATTAACACAATGAGCTTTTAAATGTCAACTTGCTAACCGGCAAAAGAAAAGAGTTCGATATTCGGCGTTCGATGTTGAAGATAAAAAATTGATGGGTTTAAGGGTTAAAGGGTTGATGAGTGGCAAGCAATTTCGAATATCGCGGCTAACACTTTAACTCTTCAACACTTCAACATTTCTTCGTCACGCGTCACTTGTTACTCGTCACTGATTTGACTTTTCTTTGCCAAAGGGTTATTCATGATTTTTTCCTGGAGCAAAAAATGGAAAACTCGGAATCCAAAAGCGGCTTGGCGCGGCGACTGGGCGTGCTCGATGCCAGCAGCCTCGTCATCGGCTCCATGATCGGATCTGGGATATTCATTGCCCCTTCACTGATGGCCGGATTCATCCAGACGCCGGGACTGCTGATCCTGCTCTGGCTCACCGGCGGCGTACTGACCGTTTTCGCCGCCTTAAGCCTTGGCGAACTGGCCGCAGCCTTCCCCCGGGCCGGCGGGCAGTACGTGTTTTTAAAAGAGGCATATTCGCCGCTGTGGGGCTTCCTCTTCGGCTGGACATTCTTTCTGGTGGTGCAGAGCGGTTTCATCGCCGCCGTGGCCATTGCCTTCGCCAAATATCTGGGCGTATTTTTCCCCTTCCTGGGCGAAGCCAACAAACTGTTTTCGTTTGGAGTTCTCGGTAAAACCGTCAGCTTGTCGACGGCCCAGGTGGCCGCCATCCTGTGCATCATGCTGCTGACTGCGGTCAACATCCGCGGCGTGCGTGCCGGCGCCGCTTTGCAGAACATGTTCACCATTGCCAAGGTCGCGGCCATGCTGCTCCTGGTCGGGGCGGCGTTCGTTTTTTTCAGGGGCAGCCTGAAGAATTTTACTCCATTGCTCAAGCCGGTCCTGCCCGCCATCGGTGCGCTACCCCTATTCGCCGCCCTGGCCGTAGCCATGAGCAAAGCCCTCTTCGCCTATGACGCCTGGAATTCGGTGGCCTTCGTGGCCGAAGAGGTCCGCGATCCGCAAAAGAACATCCCCCGGGCCATGATCCTGGGCAGCGGCGCCGTGGCCTTGATCTACACCCTGACCACCATGGCCTTTATCTACGTAATTCCCGTCGGACAAATGGCCCTGGTCAGCGAAAACCGCATCGGCGCTGCCGTTGCCCAGGCCATCATGGGTCAGGCCGGACTGGTTTTCATCACTCTGGCCATCCTGATCTCCACTTTCGGCTGCGTCAATGGACTGATCCTTTCGGGGCCGCGCCTGTATTACGCCATGGCCCGCGACGGCCTTTTCTTTAAAAAAAACTGTCGCATTCACGAAAAATTCAAGACGCCACACATATCGCTGGTCTACCAGGGCATTTGGAGTTGCATCCTGGTCTTAAGCGGCACTTTTAACGATCTGCTGACCTACACGGCCTTCGCCTCGCTGCTCTTCAACGCCATGACCGTTATCGGCCTGATCAAGCTGCGCGTGCAGCAACCAGACCTGGAGCGTCCCTACCGGGTGAGCGGCTATCCTCTGGTACCCCTGCTCTACGTAACCATCGCCATGTTCTTCATCGTTTACATCATCATCGGCGATCCGCTCAATTCGGGCAAGGGCTTGTTCCTCATCCTGACCGGACTCCCGGTCTATTTCCATTGGAAAAAAAAGTTGAAGCGTTGAAGAGTTGAAGCGAAAACGACCATAGCAAACGCCGCATTAAATTGCTGTTTCAGCCGCGTGCTGCTGGCCAAGAAGAAAAAAGCCGCCACGCCTACCTGCCTGTGCGGCACGCAGACAGGCTTGTGGGGAGCGCGCGCCATGTTCATCGGCCTGATCCTGATCACCATGCTCATGGTCTGGCTGGCCTGGCGCAAGAGGAAAAAACAGCCGCGCGGCGAGTGAGTCGCGGGGAAACAAGCGGCAAGGAAACGGTTCTCCGGGCGGCTTTGCCGACGATCCGCGAAGGCTGTTCCAGTTCCCGCTCTACTCGGGTCCCAGGGCCGCGTCCTTGAAGAGCAGGAGGCCGATAGGATCCAGGCGCAGCCCGCTGAGCCGCTTGTTGAAAGCCACCATTTCATTCAGGTGGAACAGGGGCAGGAGGGGCAATTCCCGGAAGATCAGGCGCTGGGCGGCGGCGCAGTGCCCATCCCGTGCCTTGTCGTCGACGGCCGTTTCGGCGGCGGCCAGTATCCCGGCATACTCCGGACTTACCGACATCATCTTGCCGCCGCCGGGGACCAGCATGAACATCGGGTTCAGGAACACGACCGGGTCGGCGGTGAACCCCCAGGACATCAAGAAAAGGTCGGGCTCGCCGTTCTGCACCGCCTTGAAAAAACGTTCAAAGGGCAGCTTGACCGTCCGCACTGTGACCTGGATCAGCCGGGCCTTGGCCGCGATAGCCCGGGCGATCTCCTCGACACCGAACTGCCCCTCCGAATAATAAAGGCTGCAGGTGAAGCCCTTGCCCCAGCCGGCGTCGCGCAGCAGCTTCTGGGCTTTCTGCGGGCTGAATTCGTAGCCTGCCGTCCCGGGGTCGAACCCGGGCATCGACGGCGGCAGGAATGAACCGGCGGGCTGGGCGAGATTCTGAAAAACGCGGCGGACCAGGACCATTTTGTTCAGCAGGTGGGCGAAGGTCTTGCGAACAGGCAACTGGTTGAAGGGGGAACGATAGCCATTGAAACCCAGGTAGCCGGTGCTTGGCGAGGGATGGGAAAGGATGCCGATGTCAGCCCGGCCCGCCAGGTCCCCGTGCTCGGCGGCTGAGCGGATCATGGCGACATGGACGCTGCCGTTCTTGATCTGGGAAAGCCTGGCGGTCGCGGATTTCTCGCTTTTGAAAACCACCTTGTCGATCCGCGCCGGGACATCCCAATAGGATGGATTGCGCCGCAGGACCAGGGGCTTGCCTTTCAGCCACTCGGACACCATGTACGGACCGGTGCCGACCGGCATTAACTCGGGGCCGTCGCCGGAACCCGGGGCCACGATGGCGGCGCGCAGATCGACCAGGGATAGGAGAAAAGGGATATAGGGCCGGTCGAGAACGAACTCCACGCTCCAGTCGCCGGCGGCACGCACGGCGGCGATGAAGGGGAAAATCTGGCCGAAAGGACCGTACGCGCCTCTCTTGCCCTCCATCCTTTTTCTGAAGGAATACACGACAGCGGCGGCGTTGAATTCCCTGCCGTTGTGGAACCTCACGTCGCGGCGCAGGTAAAATATCCAGCGCTTGCCGTTTTCCTTGAAAGTCCAGCGCTCGGCCAGGCACGGCTCCACGGAGAACGTCCCCGGCTTCAGGCGGACCAGCCCCTCGAAAACGTTGGCGATCACTTCCTGGGAATAGAAGTCCTCGAATTTTCCCGGGTCCAGGGTCAGGGAATCGGCCAAGCGCAGATAGATCACGGCCTGTTCCGCCGCCAGGGCGGAAAAAAGCAACAGCAAGGTAAAAAAACAGAAAAGGCGAAATCCTCGGGTCATTGGCAATATTATAAAATTAAAATAATATATTTTCAAACACTTTTTTTATATCGCCTACCCCGGCTCGACCAGCGAATACAGCAGCTTAATCTCCGCCTGCCAAAGGGTATCATCGATGGTTTCCAGGATTAAGGGCAGGTCATCGAAGCGGGCATCGTTCATCAGCAGCGCAAAAGCTTCCATACCAAGCTTGCCGCGGCCGATACTGTCATGACGATCCTTGCGGCTGCCCAAGTCCACCTTGGAATCATTAATATGGGCCGCTTGCAAATATTGGAGACCAATAATTTCTTCAAACCTTTTCATGGTTAATTCATAAGTTTCCGCCGTGCGCAGGTCGTAGCCGGCGGCAAATACATGGCAGGTATCCAAACAAACCCCGGTCCGCTTTTCCTGGCCGACAAGGGCCAAAATGGCTGCCAGATGCTCGAATCTGTAGCCGACATAACCGCCCTGGCCCGAAGTCGTTTCCAGCAGCAAACAGATCTGGCTGGTTTCGGCCAGGATGCGCTTCATGCCTGTGGCGATCACCTTCAGGCATTTTTTTTCATCCATGGCTCCCAAATGGCTGCCGGGATGAAAATTTAGTGAAGTGAGTCCCAACTGCTCGGCGCGGCGCGCTTCCTCGAGCAGAGCCAGGACCGATTTCTCGCGCTTTTCCGCGTCCGGATGTCCCAGGTTTATCAAGTAGCTGTCATGGGGCAGGACATGTCGCGGAGCGATGGCCACGGCAGCCAGGTTTTCCTTGAAAGAACTGATGGATTCCACGCTCAGCGGTTTGGCCTGCCACTGTTTCTGGTTCTTGGTGAACAGAGCAAAGGCTTTGGCACCGATTTTTGCAGCGTTAAGCGGAGCGTTTTCAACGCCGCCGGCAGCGCTGACATGGGCACCGACGAATTTCATGGTTTCTCCTGCGGCCGGCATGGCCGGAAGGTGTCACAGACCTGTTTTATTTGCCGGCTGTGCGCACTGCCCAAACATAAAAGAACTGGTCGTAACCGGCCGCGGTAAATTGACCTTCAGGCAGTTTCAGCACCCAGATCGTGCGCGATTGGTCGTTGACGGTGTCGCCGCTCCAGACCGCGAAACCGGCCAGCCCTGCATATTGAGCCCGGTCCATCTGCAGCAAAGACACGGCCTCCTCGGTAGAGGGTAGCCGCCAGCCGCCATATCCGGCCGTGATACGGTTGGCCCACCATTTGGCCTTGTCATAAGCCATGGGTTTCTGCCACAGGTTCCACATCAACCCGGTGGCAAAATCGAGCATCACCTTGGCGCCGCCGTGTTCATGTGTTTCAAATTGAGCCGGCGGCTTGCCGCTCTGGCGCAGCAGAGCGGAGATGTCAGCCTGCCCCAAACTCAAATAGGCGCTGCGCAGCTTGGTCTTTTGCAACTGCTTGATCTTCAGCAATAGCTGCTGATCAACATTTTCCTGGGCTTTCTTTTTAAAAACAGCAATCTTCTTCTCAGCTTTGAAGGCGAATTCCCCCTGGGGGTACGTATTTAAAAAATTCTGCCAGCCGGCCATGGTGTTTTCCGCCTCGGCTTTGGCGAAAGCCTGGCTTTCCTGCTGCCATTGGTTCTGCACCACTTGACTTTCCTGCTTGGCCCGCGCTTCGTCAGCTTGGATCTTGGCGGCCAACTGCTCTTCCAGTAGGCGCAGCGGTTCGGTCATCTTGATTTTTTTTGCTTCCAGAACCACGGCCCAGGCCTTCAGCAAATCACCTTTTTTAAAAAGCTCGCTGGCCTGCTGAAATTTTTCATCAAAAGCTTTGTCTTTTTCTACGACTGCGGGAACCAAGGCAGTGGGCGGAATCTTCTTGGCCGCGGGGAGTTGTTTGGCCACCACCGCTTTGGCGACAGGCTTGGGATCGACCGCTGGCGCATCGTCGCCTGAGAAATTCAACTTGCCGGAAAGAACCAGCCACAAAAGCACGGCAGCTGCCAGCGACAGGACAACCCCCAACAGCAGTTTGAATGGAAAGTCCCTTTTTTGGATCGGCGGCATTTTTTCTGAAATTTCATGAAAAGTACCTCTGTCATATTCCGGCTCTTCATCGGTAGCGAGTTTGGGAGAAGGAATTTCTTCCGGCGGCTCCTCGAGGAATTCGCTGCCCCCCGAAGTGCTGCGGCCGGGATCATCCCAAACCATCCTTTCCCTATCCCCGAAGCCGGCTGCGGACGGCTCTTTTTTTGGCGTATCAGGGGTCAATTGCGGATCGGCATCGATGGTTATGGAACCCAAGTTTTTAAAATCGAACTTGATTTCCTCCTTGGGGAATTCGTCTGGGTCTTCTCCTGGGTCTGCCATTTCCAGCACGGGCTCGCTGGCGATTTCAACGTTCTCGCTTTCATCGCGGTCACTCAGAATCACCGGTGGTTCATCTGCTGCCAAGCTGAATCCAGGCTCATTTTCCTCAAACGGATCGGTGATGATCAGATCATTGTCATCCGCAGAGGGGTCATAGGCTATTTTATCTTCCCGCATAAAGGATAATTCTTCGACTGCGCTTTCGGGGATTTTCAGATCATCGGCGGTCTGTTTTTCTTCAAGCGGGGAAACCGGAAATACTATCGAATCATCGTCAACTGCATCTTCGTCATCTAATACCAGGGGTTGATCTTTTTCAGTAAACGCGGGCTTTTTCGTTTCCGGGCCCTGGTTTTTCGGGGGCGACGCGGAAATTCCCAGATGGCGCTCACTTTTAAAGCGCATCAAGTCGAGTTCCATGTCTTTGCCGTACTTCTCGGTATACGATTCGCAGAGTTTTACCACATCCGGCCATTTGCCAAGTTGAAAAAGAATAGAAATCTTCTTTTTTAAAGTGCTTTGATACTCATCTTCCATTGGTTTCCCCCTGTCGCGGCTTACCAAGGCAAATCTTCATTTTTACCCGTACTCCCTTTCCGGCGCCGGGAGGACCGGCACACAGCCGGTTCCATAGCGGCAGCCATCTATTCACTATCACAAAGAAAAAACACTGTCAACAGCAAATCAAACTTGGAAAATTTGACAGCCGGCGTCGAAAAGAGTAAAATTTGTTTTTCCAGGCAGGCCGGATTCCATGCCGGTCCGATCATCCAAATAAGGAAAAATCATGGCCGCGAACGGTTCAGACGAACAACCGACGCTTTTGGAGAAAGTGCGCCAGACAGTGGTTGGGGCGCCGCGCAATATCAAGGACCCCTCCATTTTCCACAAACTCTCCCTGGTGCCGCTGCTGGCCTGGGTCGGCCTGGGCGCTGACGGTCTCTCGTCATCTTCCTACGGCCCCGAGGAAGCCTTTCGGGCCCTGGGCCAGCATACCTACCTGGCCATTTTCCTGGCCCTGGCCACCTCGCTGACCGTCTTTATCATATCCTATTCCTACTCGCGCATCATCGAACACTTCCCGCACGGCGGCGGTGGTTATATGGTGGCCACCCAAACCCTGGGCCCCAAAGCCGGCATACTTTCGGGCAGTTCCCTGCTGATCGACTATATGCTGACCATCACCGTCTCCATAGCTGCCTGCGGCGACGCCCTTTTCAGCTTCCTGCCCATTGAAACGCACGGTTACAAGATATTCTTTGAGCTTTTCCTGATCCTGGTCCTGATCGTGCTCAATATCCGCGGCGTCAAGGAATCGGTGACCATCCTGGCCCCGATCTTCGTCGTCTTCGTCGTCACCCACATCTTCATGATCGGTTACGGCATCCTTTCGCACCTGCCCCAGATCGGTCCGGTGGTGCATGGCATCAAGACCGAGTTCAATGCCGGTTTGTCAAGTTTGGGCGGCCTGGGTATGCTGGCCCTGTTCCTGCGCGCCTATTCACTCGGCGGCGGCACCTACACCGGTATAGAAGCCGTTTCCAACGGTATGCAGATCATGCGTGAGCCCAAGGTGCAGAACGGCAAAAAAACCATGCTCTATATGTCGGTGTCGCTGGCCTTCACCGCCAGCGGCCTCTTTTTCTGCTACCTGCTGCTCAAGGTCAGGCCCGGGCATGGCAAAACCCTCAACTCCATCCTGGCTAATGCCCTGTATGGCGACTGGTCGTTCGGCTACGCCCTGGCCCTGGTCACCATCCTTTCCGAGGGCGCCCTGCTGTTCGTGGCCGCCCAGGCCGGATTCATCGACGGCCCGCGCATCATGTCCAACATGGCCATCGACTCCTGGCTGCCGCACCGCTTCGCCTCGCTGTCGGAGCGGCTGACCATGCACAATGGCATCCTGCTCATGGGCGGCGCCTCGATCCTGCTGCTGTTCTACACCCGCGGTTCGATCCGTAATCTGGTAACCATGTACGCGATCAACGTGTTCCTGACCTTTTCCATCTCGCAACTAGGCATGTCCCTTTACTATATCAAGAACCGTGCCAAGGAAAAACTGTGGAAAAAATATCTGCCGGTCCATCTCATCGGCTTCACCCTCTGCTTCACCATCCTGGTCGTCACCATCCGCGAAAAATTTCTCGAGGGCGGCTGGATGACCCTGCTGATCACCGGGTCTTTCATCTCCTTGTGTTATCTGATCCGCAGCCACTACCACAAGGTTAAAAAAGCGGTGCGCCAGCTGGACGACCTGCTGATGGACATCCCCACCAGCCGTAAGGCGAACATGGAAAAGCCGAACCCCCAGGAGATGACCGCCATCCAGCTGGTCAGCGACTACAATGGCTTCGGCGTGCACACGATCCTGTCGGTGATTCGCAATTTTCCCAACCTCTACAAAAATTTTATCTTTGCCTCGGTGGCCGTGGTCGACTCCGGCTCGTTCAAGGGGACTGAAGAGATGAAAAACCTCGAGGAAGCGTCGAAAGCGAACCTGCAAAAATATGTGGAACTGGCCCGCCGTCTGGGCTTCGCCGCCGACTGGCGCTGCGCCGTGGGCACTGACGTGGTCGAAACCGCCACCCGGTTGTGCAAAGACATCAAGAACGAGTTCCACCGTTCCACGGTGTTCACCGGCAAACTGACCTTCCGCCACGAGAAGTTCTACCACAAGATGCTGCACAACGAAACGGCCTTCGCCATCCAGCGCCATCTGCATTGGGACGAAATAACCTCAGTAACTATGCCTATCCGCTTGGACCTTTAGATCAACGTGACGCGTAACGCGTGACGCGTGACAAGGAAAAAGAAAAATCCAAATTCCAAACACCAAATAACAAACAAGCACCAAAATCCAATGACCCAAACAAAGAAAATAAACTTGAAAGGGCTTTCGTTTTGGACATTGGAACTTGGAATTTATTTGGAATTTGGAATTTGTTATTTGGAATTTTAATCTTCCCTTGTCACGCATCACGAACTAATATTCCGGAGGCATTTCCTGCAACTGGGCGAAGGTGAAAACCGGGCTGTCCTTGCCAAATGAATTATTTGCCGACGTTGCAGCGGGCGACATCGACGCCGGTCTTTTCCAGGCCGCGGTCGGCCAAGGTCCGATCGGCGGCATGGGCGTGGTTTTCACTGCGCATCACGGGTCTCCTTGTTTAGGCATAAGGAGCGATTGCAGCGCATTTTTTTTGCAAAAATAAACCGGGGAAAAGAATTTTCGGGACTTTTTTAGACTGTCAATCCCCGCTCAAGAGGTCTTTGCGTTGCTGCAGGGCACGGATGTCCTTCTCTACCGCGATCGCTTTTCCCGCCGGCGACAGGCCCGAGTGATACATGGCCGTGGAAAGGGTGCCGGGCGTGGGAGTGAAGAGCTGCGCATCGATGGTTTTCAGTCCCAGGGCGCGCATTTTCTGCTTCATGACTTGAACCATAACCCTACTCTCGCCGGGATGGCCGACGATCAGGTAAGGGGCCAGCTCGATCGGGCGTTTCAAACCGCGGTTCACGCGCCTGAAAAGGGCGACGAATTCTTCAAAAACAGCGAAACGCGGCTTGCCCATCAGATCCAGAACTTCGTCCTCGCTATGCTCAGGGGCGACGCGCAGGAAACGGCCGCAGTGCTCGCGCATGATCTCTTCCAGCAGGTCGGTATTTTGCAGCAACAGGTCGTGGCGCAGCCCGGAGCCCAGCATGATCTTTTTGACTCCGGGCAGGGCCCGTGCTTGGCGCAGCAGTTCCCGATACGGCTCACCGGGATTGAAATGGCGGCAGGCCCGGGGTTGCAGGCAGGAATCACGCTGACAGGATGCGACCAAACAATCGCTGCCGTACATTTCGGCACTGGCCCCGCCGATATCGGAGACCACGCCGCGCCATTCGGGATGGGCGGCCAGGGAGCGGATCTCCTTGAGGATCGAATCCGGAGAACGTGATACGACCCGCCGCCCTTCGCTTAAAGTGATCGAACAGAAGGCGCAGCCGCCGGCGCAGCCCCGGTGCGCCGTGAGCGAAAAAAGGTTCATGCGCAAGGCCGGGGAATAGATCGGGCTATTCAGGTGGCGGCGGCTATAGCCGAGTCCATAGATATGGTCAAGATCGGCACTCTGGTAATGCTCGGCCGGGTTTTGCACCACCCAGCGGTTGGCGTGTTTCTGGGCCAGGGAGCGCTGGCCGCCGGCCCGGCCGATCCGCAATTGGCTCTGCAGCAGCTGCGCGGGATCGGCCTGCACTTCTTCGCATGCGGGCAGCTCCAGGCAGTTTTTTTCCAAAGGCAGCCGCGAGCAGATCCTGGCCGTACCGGGAATGTCGATCCGGGCGGGCGGCACTCCCTGGCTCAGCAGGCGGGCGATGGCCACTATCTGCTTTTCGCCGTTGCCGCTCACCAGGATATCGGCACGGGAATCGAGCAGAACGGAGCGCCGGACCTTGTTTTCCTGGAAATCATAATGGGCGAAGCAGCGCAGGCCGGCCTCGACGCCGCCGATGACCACCGGCACCTCGCGGAATACTTCGCGCAGCCGGTTGGAGAACACAGTAAGGGTACGGTCGGGGCGGATCTTGAACTTGATGTCGGGAGGGCGGCCGCTGAAAAAGGCTGCGCCTTCGAATTGGTACAGGTCTTCCCGGCGCCGGCGGCGGTTGGCGGTATAATTCAGAACCACCGAATCGAGCGGTCCCGAGACCACGGCAAAAAAAAGCCGCGGCCGGCCCAGCGCCGCAAATGACTCCCTATCCTGCCAGAATGGCGTTTCAATCACGCCGACACTGAACCCGGCCGATTCCAGGGCCCTTTTCAGGATCCCCTCGGGGAAGGAAGGGTGATCGGTGTAGGGATAAGGCAAAACCAGGATGACGTCAAAAGCAGCCATGAATCAGGGCAGTAACTCGTCTTCCATGACCAGCACAGTCCGGGCAATGATTTGCAGCCGATCATCTTCCGTTGGATTACTCAAAAAGGTTATAGCCATTTTTTTTTCTTGAAAAAATAGAGCATCAGCCCGCCCACGCCCAGCATGATGAGCAGCACCAGCGGGTAGCCCCAGCGCCAGCCGGTCTCGGGCATGTATTTGAAGTTCATGCCGTAGATGCCGGCCAGGAAGGTGAGGGGCATGAAAATGGTGGCGATAACAGTCAGGACCTTCATTACCTGGTTCATGCGGTTGCTCAGCGAGGAAAGATAAATATCCAGCATGCTGGACAGCATCTCGCGGTAGGTTTCGATGCTGTCAATGATATGCACGGCATGATCGTATATATCGCGGAGGAATAGCTTGGTTTCCGGGCGGATCAGGCCGGAATCGCTCTTCTCCAGGCCATATATGACTTCGCGCAAAGGCCAGGCCGACTTGCGCAAAAAGATCATTTCCCGCTTCAGGTGGTGGATCTGGCGCAGGGTTTCCGGCCCGGGATCGCCGATCAGATTTTCCTCGAGCGTTTCGATGCTTTCGGCGAATTTTTCCAGGATGAGAAAATAATGGTCGATAATGGCGTCAAGCAGGGAATAGGCCAGGTAGTCAGGACCCAGCTTGCGGATGCGCCCCTTGCCATTGCGAATACGCTCGCGCAGTGGCTCGAACGGATCACCTTCGCGTCCCTCCTGGATTGAGATCACGAAATTCCGGCCGAAAACGATACTGACCTGTTCGGAAACGATACCCGGAGTGTCGGGGTTGTAATCCAGCATTTTAAGAACCACATATATATATCCATCCATGTCATCGAACTTGGGGCGCTGGTCGGTGTTAAGGATATCCTCGAGGATCAGGGGGTGCAGGCCGTAACCATTGCCCAGGCGTTCCAGCAGGCCGACGTCCTGGAGCCCCTCAATATCGATCCAGGTCACTGAATCGCTGTCGTGGAAAGGGAGGCACTCATCAAGGGCCGCCTGTTTTTTTTCACGCAACGCACTCTCATCGTAATCCAGGATGCGGATGCGGCTCTCCATGGCCTTCTTTGCACTGATGTGCATCAGTGTCCCCGGAGGCAGCCCCGTTTTAAGAGATCTTTTTTTTATTTTTTCAACCATGGTCAGACCAGCCTTTTGACATAAATGATCTTGTCATCGTTTGCACCGTAAAAATCCTTGAGCACCGCCTCTTCCCTGTAGCCGAAACGCAGATAGAATTTTTGCGTCGGCAAGTATTTTTCCTGGCCCGAGGTTTCCACCCATATGGCGCGGCCTTTGCGGGCGCTGATCAGCGCTTCTGTCCTATCGAGCAGGATTTTACCGATGCCCTGGTTGCGGCAATCGTCATGTACGGCAATCCAGTAAAGGTCGTAACTGCCTTCGGTGCAGGCGATCTCACCGAAACAACTGTAAGCGACCGTACGATCACCCTGCGCGGCGAACAGGAAAAGGTAGCCGCTTTTCAGCCCCTTTTGCAGCCGCTCGTCCACCAGTTCCACCGCCACATCGATCTCATGGTCGTAGAAAAACCCCGTTGACGCTACGATTCCTCTGACCGCGACGGGATCGCCGGGCAGAACATTTTCGCGAAAAACCAACGGTGCGGACTTATTCATGGATTCCTCCGTCATTCAAGCAAAGATTCTATTCCTTACCGGACAGGCAATCATTGACGATCCTTTCCACTGTTTTGCTGAACGACAGACCGTTCCGTTCAGCGGCGGCATGGAAACCTCCGTCCGGAGAGAGGCAGGGATTGGTATTGATCTCCAGCACCCAGGGACGGTTGTTTTTATCCACCCGGAAGTCGACACGGGCGTAACCGCGCAAGTTGAAAAAATCCCAGCAGCGTCCGGCTATGTTCCGCAACTCAGCAAGAAGAGGCTGATCGGCGGCCGGAAAATCAAAGGTACGCGGGGTGTGGGTGTATTCAAACGAAGCCTCTTCCCATTTGGCACGGAAATCGACGATGCGCAATTTGTCGTCAGGGAATTCGATAAATTGGATCTCCGCTGCCGGTAAAAACTCACCGGTCAGCAGGGCCAGGTTGAACTCACGCCCATCGATATAGCTTTCGGCATAAAAGCGGCCGCGGCCGCTGCGGTTCTTCTTCTCCAGTAGCGCGCCCAATTCCGCGGCACCGCCGACCTGGACGAGGGAGCTGTCGTCGAACCAATTACTGGCATGCTCCCAGACAGATTTCAGCAGGTACCTCCCCGCTCCCAGCGCAGCGGCATCCCGGGGATTTCCATCACCCAGCCAGGGCGGGGAAGCCACCCCGGCCGCAGAGAGCAGTTTCTTGGACAGGGCTTTGTTGGAGGTTACGAAAATTGCTTCCTGGCTATTGCCGGTGTAGGGCAGGCCGAGGTGGTCGAGCAGCGCCGGCGCCAGGTGGATCAGCTGGCCGTTGCCTTCCACCGTCTCCACCAGGTTGAAGACAAAGAGCGGATCCAATTTTTTTAGGGTGCGGATATTTTTTTCAAGATCAAGGTAAAAAGGCACGATCTCCGGCTGGTATCCCAGTTCGGCCAGGGATTTGGAAACCTCGTCGGCCTGGACCAGCACGTCCTGTTCGTCCTTGGGCGAATCTTTCCCGACCTGGCTGTGCAGAATGGCCGCTTTTTTCTCATTCATGGGCGCGCCCTGCGGCCGGCGGAAGCCATGATCCTCTCCATCAGCGTCTGGAAGGGGATGCCCACCAGGCTGCAGATGATCGGCAGGTCGGAGTGCTCGGGATGCAAGCCGGCCAAGGGATTGACCTCTATGAAATTAACGGCACCGTTCCCGTCCATTTTCAGGTCGACGCGGCCGGCATCAAGGCAACCCAAGCCGCGCCAGGTCCGCAAAGCCACATCCCGGCAAGAGGAGGCCTCCGCCTCGGGCGCCAGTGCGTACTGGACCAATTCCTCGCTGTTCTCCTTGTTGACGTATGAATAGGCATTGGCTTCGGCCTCGGGCCTTAAAAAAACTTCCATCACCCCGACGGCTTCGGCCGCGGTGCCGCTGCCAACAATGCCGACGGTGAACTCCCGACCGGGCAGATAAGTCTCCACCAGCACCGGCTGCTTGAATTTTTCCAACAATTCGCAACAGACAGCCGTCAACTGCCGGCGGGAATCTATCTTGGACCTGGCATCGATGCCCAATCCCGTGCCTTCGGCCAGGGGCTTGGCAAAGAGGGGAAAGGGCAGATCAACGGCGGCGATATCCTCCTTGGCCGCGACCACGGCGAAATCGGGGGTGGCCACGCCCAGGGAACGGACCACACGCTTGGTCAGGGCCTTGTCCAGGGTAAGGGCCAGCACCAGAGGGCCGGAAAAGGTATAGGGGATCTGGTAGGCATCGAGCAGGGCCGGCACCTGGGCTTCGCGGCCCAACCCGAACATGCCTTCGCAGATGTTGAAGACCATATCCCAACGCTCGCCGGCGGCCAGCCGCTGAACTAAACTTTTTACATTGCCGATGCGCATGGTCTTATGCCCCATGGCGCTAAGCGCTTTCTCAATGGCGGCGATAGTGTCGGGACGGTCGAACTCAACGGTTTGTTCTTCGCTGTACCCTGCATCCAGGTAATCCTGTCTCAAATCATAGGTTAAACCAATGATCATGGGTTCCTCTGTATTTGGATTTCATGCTGATTTTATGCCAGTTGATAAAAATACGCAAGCGGAATTTTCAGCCGGACTCGGGTTTCTACAACACCTCTCCCGGCGCCGTATCTTCGCTCTTCTGATCGGGGTAGCGGTATATTTTTTTTTGGTAGTTTCTCAGCAGTATGTTGCCGTCGGCTCGTCCCTGGTAATAATCGGGAAGCAGAGGAATCTTGCCGCCGCCGTTCGGGGCATCGATAACGTAATGGGGAACGGCGTAGCCGCTGGTGTGGCCGCGCAGGCCTTCGATTATCTCAAGGCCTTTTTCCACCGGGGTGCGGAAATGGGAAGATCCGAGGATGGGATCACACTGGTACATATAATATGGACGGACCCTGATCTTGAGCAGTTCATGCATCATTTTCTTCATGACCGGCACCGAATCGTTGATGTCTTTCAGGAGCACGGTCTGACTGCCCAAGGGGATGCCGGCATCGGCCAGCCGTTCACAAGCCTGGGCGCTTTCCGGAGTGATCTCGTCAGGGTGGGTGAAATGGATACTCATCCACAAGGGACGGAAACGTTTCAATATATTGACCAGCGAATGGGTGATGCGCTGCGGCAGGGTCACAGGCACCTTGGTGCCGATGCGGACGAATTCCACGTGTGGGATGCGACTCAATCGGGTCAGCAGGTATTCAAGGCTGTCATCGGGCAAAGTCAGCGGGTCACCGCCGGAGAGCAGGACATCGCGCACGGCAGGATTCAGTTCAATGTAGGAAAGGGCCCGGTCCCACTGTTCGTGGTTGAGATGGCGCTTGTTCTGGTCGCCCACCAGACGCGAGCGGGTGCAATAGCGGCAATAGGTCGAACAGAAACCGGTGACCAGTAAAAGCACCCGGTCGGGATAGCGATGCACCAGACCAGGGACGCGGCTGTGGGAGTCTTCACCCAGCGGGTCGGCGGTTTCAGCGCAGGAGATCAGGTGCTCGGCGGTTACCGGCACCACGCTGCGGCGCAGCGGCTGCATGGAGTCGAGGGGATCGAGCAGGCTGGCATAATACGGAGTGACGCGCAGGGGCAGGCTGCCGCTCTGCACGGTCATGGCTCGCACCTCATCATCGGATAACTGCAGAATTTGCTGCAGTGCTTTCAAGCTGGTGATACTGTTGCGCAACTGCCATTCCCAATTATTCCAGTCATCCTTTGTCGCCAATGGAAAAAATTTTCTCAGGAACTGCAGTGAACGAGCTCCGATCTTCAGAACTGTTTTATCGGGTTTGGAATTGGGGAATTGTATTAACTCGGGAAAGAGCAACGACGAGGCAGGGTTGTTGCTTTCCTCCAGCAGCGCACTGCTTGGAGGTTCAGCCTCCTCACTGGGAAGTTCAGCTTCTTTCATCGCCATTACCTGATTGGCTTTTTTCAATTTCTTTGCCTCCCATTTTTCAATTAAGAATATAGTTCGTTTTTTAACACGTGTCAATAGAAATAAAAAATAAAAAATATTTTTATTTCATTGAATCAAAACGGCCGCAGAATTTTTTTTGAGCGGTCAGTTTTTCGCAGCGGCCGGCAATCCCTCCGCTTCATTTGTTCCTCCTATTCACTTTGTTTGATAAAAATTTTTCATGGCAGCCCTCGTTGAAGTTCAATCGGATTGGATCTCGCCGGTGACCATGAAGATGATCCGTTCGCAGATGTTGGTCACCCGGTCGGCGATGCGTTCCAGGTTGTGGCTCACCCAGATCAAATATACGGCACGGGTAATGGTCTTGGGATCCTCCATCATATAGGTCAGAAGCTCGCGGAAAATCTGATCGTATAAAGCGTCCACTTCATTATCCATTTTAATGATGGCAGCGGCCGCTTCCACATCCTGGGTGATGAAGGCGGTCAGGCTTTTCTGGATCATTTCGCGGGCCTTGTCAGCCATGCGCGGGATATCGATCAGCGGCTTGAGCAGCGGCTTATGATCGTGCCTAACCACGATGATGGCAATGCCTTTGGCGTGGTCGGCCATACGCTCCAGGTTGGTGATCAGGTCGATGAAGGACACGATCTCACGCAGGTCTCCGGCCACGGGCTGCTGGGTGGCGAACAATTGGAGACACTGGTTTTCGATGTCCCAGCGCCGCTGGTTGATCAGGGCATCGTCGGCGATGATGCGCTCGGCCTCGGCCTTGTCGCCGTTCTTCAGCGCCTGGATCGAGCGGTCGATGACGGCAATGACCATCTCCCCCATTTGCAGCAATTCCTGTTCCACCTCGTGCATGATACGATGATAACGTTCGCGTGTCATATCTCCCCCCGTGCTCAACCGAAGCGTCCGGTCATGTAATCCTCGGTCTGTTTTTCACGCGGCTTGGTAAAAATCTGTGCTGTTTGCCCGTATTCGATCAGGTTGCCCTCGTAGAGAAAAGCGGTAAAATCGGAAACGCGGGCCGCTTGCTGCATGTTGTGGGTGACGATGATGATCGTATAACGGCCGCGCAGCTCGGCGATCAGGTCCTCGATGCGGGCCGTGGCCCTTGGATCCAATGCCGAGGTCGGCTCGTCCATGAGCAGTATTTCGGGATCAACAGCCAAGGCGCGGGCAATGCACAAGCGCTGCTGCTGCCCGCCGGAAAGGCTCAGGGCGTTGTCGTCCAGGCGATCCTTAACCTCATCCCACAAGCCAGCGCGGCGCAGGCTGGTTTCGACGATCGATCTCAGTTCCTCCTGGTTCTGCGTATCGTGCAGGCGCCTTCCGTAAGCGACATTATTGAAGATGGATTTCGGGAACGGGTTCGGCTTTTGAAAGACCATGCCGATGCGCCGGCGCAGGGTGACCACGTCCAGGCGCGGGCCGTAGATCTCCTGGCCGTCGAAAAGCAGTTTGCCCGAAGTGCGGCTGCCGGGGATCAAATCGTTCATGCGGTTGATGGAGCGCAGCAGCGTGCTCTTGCCGCAGCCGCTGGGGCCGATGATGGCCGTCACCTGGTAGGAGGGGAAATCGAGCGTAACGCTCTTCACAGCCTGGTTATCATTGTAAAAAAAGGAAAAATCCTGGCAGGCGACGTGGGCTTTCAGGCCGTTTTCATTCAAGATTGCCGGTCCTTGAAGTAACGGGGTTGATTGTTGGGTGGGTAGTATCATGGAATTAGCCTCTCATTTTTTTACTGATGCGGGCGCGGATCATGATGGCGGCCAGGTTGAGCAGCAGCACCAGCAGCACCAGGGTCAGCACCATGCCGAACTGCACGTGGCGAATCTCGTCGACCGCCTGGTGCTCGGTGGCCAGGTTGTAGATGTTCCAGGGCAGGGCCGGGGTCGGCTGGCTGAGGGTTTCCCAAATTTTCAAGGGCTGGCCGACGCTGACCGCGGCGGTGAAGATGATGGGCGCGGTCTCTCCGGCCGCCCGCCCCATGCTGATGATGATGCCGGTCAGGATGCCCGGCAGGGCGGCGGGCAGCAGCACGGTCAGCACCATACGCAGCTGGCTCGCACCCAGGCTCAGGGCCGCCTCCTTGTACGTATGGGGTACGGCCTTGAGCGCTTCCTCGGCCGAGCGGATGATGGTCGGCAGGATCAGCAGCGCCAGGGTAGCCGAACCGGCCAGCACACTTTTTGAATTGGACAGGTGGAGTGTGTTGATGAAAAAGGCCAGGCCGAACAGGCCGAAGACGATGCTCGGCACGCCGGCCAGGGTGCTGATGCACACGCGCAACAGGCTGACCAGGCGTCCGCCCGAGGCGAATTCGCTCAGATAGATGGCGGCGATGATGCCGAAGGGAATGGCGAATATCATGGCCCCGAGGGTCAAATAGATGGTCCCGAGGATCTCGGGCCAGATGCCCCCGAAAAAATGCGAATTCATCGAAACGTCGCTTAAAAAGCGCCAGTAAAAAACAAGGCGCGGCCGCAGCATTTTATCGAGATTGTTTTTCAGGTAAGGGAAAAGCGGTTCCAATTGGGTGCCGGCAAAACTCCGCTGTCGGGGCACGAGTATTTTTTTTCCCATGCTGCGGGTATCGGAATAATCCCATTGCTCGCTGTACAGGATCTGCTCGAGTTTGATCCGGGCCCGGTCCCAGCGCGTCTGGCCGTATTGCTGGCGCAGCATGACCCCTTCCGGTTCGCCGGGCAGCGGGCCCAGCAATTCGCGCAGCAGGTTTTTTACTTCCTTGAGCTCCGCCCGGAATCCCTGCCGCCGGGGATATTCCATGGTCGCAAGTTCTTTTTTAAATTTTTCCAGCATCTCGTAGACCGGCCGCCGCGCCCCGGCGACCGCCCGCGTTTCGGCGGCGATCTCTTCCGCATCGCCGCGGTTGAACTGCTCCAGCAGCAAGCGGCGGTGTTCGCTGGTGGCGCGGAATATGAAGGCGCCCAGGCCGCGGGAAAAAATGGGGCCGAGCAGCACCAGCAGTGAAAGCGACATCAGGATGATGGCCATGATGCTGACGCCGGTCAGCGAGCGGTCGAACAGTTTGCGCGATCCGAGGTTCATGCTATTTCAATCCTCCCAGCTTGCGCTGCTGGCGGCGCAGGACCCATTCGCTGGCCAAATTGGCGACGAACGAGGTCAGCAGCAGGCACAAGGCCAGGGCGAACAGGACGTGGTAGCGGCCGGAGCCGGTCACCTGGTCGGCCTCGCCCATGTCGCCGGCGATGGTGGCGGTCAGGGTGCGCACCGGGCTCAGGAAATTGAACCAGGGGCTGGGGATCTGGGCGGCGTTGCCCGAGGCCATCCATACCACCATGGTCTCGCCCACGGCGCGCATCACGCCCAGGATGACGGCGGCGATGATGCCGCTGCCCGCGGCCGGGATGACCACCTTGAACAGGGTCTCGGCCCGGGTGGCGCCCAGGGCGTAGCTGCCCTCGCGCAGCTCGCGGCCCGCCGCCTGCAGCGAATCTTCGGCGACGCTGATGATGGTGGGCAGGGCCATGATGCCCAGGATGATGGAGACGTTCAGGGCATTGGTGCCGCTGGCGATGCGCAGCAAGGTCAGCTTGGCCGAGAGCGCCAGCAGTCCGCGGACCAGGATCACGGCCAGTACGGCGGCGAGGATCAGTCGGGCGGTCAGGGCCACGTCCGCGCGGATGGAGCGCGTGGCCGCATCCGTGACCACGAAAATCAGGAGCAATCCCAGGGGCAGGGCGATCAGCCAGAGCGCGATAGCCAGCAGCGAGCCACCGCGGTTCTGCAGCAGCGGCGCGAAGATCACCAGGGCGAAGAAGCCATAGGCCACGGAAGGAATGGCGGCCAGGATCTCGATGACGGGCTTGACGGTTTGGCGCAGGCGGTAGGGCAGGATATCGCTCAGGGCGATGGCGGCGGCGATGCCCAGGGGCACGGCCACCAGGATGGAGCCGAGAGTGACCAGGCCGCTGCCGACGAGGATGGCCAGGGCGCCGAATTCGGGCGGATGGCCGCTAGGATACCAGGCGGTGCTGGTGAAGAGTTCTCCCGGACCGCGCAGCTTGAAAAAAGGCAATGCGTCGCGGGTGATATAGGCGATGATCAGCAGCACGGTTACCAGCGAAAGGGCCGTGCCCAGCAGCAGGAAACCCTTTAAAATGAGGGCGGTCAGCCGCCGCAGGCGGCTGACCGCATCACTCATGATCAGATTTTGCCGGGAAGTTTTCACTGGCTACGGCGGAACATCAATAACTGGTGACCGGGATGAAGCCGATCTCTTCGATTATGGCCTGCCCTTTCTTGGACAGGTAGAGGGTGACAAAGCGATAGAGGTGAGATCCCATTTTCGGATAATCGTTGGTCACCATGTACAGGGGGCGGGCGATGGGGTAGCTGCCGTTCTTGACCGTTTCCAGACTGGGCATGATGCCGTCGATCGGCAAGGCCTTGACGGTGCTGTCGATGAAGCCGATGCCCACATAGCCGATGGCCGCCGGCGTGCTCTGCACCCGCTGGCGGATGGCACCATTGGAGCCGACGTACTCGCAATTTTTGGCGATCTTGTCGCCTTTCATCACCTTGCCCTCGAAGGTCTCGTAGGTGCCGCTGTTGGTGTCGCGCGAGATGATGACGATGGGGACGTTGGGACCGCCGAGCTGGTTCCAGTTCTTGACCTTGCCGAGATAGATGTCCTTCACCTGGTTCAAGGTCAGTTTGCTGATGGGATTGCCGGGATGGACGATCATGGCGATGCCGTCCAGGGCCACGACGTGAACCACGGGCAGGATCTCGGAGTGCACAGCAGCTTCGAACTCGTTCAGCTTCAGCAGCCGCGACATGGTGGCAACCTGGCAGGACTGGTTGACCAGGCTCTTGGCGCCGTTGCCGGAACCGGATTCCGATACGGTGATGTTGACGCCCGGGTTGAGCTTCATATAGTATTCGGCAAAGGCCTTGGCAATGGGGCCCACGGTGGTGGAGCCGTCGACCACGATCTTGTTGGCTTCGGCGGCGCCCAGGAATCCGGCAGCCAGGGCGATGATGAGCAATGTTTTGAATATTTTCATTTTTCCTCCTTTTTTAAAACTGGTAATAGAACGTGACATTGAAGTAGGTGTCGCTTCCCGGCTTGACTCCCATGTTTTCCTTGTAGGACACCATCTTCAGGTTGGGCATGATCTGGAACTTGGGGTGGATGTTCCAGGCCAGGCCGAGAATGAACAGGTCGGTCTTGTAGCCCTTTTCGATGAGCAGGTAGTCGCCCTGGCCGTGGAGCTGCGGATCGGCGCTCATGTCATAGCGGGCCACGGCTTCAAACTTGTTGCCGAGCTTGATCACGACAAAGGCCGAGAACAGACCGAAATTGGCGTCATCCTTGCCGTCTTCCTGGACGGTCTCGCGGCCGTAGCCTGCGCCCACGCGGCCCCAGTCGCCCTTGTAGCCGGCGAACATTTGATAGACATAGGATTTCTTGACGGCCGACACGGTGCTGATGTCGCCGTTCACCTCGATCAGCAGTTCCGGGGTGACGTTGACGAATAAGCGGGCACCCACCTGCTTGTACTTGTCGGCCTCGCTCTTGTTGCCCGAGTAGTTGCCGTACTGCACGCTGTAGTTGAACTTCTTGGCGGCATCGAAAGCGCCGCTGAGGCAAAGGGCGAAATCGCGCGAGGAACGGACCTTGTACAGGTCGAACGGGGTTTTTTCGAGGTGGCGGTAACCGTAGAACTTCTCGATGTTGGAGAAAGACAGGCTGTCCTGGATGCCAAGGGTCAGTTTGTGCAGGGGGGCGAACTGGTAGGCGATGTAGGCGTCCTTCAGGACAGGAGTGAGGGTGGTCGCCGAAGTGCTGAAATTGCCAGCGCTGCTGAGTTCCAGCCGGGCCCGCGCTTTTAGCTTGTCGGAGATGTCGGAATCGTAGGTAATGTAGACGCGGCGCAGCCAGAGGCCGTTCTGATCTTTCAGGGCCTCATTGTGCTGTTTGAGCACGAAGTAGTAGTCGCCGAAAGCATAGGCTGAGATGGCGGCGGGCAGCTTTACAGTGCTCGGAACGAACAGGGCCAGCAGGGTTAAGAGAATCAATCGTTTCATTTTTTCCTCCAGAAAAAATTTTAATTTCCATTCGCATTGTCGTCGGCGATGATTAAGGAGAAATAAATAATTTGTTAATTTTGGGTTAATAAATTTATTTTACTGTTGACAAGAAAATACCTTTCTTTTAAGAGCGTGGCCGGGTGGATGGAAAGAAAAAGGATCAGGCTTCAGGGACCAGAGGCAGAATGATGATGAATTCGGTGCCCTGGTCGGGCTGGCTGAACGCTTCGATGCGGCCGTCATGCAGCAGCACGATGTGCTTGGCGATGGCCAGGCCGAGGCCGGTGCCGCCCTGCTCGCGCGAACGCGAAGGATCGACCACGTAAAAGCGTTCAAAAATTCGCGGCAAGTGCTCGGCGGCAATGCCGGGGCCCGTGTCCTTGACACGGATCTCGATTCCCCTCTCCCGGCCGGCCAGGGACACGGCAATCTTACCCCGTTCGGTATATTTGACGGCGTTGTCCACCAGGTTGATGAACAGCTGTTCCAACCGGAACGGATCACCGAAAAATGCGGGCAAACCGGGGCTGGCGGTCACTTCCAGATGAATATTCTTTGCGCGGCATCGAGCGGCGAAAATCACGGCGACATTTTCGGCCAGCTGCAGCAGGTCGATGCGTTTCTTCTCCAAACGCATCCGCGGTTCTTCCATCTCCGCGAGGGTCAGCAGGTTCTTGACCATGTTCACCATTCGTTCGGTGTGGCGGTTGATGATCTCCAGGTAATTATGGTTCTGGATGGAGCTTTCCTCGGCCAACGTTTCGACGAATCCCTTGATCGCGGTCAAAGGAGTACGCAGCTCATGCGATAGGTTGCTGACGAAATCGCGCTTGATCTTTTCCAAGCGCTTGTACTCGCTGACGTCGCTGAAGGTAACGATGAGCGGCCTTTCCTGCGCCAGAGGGCTGACATGAACCAGATAGACGCAGTCGTTGATATCCAGTTCCCCACGGGTATCCTCTCGCTGCTCAAGAGACCGCTTGATCAGGTCGTTCAAGCGTGAATCGCGCAGTATCTCCCAATAAAGACGCCCCTGGCATTCCGGCTGCCGGCAGATCTTTTTAAAGCTTTGGTTGGCTAGAATGATGCGTCCGTCGCGATCCAGCACCAGCAACCCTTCCCCGATAGAAGCCAGGATGGTTTCCAGCTCCAGCTGCTGGCGTTGGACCGACTCCAACAGCATTTTCTGCTGTTCGACCATTTGGTTAAATGCGTCGGCCAGTTGCCGCAATTCATCGCGGCGATTCACTCTGACCCGCGGGCTGAAATCTCCGACGGCTACCTGGTGGGCGGCCAGGGTCAGGCGCTTGATCGGTTCGGTCAAATACCTGGCATACAAGAAGGCCACTCCCAGCGCCAAGGCCAACAGCACAGCCAGCAGGGTGATGATTTTCCTACGGGTGGGGATAAGCATTCGGTCGATTTCGCTTACGAACTGGCTTAGCCGCAGCACGGCGATGGTGCGGCCGTTGTCGCGGATGGGAACGGCTTGGTAGAGCATGGCCCGGTGCAGGGTCGAACTCACCCGCGAGAACTGGGCAGGCTTGCCCTGCATGGCCAGGATGAATTCCGGCCGGTCGGCATGGTTTTCCATTTGCCGCCGATCGCCTTGCGAATCGGCCAGTACCCGACCATCCACCGCGATCACGGTTATACGGACGTCTATTTCTTTTTCCAGCTCTCTGACCAGTTTGCCCAGTGATGCGTCATCCTGCGCGACCAGCAGCGGGACGAAATTTTGCCGCAGCGCCGCGGCCAGCTGGCCAAGACTGCGTTGCACGCTGTCCACGTATTGGGCCCTGATGATGTTTGCTGAAAACAGAAAAACCAGCAAAACCACCAGCACTATGATCAACAGGTAGCTGAAGAATGTTTCTAAAAAAATCGATTTCTTCATGGTTCCAACTTATAGCCCACGCCGCGCACGCTTCTGATCAAGCGCCCGGCTTCCCCGAGCTTGTCGCGCAGGTTCTTGACGTGCACATCGATGGTGCGGTCGAGGGAAGCCTTGTCATCGCCCCATACTTTGTCCAGAAGTTGCTCGCGGGAAAAGACCCAACCCGGATTCCGGACCAGCACTTTCAGGATGGCGAACTCGGTCGCTGTGATCTCGAGCTTGCGACCGGCAACCCAGACGGCGTGCTGCCGCTCGTCAATTTCCAGGATATCCCCAATTTTCCATTTGCTGCCGGTTTCGGCGGCAGTGACTTTCGGGCGGCGCAAGATGGCGTGAATACGGGCCACCAGCTCTTTAGGCGAAAACGGTTTGACCATATAATCGTCGGCGCCCAGCTCCAGCCCCAGCACCACATCGGTTTCGTCGCCCTTGGCGGTCAGGATCAGGATCGGAATGCCGGCGGTGCGTTCGTCTTTTTTCAAGCGCTTGCATATCTCCAGTCCGTCGATGTCGGGCAGCATCAGGTCAAGGATGAGCAGGTCGGGAATCTCTGCAGTCAGCGCCTTCAGCAAGGGCTCGGCTTTGCTGAACGTTTTGATGCGAAAACCCGCTTTCTGCGCGTGGATGGCAATGAGCTCGAGGATGTCCGCTTCATCGTCAACGGCAAAAAGCACTGGTTTGATGACGTTTGTGGTTTCCAACAATGTGCCCTCCGGATTATGAGTGTTTGCCCATGCTAACAAAACAAGAAAAACAGATCATCTGCGCGGCCTGGAAAACTATTTTTCATAATTGTGGCGAACGATCTTGCCCTCGATCATGTAGATAATATCCTCAGCGATGTTGGTGGCGTGGTCGGCAATACGCTCCAGGTGGCGGTTGATGCGCATATACTCGACAACGTAGTCGATTTTCTCCGGCTGGTGGCGAACCTCGTCTTTCACCTGCTGGAAAAGCATCCGCACCGTTTCGTCGATTTCGTCGTCTGAGTCGATGACGGAGTGGGCCATGGACGCATCCATATTGACCAGCGCATCCAGGCTGCGCTTAAGCATGGCCATGACATTGCTAGCCAGAGTTTTCAGGTCGAAGTTGATTTCAATCTTGGGATACGCATTGATATTCAGAGAGCGGCCGGCGATGTTGACCGCTTCGTCGCCGATGCGCTCCAGGTCGCTGTTGATCTTGAGCACTGCGATGATGAAACGCAAGTCCATGGCCACCGGCTGGTACAGGGCAAGAATTTTCAAACATTCCTCTTCGACCTCAATTTCGGTTTGATCGATGATCTGATCCGTATCCTTGATCAGTTGGGCCAACTGCGCGTCACGCTGGTCAATGGATTTGACCGCATCGGCCACTCGTTTTTCAACGCTGCCGGCCAGCAGCACAATCTGCTTTTTCAGTTTCTCGATTTCTTTCTGAAGATGAACGGGCATTTGGTACCTCCTGATCAGCCAAAGCGGCCGCTGATATAATTTTCGGTCATGGTCTGCGCCGGTTTGGTAAATATTTTCACGGTTTCGTCAAATTCGATCAGTTTGCCAAGATACAGGAATCCGGTGCGGTCTGAAGCTCGCCCGGCCTGCTGCATGTTGTGTGTGACGATGACGATGGTATACTCTTTTTTTAGTTCTTGCATTAGCTCTTCGATATGCATGGTGGCGAAGGGATCCAAAGCGGAGCAGGGTTCGTCCATGAGCAGGATCTGCGGTTTCAAAGGCAGCACCCTGGCGATGCACAGGCGCTGCTGCTGTTCCAGCGACAGCTTCAATGCCGACTGCTGCAGCCGGTCTTTCAAATCGTCCCAGAGCAGCACGCTGCGCAGGGCCTGTTCGACGATGTCGCCATACTCGCTGCGCCGGGCCAGGCGGTGCACCGACAAGCCGAAGACGATGTTCTCATACACCGTCAAGGGAAACGGGTTGGGCCGCTGGAAGACCATGCCGACCTTCTCACGCAATGAAAGCAGGTCGATGCCGGGAGCGAATATGTCCTGGCCGTCGATAATGACCTGGCCGCTGACGCGCACGCCTTCGATCAAGTCGTTCATGCGGTTGAACACCCGCAGCAGGGTGCTCTTGCCGCAGCCGCTGGGTCCGATCAGGGCGGTCACTTGGCGGGCGGGTATTTGCAGATCAATCCCGATCAGGGCCTGGAAATCACCGTAAAAAAGATTCAAACCTCGGGTTTCAATGCTGATTTCGCTCATGTCAGCCAAACTTGCCGGTTATGTAGTCGCTGGTGCGCTGGTCGGCCGGCGTGGTGAACATCTTGCCTGTATCGCTCACTTCGATCATATCGCCCATCAGGAAGAAAGCGGTGCGGTCCCCCACCCGGGCCGCCTGGGACACATTGTTGGTCACCAATACGATAGTGTATTTTTCTTTTAAGATCAGCATCGTCTCCTCGATCCGGGCCGTGGAAATCGGGTCCAGCCCAGAGGTGGGCTCATCGAACAGCAACACATCGGGTTGGCCGGCCAGGATCCTGGCCATGCACAGGCGCTGCTGCTGGCCGCCGGAAAGGTTCATGGCCGGGGTGCGCAAACGGTCTTTCACTTCCTCCCACAGATACGATTCGCGTAAGCTTCTTTCTACCGCGTCGTTCAAGCGCCGCGGGTCGCGTATGCCCTGCATGCGCAGGCCATAGACCACGTTTTCAAAAATGGAAATGGGCAGAGGCAGCGGCAGTGCAAAGACAATGCCGACCTTGCGGCGCAGGGCCTCGATTTCCAGGCCGCGGCGGATGTCGACTCCGTCCAGCCTGATCTCTCCCTGGCAGCGGCTGACCGGGACCAGGTCGATCAATCGATTCAGGGAATGGAGAAAAGTGGTTTTGCCCGAATTGGCCGGCCCGATGACGGTGAATATTTCGTTGGCTCGGATTTCCAGATCCAGGCCACGTAGGGCGCTGAGCTGGCCGTAGTGGACATGGAAAGCGCGAATGGAGAACTTGGCTGCCTGGTCTACCATTTTTTCTTCTTGCGGAAACGGGAGCGGATCAGGATGGCGGCCAGGTTGAGCAGCAGCACCAGCGTCAGCAGCACCAACGCCGTCCCATAGCGGACGTTCTCGGCAATACCCGGCACCTGGGTTGATATGACATACAGGTGGTAAGGCAAAGCCATGGTCTGATCGAAAACCGACTGCGGCAGGCGCGGCAGGTAAAATGCGGCCACGGTGAAAAGTATGGGGGCGGTCTCCCCGGCTACCCGGCCCAGGCCGAGGATCATGCCGGTCAAAATTCCTGGCAAGGCGTGCGGCAGCACCGAATGGCGGATGGTCTGCCAGCGGCTGGCTCCCAGCGACAGGCTGACGGTGCGGAAATGCCGGGGCACGCTTTCCAGGGCTTCGCGCGCAGAGGTGATGATCACCGGCAGGATCATGATGCCCAGGGTCAGCGACCCGGACAGGATCGAGGCACCGAAACCGAAGAAGGTGACAAAGATCCCCAGGCCGAAAAGGCCGTACACCACCGAGGGCACGCCGGCCAGGTTGACGATGGACAACTTGACCAGGCGCGACAGCCAGTTGTCGCTGGAATATTCGACCAGGTAAACTGCGGCCATGACGCCCAGCGGCACGGCAAAGATGATGGCGCCCAGCACCAGGTAGAGCGTGCCCAGGATGGCCGGGAAAATACCGCCGGCGGTCATGCCGTCCCGGGGCATGGAAAACAGGAAATCCCAGCTGATGGCGCTGGCCCCTTTGCCTACGATGATCAGCAGTATGACCAGCACCGGCAGCACCACCAGCAGGGTGGCCAGCAGCAGCACGGCAAAAGCGATCTTCTGGGCCAGGCGCGGGTTCATGGCTAGCGGCGCGAGCGGTGCAGGTAAAGATCGGCCACACCGTTGATCAGGAAGGTGATGACAAAGAGCACGATGCCGATGGCGAACAAAGCCGCGTAGTGCGGCCCGCCCTGCACCGACTCGCCCATTTCGGCGGCGATGGTCGCGGTCAGGGTGCGCACCGGCTGCAGGAAACTCCTGGGGATGATGGCGGCGTTGCCGGTGACCATCATCACGGCCATGGTTTCGCCGATGACCCGGCCGATGCCCAGCATGACCGCGGCCAGCATGCCCGGGCGGGCGGCGCGGGCCACGATGCGCCAGGTGGTCTGCCATTTGGTGGCGCCCATGGCGGTGGCCGCCTCGCGGTACTGGCGCGGCACGGCGGTGATGGCGTCCTCGGCGATGGAAACGATGGTGGGCATGGCCATGAAGGCCAGGGTGACAGATCCGGTCAGTGCCGTCAGCCCGGTAGGTATGTTGAATAAATTTTTGATCCAGGGTCCGAGGGTGATCATGCCGATGAAGCCGATGACCACCGACGGAATGGCGGCCAGGAGCTCGATGCCGGCTTTCAGGATTTCCTTGAGCCGACGCGGCGCAATTTCGGCAATATACAAAGCGGCGGCGATGCCGATGGGCACCGAAATGGCGGCCGCACCCAAAGTGACCAGCAGCGAGCCGAGGATCAGCGGCAGGATGCCGAAACGCGGTGGGTCAGAGATCGGATACCAGCTTTTACCGAAAAGGAAATCAAGCACGCTTTCACCGCGAAAAAGTGAGAATCCCTCACGCAGCAAAAACAAAAAAATTAGCATCACAAAGAAAACGGAAAAAATGCCGCTAAGCAAAATGGATTTTTCGATAAACCATTCTTTCAGCTTGTGGACGCGGATGGGCTTCATCTTCTATTAATTGTTTTTTACCGGCACGAAATCGATCTTGACCACGATCTTTTGTCCTTCCGGGCTGAGGACAAAATCGATAAAGCGGGCCACCAGCCCCGAAGGCTTGCCGTGGGTGACCATGATCAGGGGGCGCGAAATGGGATAGGCCTGGCTGACGACATTTTCAATAGTCGGCTGGATGTAGGGGGAAGCGGAGTCCATGGCGATGGCCAGGGCCTTCTCGCGCGCGGAAATGTAGCCCATGCCGTAGTAACCGATGGCGCCGGGATTCTGGGCCACTTCGTCGGCGATGGCCTGGGAGCTGGGCAGCATTAAAGCGCTGGCGGCGAATTCCACCTGGTTTTCCTTGCCGCGGCGCAGCACGTGTTCCTTGAAATAGACGTGGGTACCGGAGTTGACTTCGCGCGACAGGAGCACGATAGGCAGGTCGGCACCGCCGACCTCTTGCCAATTGCTGACGGAACCGGAAAAGATCGCGGCCAGCTGGTCCAAGGTCAGTTGCGAAAGCGGATTGGCGGTATTCACCACAACGGCCAACCCGTCCAAAGCCACGATGATCTGCTTGGGTTCGAAGCCCTTCTGCTTGGCCATGGCGATTTCTTCGGACTTGAGCTCGCGCGAAAGTTCGGCGATGTCGCAGGTGTTGGAAAGCAGGGAAGCGATGCCCGTGCCCGAGCCGCCGCCGGTTACGGCCACCGAGACCTTGGGGTCGGCCTGCATGAACGCTTCGGCCCAGGCCTGGCCCAGGTTGACCATGGTGTCCGAGCCCTTGATCTGAATGGCACTGTCCTTCTTGTTTGGCCGGCCGCAGCCGGAGAATCCAAGAATCATCGCCAGGCAGACGACCATTCCTGAAAATATCCGATTTTTTTGTGCCACTTTTTTCTCCTTATAATTAAAATGATTGTGGAAATTGTTTTGGAGAATATATAGGTTTCATTTTACCAATTTTCGAGTTGTTGTCAACCCCGGAATCGAATTCGATCAAAGAGCATTTTGACCAGGGTCTGCACACCTTCGACCGTATTGGCACTGATCTGGTCGAAGAGTTCATAAAAAATTTCGTTTTTCGGAACCAGGGACTTGAACATGTTTCACACCTCTTCCATCCGCTTGGATTGGCTGGGAAGCCAAAGTGAAACGCAATGGTAACATAGCCCAGTACGAATGTCAAAAAGGTTCGATGTTCGAAGTTCGAGGTTCGAGGTTGAAGAGATCGGCGGACGGCAAACGGCTGAAAAAGAAATTGAAGGGACTAAGGCTGGGTTTTGATGTTATTTTCTTCGCCGTAAACCGTATGCCTTACACCTTATACCGAGTCTTTATCCAGGTATTTTTTCACTGGCGGGAAAAACTTTTGGTTGGCGGCGGGATTGGCAAAGCAGATCATTCCTTGGCGGTCGGTGAGGAACACGGCTTCGCGAGCGGTCAGGATGGCGGACTGCAATAGGCGGGGCAAGGAGGCGGAATTCTTTTTTTTCGGCAAATCCGCCTTTGTCTTTGGCAGCTGATATGCTGTCTCTTTTTATTTTCATGACTTCTTGCTTTGTTTTAGCGTCGTTTCAGTTGCTTTTCGATGTCGGCCTGGGTCAGGGTGACGATGATCGGACGGCGGTGCGGGCAAAAATAGGGATGGGCGCAGGCAAAAAGGTCCCGGACCAAAGCCTGCTGCTGTTCAGGCTGCAAGCGCTGGTTAACCTTGACGGCATCGTGGCAGGCCAGGGCGGCAAGCCAACGTTCATCATCGTTCAATTCAGCGGACGACCTGTCCCCGGCAGGGGATTCGCGCAGGGCGGCGCGCAGGGAATCGCGGATGCCCGCTTCGTTTAAAAACTGCGGGAATGCCTTGATTTCAATGGCCGAGCCGCTCAAGAGACGGATGTCAAAACCTGCTTTTTTAAAAAAAATCATTTTGCTTTCATCAAGGGCCGACCGTTCCGCCGGAGATAATTCCAGCAGTAGGGGGAACAGGGCCTGAGCCGAAGCGGCGTTGCCGGAATTGTAGCCGGCCTGCAAGCGCTCGAACAGTACTCTTTCCCGGGCGTTGTGCTGGTCAATGATCAGCAGTTCACCACTTTTTTCGACCACGATATAAGAATTAAGGTATTGGCCCAGCACGCAAAAATCATCCCCGGAATCAAGTACTGCCCGGGCAAACAGCGCGGGCGCTTCAGCGGAGGTCGCATCGGTTCCGGCGACCGGGCAGGTAAAAGTCGCAGGTTGAGAAAATTCGTGGAACGCCGCCGCCTGCAGGCGCGGCTGCCTCCCCAGGGTGGCGTCGATGGCCTGCTGCAGGAACTGGTATACACGCTGGCTGTCCAGGAAACGGATCTCCAGCTTCATGGGATGGATATTGACATCGATCTGGTTGGGAGGAACGGTAAAATGGAGCACCCCGACCGGACGGCGCGATTTTTCCAAGTAGGGCTGATAGGTGTTGTTGAAAGCGGCCAGCAAGGTTTTTTCCTTGACCGGCCGGCCGTTGACCATGAAAAACTGGCGTCCTTTGCCGCTGACGCCGGTTTGCGCCGCCGAAATAAAACCATTGAGTGCGAAGTGGCCGGAGGCAAAATCCACGGGCCGCAAATCGTCCAAAAACTCTTTGCCGAAGACCTGGTAGATGCGTTCAGAGAGGTTCGCGGCCGCGGGGTAGGAAAATACCGTCCTGCCGTTGTGCTGCATGGTGAAGGCGATGGCGGGACGGGCCAGGGCCGCATTTTCCAGAAAAGCACCAATCGGACGCATCTCCCCCTGGTCGCTTTTCATGAACTTGCGGCGTACCGGGAAATTGGCGAACAGCTGCTGCACCGTCACGGCGCTGCCTCGGCGACAGGAGACCTGTTTTTTCTCCTGCATCCTGCCGCCGCGGAAACGGCAGTGCCAGCCACGGCCCTCGTTGTTGTCGGCCGTGTCCAGGTCGATTTCGGCCACTTCCAGAATGGAAGGCAGGGCCTCGCCGCGAAAGCCCAGGGTCAGCAAGTGGTCCAGGTCTTCCAGTTCCACCAGCTTGGAAGTGCTGTGGCGTTGGAAAGCAATCTCGATGTCGGTTGCGCCAAAGCCGCCACCGTTGTCCTCGACGCGAATCATTTCTTTGCCGCCGGACAGCATGGCGACGGCGATCTCGCTGGCACCGGCATCTATGGCGTTTTCCACCAGTTCCTTGACCACGGAAAGCGGGCGTTCGATCACCTCGCCGGCGGCGATCTTGCGAAACACGCTTTCAGCTAAAACCTGAATTCTGGCCACAGCTACTCCCATCGGCCGGCTCACCGGCCGGCAGTCTGGAAAAAATATCACAAAGCCGCTTCTTTTGCAATTGGTTATTTAAATGAGGTTCGATTTTCGACGTTCGAGATTGAAGAAGAGCAAGGTTATGGGTGAGGGGTGATAGGTGATGGGAAAGATGGAAATAGCCGATGTCTTCCAACCTATAACCCATTACCCATGACCTCTAACCTATTGCCCATGACCTCTAACCTATTGCCCATAGCTTATCGCCTCTTGCCTCTTCCTACTTACTACTGGCTACTGACTACTGACTGCTATTGATTGACAAGTGTCCGGCGAAAAAATATAATCATGCCGTGGAATCCGGGATACTAAAGATCTGCAAATACGGCGAAGACGTGCTGAAAGTGAAGGCGCGGGAAATCCGCGACATCGACCGGCACATCACCGACCTAGCCGCGGCCATGGTAAAAACCATGCACCAAGCCCCGGGGATCGGCCTGGCCGCGCCCCAGGTGAGCGAATCCGTTCAGCTGCTCACCCTGGATCTCTCGGTCGGGGAAAATCCGGAAGAGTTATTGATCATCATCAACCCGCAGATCATTGAAGCCGATGGCTATGAGATAAGCGAGGAGGGTTGCCTGTCGGTTCCCGGCTATTCTCTGCCCATCAAGCGCAGCGCCCGAATTTTTCTGCAGGCTACCCTGCTTGACGGCCAAGAACTGCGCGCCGAATTCGACGGCCTGAAGGCCCGGGTGCTGCAGCACGAGATCGACCACCTCAACGGCATGCTGATCGTGGACCGCTTATCCAGTTTGAAACGCACCCTGGTCAAAAAAGAGATCAGCCAAAAGAGAAAAAGTGGCCAATGGTGAGTTGTTTTTTTTCGGAACCGCGGCCATCGGCCTGCCCATCCTCAAAGAGCTGAACAGAAATTTCAACCTGAAACTGATCATCACCCAGCCGGATACTCGCGGCGGACGCAACCGCCAGTTGCTCGTCCCTGCGGTCAAGCAGTTCGCCATGGAGAACCGCCTGCCCTACATTCAGCCGCCCGACCTGCGCGAGCCGGAGCTGGAATTGGCCATGCGCCGCATCGATCCGGCCATCGCCGTTGTCGTGGCCTACGGCCAGTTCATTCCCAGAGCCGTCTATTCCCTGCCCCGCTACAGGACGATCAATGTCCATTTTTCTCTGCTGCCTGCCTACCGCGGGGCCGCGCCGGTGCAGCGCGCCCTTGAAAACGGGGAGAGCCGCAGCGGCATTACCATTTTTGAGATCAGCAGCCGCATGGATAGCGGTCCGGTCTGGGCACAGGAAGAGATCGCCATCCGTCCCGAAGACACCACCACCTCCTATCAGTTGCGCCTGGGTGAAAGGGCCGCTCCCTTCCTGTTGCAAACATTGAACCAGATTTTTTCGGGCAAGATCCGCAAGCATCCCCAGGACGATTCCCTGGCTACCTTGGCACCGGCGGTCAAAAAAAGCGAAGGCCAAGTTGATTGGCGGCTGCCGGCCCAACGCCTTTACGACCGGCTGCGGGCTTTCACACCTTGGCCCGGGTTGTTTTTCAGCCTGGAAAAGCGGCAGATTAAAATCCTGAACGCCAGAGTGTCCGGCAAAGAACACCACGGCCAGGCAGGCCAAATACTGGCCTTGGACGCCCAAGGCCTGCTGGTCGGTTGCGGTTTAAAAACGGTCCTGGAAATTATCGATATTCAACCCGAAGGCAAAAAGGCCATGAGCCCCTGGCAGTTTTCCCTGGGAAACCGCTTCCCTGAGCTGTTATCGTGAATTTCATCAGCCCGGCCGCCAGCGTCCTGTGTGATTATTTTACCGACCCGCAAACCAATCTGCGCCTGTTGTTGACAAGATTTTTGGAGCATTATTCCGGCAGCGACAAAAATGCGCTGACACGCACGGTATACGGGGTCGTGCGCAAGGACATAGTCCTGGAACATGTTATCGGCCTTTTTCTAAAAAATAAAAACCAGGCGCCGGCTACAGCCACGCATGTATTTTTAAAAATCGCTGTTTTCCTGCTGTTGTATTCGGATTCCTATCCCGAATACGCGGTGGTCAACGAAGTAGTGAATGCCGTGGCCAAGAAGGAGAAGCCTTTTGTCAACGCCGTATTGCGCCAACTGCTGCGCCGCAAGCAGGAGGTAATAAAATCCGTCAGCAGCAGCGAAAACCCTGGCTTGAAATTCTCCATCTCGGCACGGCTGCTCGCCAGCCTGCAGCAGGTGTCGGCCGCCACGGAAGCGGACCTGGAATACCTGGACCGCGAACCCGCTTTTCACCTGCGTTTCAACCCTAAGCAGATGACAATGGACCAGGCGCGCCAGGCCCTGAACACCGTAGGCATCCCCTACCGTGAATTGCAGCAGCTGGACTGTTTCGAAACCACGGCCGCCGGCCAGGTACTGGAAAACCCGGAACAATTGGGCGGATTTTACATCCAGAATAGCGGTTCCCAGGCCGTAGCCCTGCTGGCGGCCGCTACTGCCGAAAAAACCGTCTGCGACGTGGCCGCAGCCCCGGGAGGCAAATCACTGACCTTGGCCTGCTTGCGACCCGATGTAAAAATATGGGCCAGCGATATCAGCCCGCAGCGGCTGCGCCTGCTCGAGCAAAACATCCGCCGTTTGCACCTGAACACGATTTTCCCTTTCGTTGCCGATATCTTCAAGTATCCGCAAGGCCGGGAGGCAGCCGACTTGGTCATCCTCGATGCCCCTTGCACCTCGAGCGGCACCTTGCGCAAAAATCCCGATTTAAAAAGCAAGATCAGCAAAGAAATGATCGAAAAAAATGCCCGCCAGCAACGTCTCATGCTGGCCAGCCTGGTCGAACGCTTCCCGCACGCCCGTTGGTTGTATGCCGTTTGCTCATTTATCCATGAAGAGAGCGAGGCGGTGGTGGAAAAAGTTGCCGCCAGCCGCGGCCTGCAGGCGGTGGCCATTCAGCCGCTGCTGGAAAAATACCACTACCGTGTGAAGAAGACGAAATTCGGCTGTTATCTCCTGCCTTCTGAACTGAACAACGACTTGTTCTATATTTCCCTTATTGAGAGAGATTCAAAGTAAAAGGCAAGAGGAAATAGTTTAAAAGCCCTTTTTCGACCTTAGAATCCCCCCGGCTTCGCCACCCCCCTTTAATTAAAGGGGGTTTAAAGTCAGAGCTTGGGATATAATTACACAATTTTTCCAATCCTTCTGAATTCCCCCCTTACCGAAGGGGGGACAAGGGGGGATCTGAAAATCACAAAAGGGCTCCCCTCTTGACTAATCACTATTTACTGATCTCTTCTCAGCTCCACAGCACCAGATTCATCTGATTGGGATCGCTCAGCAACGCATGAAAAGGCGTAACGCGCAGCTTGAAACCGAAGCTGCCGGTGCGGGTGCAGGGGATGACGCCGCTGAAGCGGAAGCGGCTCTCCTCGATCTTTTCAACATCGCCCAGAGAGACCAAGGCGGAATTCTGTAAAATGTCTTCGCCGACGATAGTGCCGTAATATACATCGACCCGTATTTCCCCGGGTTGGACCTTGCCCAAAAAAAGGTCGGCCTGCACACGGAATTGCTCGCCGCTCTTGTAGGTGCGGTTGGTGTCGGCCTGAACGTTCTCGACGCGCACGGCCGGGAATTCGTTCTTCATCCTGCCCTTCCACTTGACCAGTTCACGGCAGGCGGCGAAACCATCGGCGCTCAGCTTGGCGTAGTTGTCCGCAGCGTTTTTATAGAATTTGTTGAAATATTCCTTGACCATGCGATTGGTATTGTAGCGCGAGGCGATGGTGACCAGGGAATGCTTCATCATGCGGATCCATTCGCGCGGCAGGCCATCGGCGCCCCTTTCGTAAAACAGGGGAATGATATCTTTTTCAAGAATGGAATAAATAGCCTTGCTTTCGACCTCGTCCTGGTATTCCTTGTCGGTGTAGGCTTCGCGGTTGCCGATGGCCCAACCGTTCTTCAAGTCATAGGCCTCGTCCCACCAGCCGTCTAAAACACTGAAATTCAAGACTCCGTTGCAGGCGGCCTTCATGCCCGAAGTGCCGCAGGCCTCAAACGGCCGCAGCGGCGTATTCAACCAAATATCAACACCAGAAACCAGGTAGCGGGCCACGTTGATGTCATAGTCTTCAACAAAAGCGATCTTGCCGCGCAGGTGCTCTGTCGACATGAAAGAAATGATATCCTTGATCAGTTCCTTGCCGGCCTGGTCCTGGGGATGGGCCTTGCCGGCGAAGATCAGCTGCACGGGCCGTGCCGGATTATTCAGTATTTTAAGCAACCGCTCCCGATCTTTGAAGATAAGGTAAGCGCGTTTGTAGGTTGCGAAGCGGCGGGCGAAACCGATGGTCAGGGCCACCGGATTCAAGGCTTCCTGCGATTCACTGACCAGCAGGTTCGAAGCACCCTTGGCAATCAGTTGCTTTTGCAATCGTTGACGGGTGAAGGCGATCAGGCGCCGGCGGCGAATCTCATGCACGTTCCAGAGTTCGGGATCGGGGATATTCAGCACCTTTTCCCAAGCATCGCGGTAATCCTGTTTTTCGCGCCACTTGCCGCCCAGATACCTTTCGAACAGGTCGTTCATTTCAAAAGAAACCCAGGAGGGGATGTGGATGCCGTTGGTAATCGACTGAATGGGAACATGCTCCAACGGCACGGTCGGCCAGAGATTTTTCAGGATATCTTTGGCCACTTGGGCGTGCAGGGTGGAAACGCCGTTGACAAAGGCAGAATTTTTCACGGCGGCCACGGTCATGGAAAAATTTTCCTGCTGGTTGTCACGATCAACCCGGCCGAAGGCCAAAAATTCGTTCAAGGGAATGTTGAATTCCTTTAGGTAGTTTCCGAAATAGTTTTTCAACAGTTCGGGGCTGAAGACATCATGGGCGGCCTGGACATTGGTATGGGTGGTGAACACACTCGACTGGCGCACCAGTTCCATGGCCTCGGTGAAGCTGAGGCCGTCGTTTTTCATCAAGGTTCTGGCCCGCTCGAAAGGCGTGAAAGCGGAATGGCCCTCGTTCATGTGCACGGCGGTGACCTGGATGCCGAGGGCTGCCAACATCTTCACACCACCGATGCCCAGGATGATCTCCTGCTGCAGGCGGATTTCGGGCCCGCCCCCGTAAAGCTGGGAAGTCAAGCGCCGGTCGTAGTCACTGTTCTTGTCAATATTGGAATCAAGCATATGGATGGAAACCCTTCCCACCTTTATCTGCCAGACCTTGACATAAACCTTGCGACCGGGAAAATCCAGCTCGATTTCCAAAGGCAGTCCGTCCGGCTTTTTCACTTCCTGGACCTGCATATTGTAGAAATCGTTGACCTGGTAAAAATCCTGCTGCCAGCCGTCCATGTTCAAGTATTGCTGAAAATAACCCAACTGGTAGAGCAATCCGACGCCGTGGAAATTCAGGTTCAAGTCGCTGGCCGCTTTGACATGGTCGCCGGAAAGGACCCCCAGTCCTCCGGAATAAATGGGCAGGGTATCGCTCAGACCGTATTCTGCGGAAAAGTAGGCAATGCTGACATGCTGGGTATGGTTGATGCTGCGTAACAGGTGCAGGTACTGGTCCAGCTGCTCGCTTACCCGCTGCACCTCACTCAAAAACCCTTCATCATGGGCCAGTTCATCAAGCTTTTCCTGGCTGATTTCACCCAGCATGCGGATCGGGTTGTGCTGGTTTTTTTCCCACAAATCAGCGTCCATGGTTATGAAAAGTTTGATGGCTTCAGGATTCCAGGTCAGCCACAGGTTGGAGGCGATAACCAGCAGCGGCTTCAGCTTTTCCGGCAGATCGGGAACTACTTTGAATTTTTTAAAAATTCCCATGGCTTATACTCCTGAAAAATTTAGTGGAAATGCTTGGTTCAAAGCAAAGCGAGGATACTGTCTTTTTTTAAATTCAGGTAATAATTCAATTTCCCGGAAATCAAATTCGGTCCGGAAAAAAAAAGCAGGAAATAACTGCTGTTCAATGAATGAACCATGATCTTGAATTTTCCGGAAATATATTCGATATGGAAATCGGCATGGGTCACTTCCAGGTTGTCCAGTTTCCCGACCACTTCGGCCAGCTCGGCGCCGAGCAGGTCCATGTTGGCGTCGGGAGGCAGGTACACCGCTTTTTCCAATTCCAGCCCGTCCTTACCCCAAATCCCTATCAGGTAAATTTCCGGATTGCGGGCCTGTATGTCATTAAAAATCGTTCTAAACAATTTGGCTTCCCCTTTGTTGGAGCAGTTGCAAAAACCTCTGCAGTTGTTCGATGACCTGGTTGCTTTTTTCGGTACGCAGCAGCAGCAGTATGGCCTTGATCTTCATGAAAAAGTCGGTGCGACCGGTTTTTTCAAACAGATTCTTGTAAATGGCCAGGGATTCACGGTAAAGACCCTGCTTGAAATACAGTTCGGCGGCGCTTTCCGTTTCAAAAGTCTTTTCCTCACCTGGCCGCGGTGATCCCTTTTCATCCGTCAGCACTGTTGGTCCGCTTTCGCCCTCAAAAGTGATCTGGGGCGGCGAGGAGAGTTTCCGGGACATGCTATATTCCTGAGACAATTCTACTTTGGTATCGGCTAATTTGGCGGTCATACCGGCCTCGAGCAGCCCCTGGAGCTGCTTGACCCGCTCCTGGGCAACCGTGTTGAATGAATCCAAAAAAAGCAGTTTCTTGTAATAAAGCAGGCTCTCGGGATGTTTTTGCTGCTGAAAATTCAAGTCAGCCAGTTCTTTCAGGACCATGATATTATCGCCGAACATGCCATGCATTTCACGCAGCAGCAGCATGGCTTCCTCGCTTTTTTCCAAGGCGCGCAAAAATTTATATTTGAGGAACCGCAATTGAAAGGAAACCGGAAACTGTTTGATCACCACGTCAGCCTGGGCCAAGCCATCGATGAATTTGTTTTGCTGGAACAGGTCTTCCAACTGTGCCAGTTGCTCTCTTTCATTCTGAAAATTGGCCAATTTTACCTCTCAATACAAATTGTCTATACGCCTCATTCTAGCATATCCAGCAGCCATATCTAACATTCACCCCTTGAAAAGCGGGAGAGGAATTTCTTCCTCTCCCGCCGGTTGGCAACGAGCTTATGGTTCATTCACCTTAGCTATGTTCGATACGGTCTTCTGACCGATGGTATCCCAGGCAATCACATAGAACTTAGTCTCAGCATTTGTCATTGTATAGGCTAATTGGAAATTAGCAACACGAGCGCCGTTAAAATCAGTTTTACCAAAGAAAACATCGTTGACATACAAATCAACATGGTTAATACCTATATCATCTTCGGCATTAGCCAAAACCATGATTTGCCCGGGTGCTATGTTTGATTTATCAAGGGGATAAATTAGGACTACGTCTGGAGGACTGTCACTTTGAGTATTGTTGACCGTCACCCTTACGCTATCCGAACCACTCGCCCCCGCATTATCAATAGCCACGACATCGATTGTATGACGGTTGTTAGAATACTCGCTTGTATCCCAATTGAAAGAATAACTGTCCGAAGTGGCAGAACCAGCCTGGTAGCCAATCATTTGGCCGTCGATATAGCAATCTACCCTCTTAATACCATCGGCAGCATCAATCGCCACTGCCGAAATAGCTACCGTTCCACTGACCACAGCATTATCCGACGGACTCAAGATATTTACAACCGGGCCATTGTTTGAGTGGCTATCGGATCTAACCAGGGTTAAGGAAATATAATCCTGAGGAAGAGTGTCACTATAACTATGGCCATCAATGACCATCAAAGCATGGATATACATGGAGCTGGATAGCCATTCCACCGGCCAAAAATAGGTGGCACTAATCTCGCCGTTGGCATTGGTCACCTTCTGAATGGTCGACGCGTTGTTCTCGAAATAACCCCAGCTAACCTGTTGGTGCGAGGCGCTGTCAAACTGCGCCAGGTATATCGTTTTACCGGGCAAGGAATTTCCCTTGGAATCGCTGGCTCGCACATAGATCTTGCTGGTGTGGATATTGCCGTCGATGAGCAGCACCGCCGGGTTGGCCGAACCCTCAAGTAGCACATAAAAACCAACCGGGCTGTCCCAGTCCGGATCGTCGATAGCGCTGCGCTTGCATGAAGAAACGGACAGGACCAAGCTGATTAAAAGCAAAAGAAAAAGTGTCTTTTTCATGTTCAATGCCTCCTATCTGCCGCCGGCCGATGTGGCAGGATCGGCGAAATTGCTGCACCAGACGCTGATATAACCGCTCACCGGCGCCACCCGGTGCCCACCGAGATCCTTGCCGTGGATGGTCACTATGGCCACCAGCTGCAGGACGAAGCCCTGGCTGGGGACTTCGCGCAGGGCCAGCAGGGGCGCTTCCAGTTTGGCCACGTGGCGGATCAGAACAAAAGGAATTTCTTCAACGGCATCCACCTGTACCAGCCAGTTCATGGGCTGGGTAAAGCGGTAGGGCACGTCGACCCCCTCCACGTTGCGGCCGTCGGTGCGCTTGAACTCGACATCGATCTGGTCGACAATAACATTCATGTAGTAGGTTATATCGTTTTCTACGGAATCTTCAGTGGGATTATATGTTAGTGCCGAAATCGATGCCACGGCATTGTCGTTGATGATGCTGCCGGCGATGTCCACATCGGAAAAGACCGTGGTGGACCCTTCATTACCCTGCAGGTCGGTGCCGGTCAACGAATTGATCACCAGGAAACTTGAGGATGTGCTGTCATTTTCCTTGGCAACGCAGCCGGTCAGCAGCAACACCATTATGATCAAAGCAAAAATTTTCATTTTCATTTTTCCCTCCTATTTAATGATACGCGGAGTGATGAAAATAATCAATTCCTTCTGTTCTGCGAATTTATTTGAATTGCGGAACAGCGAACCCAGCAGCGGGATCTTGCTCAGCAGCGGCACCCCGTCACTGCTGCTGGATTCGTGGATTTTATAAAGGCCACCAATGACGATGGTGCCGCCGTCGGCGACCATGACCGTGGTCTTGACCGTTTGGGTGGTGATGGTTGGAATTTCCTGAACTTGAAATTCCCTATTGGCCACATCGTTCTTGATATCGATCATCATGATCACCGAGCCCCTGGCCGTGATCTGCGGCGTCACTTTCATCTCCAGGGCGGCGTTGATATACTGGGTGGTGATGGTGTTGTTCTGGTTGGTCTGAATGGGTATGCGCTGGCCCTGGGTGATCTCGGCCGGCATGTTGTTTTGCGTGGTGGCCCGCGGCGAGGAGATGAGCCGGCCCTTGCCTTTTTTGGTTAGCGCGGTCAAGGCCACGTCCAGGTTGAAGGTGCCGGCGATGTTGCCCAGGGAAATTCTCGGGGATATGACGCTGCTCGCCGCCGGCAAATTGATGGCGTAGCCGGTGGGGGTGACGGCGCCGCTGACGATGGAATTGGGGAAAACAAGGTTGGTCTGGTTGCCATGCGCGGCATTGGCGATGGCGTTATATCCCCACTGGATGCCGAAAGCGTCCAGGGCGTTGGTAGAGGCTTCCACGATGCGCGCCTCGATCTGTACCTGGGGATTGGCGGCATCCAGGGTGTCGATCAAGCCGTCAATGACCTTGAAGCGATCCGGCAATTCGGAGATGATCAGGGTGTTGGTGCGCTCGTCGATGACCAGCTCGCCACGCGGGCTCAACTGCTTTTTCAGGATCGCCTGCACGTCCTTGACCTTGGCGTAGCTCAGGGTGCGGGTAGAAACTTCCAGGTTGCCTTCCATTTCGCGCGCATCGCGTAGCTCCTGCCTGCGCTTGGACTCCTGGGCCAGTTTTTCCACCTTGCCAATGCGCAGGATATTGCCCTCCTGGACCATGTCCAGGCCATTGACTTTCAGGACCAGTTCCAGGGCCTGGTCCCAGGGGACCTGCACCAGCTCGCAAGTGAAGCGACCGGTCACATCGGGGTCGATGACCATGTTCAACCCCGTAATTTTGGAGATAAACTTCAGTATGTTGCTGATATCGGCATTCTTGAAGGAAAAATCATAGGGGTCGCCGGAAAACTGCGGCCGGCCTTCATCAACGGTTTTCTTCTGGAAATCGAGGTTGCCAACCTGTCCCGGTTCTTCCTGGACCGGGACGTCGTCCTGCAGATTCGCCACCTCGTCCTCGGCCTTGGATTTTTCCGGGCCAAAAAATTCCTTGTCTACGGCCGCGGGCTTGGCTTTGGATTCGGCGGCAGTGGTCAAAAGGATCTTGTTTTGCACTTTTGCCGTTGCCGTAGGTTCGGTTTTCAGCACCGCTTGGGCCGGCGTTGAGGAAACGTCCGCAATATCCTGATTCTGAGCCACAACCGGGATCGCCGGACTCTGCTGCGGGTTATCAAAAAATTCCACCTGCAGCAGGTTGCCCTTGGCCTGCACCGAAAAATACTTCAGGTAATTCAGATCAAAGACGATGCGGTAGACTTCGGCTGAATTATTGCCGCCGCGGATGGCTTTGACATTCTGCAAATTCACGGTTTTAAGGATCTTCCTGGACTGGGCGTTCTTCAGGTCGATGGCCAGGCGCACCGGCTGCTGTTCGAGCGGGATGACGCGATATTCGGTTTGTTCCGACAAGGCGAATTCGAAGCAAACATGGCCGGGTTGCGCAGAAGCCACTTTCACGTCCCGAACACTTACCCGGCCGGAACTCGCAGCAACGGTCCGGACCGCAAGCGGATCCTGGGCGGCTTTTGGCTTAGGCTGCGGATCGACAACGACGCTTTTCTCATTTGCTGTCGCCAGCCCCTTGAGTACGGGGAATTCGATATACAACCCGGTTTGGTTGGTGAAGACACGGTAATTGACATCGCTTTTCAAAGTGATCTCAACGTCGGTAAAATCAGCGGAATTTTTGATGCTCAGGTCCTGGATCACGGGCGAATCAAAGGTAAGGTAATTGTTTTCCACCTTGAAATCGACATCCTTGATACGCATGACCAAGCGGTTGAGGTTGTCTTTCTGGGGATAGAAAATATCGGGAATGGGGAGAATCTTGTCGGTTTGCATGTGCAGTTGCACGAAATCCTCGCCGGGGAAATATTCAATTTTGTTGATGGTCACCTTGGCATCGAGCCCCAGGCCGAATAATAAAAAGAGAACTATCAACAAAATTCTACTTGTCGCTTTTTTCATTTTCTTTCATTTCCTCCTCTTCAGGATTTAAGGTTTTTATAAGAATGCGTTCTTTCTGGCCGGCCAGGGCCAAGGTCAGGCTTTTTTTGAAACTGACGGAATTTCTGTCCATGGCCACGACTTCCCCGTCATAGACCTTGTCGCCGATGCTAACGATATACGGCCTGGTATCCGGACCTTTCAGCAATGCCTTGAAAGACCCTTGCGCAAAGACGATACCCTCGAGTTCCAGTTCATCGATCATCAATCCGGCGATGCCTTCTATGGCCTCACGGTTTTCCTTGACGCTCTTGCCCTGCAGCAGGTTCCAGAAAGGATCGCGGCGACCTTCAGGATTGTAGACGAACTCTCCGGGCATAACACTTATCTCGGCCGTCTCTTCATCATTCGCCTCGGGGATATCCATGGGAATTTCCTGGGCTTGCACCAATATGGAAAATAATAAAATTAATAGAACAAGTATTGGTTTCATTTATACATCTCCTGGTCTCAGCCCCGCATCCGGATCTGCAGGCCTGCGGGCCGGGGCGCGTTTGGGGACAGCTTTCTTGATTTTGCCGCCTTCGCGATAGATATAGGTTGTGGCGGTAAAATTGGCCTGGATCGTATAATCATAACTCAGGGAACGCAGGGGAGCGATACGCAGCCCGTCGATGGTGAATATTTTTTTAAGGCGCGAAACCTGGTCGAAAAATATGCCCAGGTTGTGATAGTTGCCTTCCAGGCTGATGGCGATCGGCCATTCCAGATAGATTTCACGGTTGGTTTCCTTGCTGAAATTAAAGGATGAGGTTTTCAGGCGGGCATTGGAGGCGATGGCCTGGATCTTGCGCAGGATCTGGCTCACTTCTTTCTTCTCTGGCAGAATACCCTTCAAGTCTTCCAGGATCTTTTCATTGAGTGCTTTTTCTTCCTTCAATTTTTCCAGTTTGCTTTCATTTTTTTCCGCTTTGCGAATTTCCTCCTCAAGTCTTTCGCTTTGAGCGACGATGGATGCGATCTCGTCCTGGGTGGGTGAATAAATGACGAAATAAAAAATACCGAACAGGACGGTGCCGACAATCAGAAAAACCAGCAATTGCCCATACCAAGGTAAATTTTGAATTTCCATTTTAAACCACCTTATTGAGATCAGACTGATGGATAAACTGACATTCGATCCGAAATTCAAAAATATCGATACCGGCTTCCCTTTTTCTTGTAGTCGATTTTAACTGGACATTGGCAAACGAATTCGAATTCTGCAGATTGTTGATCAGATCCGCGATCAGATTGTTGGAAAGCGCTTTGCCGCTGATGGACACCGCCCCGCCCTTGAAGTCCAAATTGGTCAGCCAAACCCATTCGGGCAGGCTTCTGGACATTTTGTCCATCATGAAAACCGCATCTTTTTGCTGCAGTTTCAGGTCGCTGATGATTTTGATCTTATTGTCCAATTCCAATTTGGTAGTCTCAATTTCAGCCAGCTCCTTCAATACTTTTTCGAGTTCCGCCTTTCTGAGGGTGCGGTCGTCGAACAGTTTTTTTTCAGAAGCCAGTTCGCTGGATTGCAGGAAGTACAGCAAACCGATGCCGCAAACCGTGAGGACAATGGCGCCGATCAGCGCCGGCAGGCTCAACTGGCTCGGCTTTGCCTCTTCGGTAATGCTGATGGTCGTCCCCCCAGCGGCCACCTCTTTTTTTTCCGGTTTTAATAAATTGATTTTGATCATTTCGAATCCCCCACGGCCCTCAGGGCCAGGCCTACGGCAACCGTAAACAACGGCGCCATGTCCTTGATGAAGTTTAGATCAAACTTTTTGTAATTGATGTCGATATTGTTGAAAGGGTTAACCACTTCAACCGGGATATCAAATTCCTGAGAGAAATAATCGGTGATCGCTTCCAGGTTGGCGCTGCCGCCGCAGAGCAGGATGTTGTCGATCCGTCCTTCTGTGGTGTTGGAGCGGTAAAATTCAAACGTCTTTTTGATTTCGTTGCGCAGGTCGTTCAGCACGATGTTGATGATTGGCTTAACGGCGGCGGTGGAGATTCCCTCCACGGCACGGCCTTTTTTGACCGCTTCGGCCTTTTCATATTTGAGATTCAATTCTTTCTGCAGCAGGTCTGTGAACTGGTTGCCGCCGAAAGCAATATCCCGGACAAATACAGGGTGGCCAGCCTTGGAAATGATTACATTGGAGATCGATGCCCCGATATTGATGATGGCCAGGACCTTGTCGCGGTACAGATCATAGTTGAGCAGCACGCTATTCAGGGCAGCGAAAGAATCCAGATCAACGATATTAGCGACCTTGGAGGCACTAGTGATCACGTTGAGATAATCATTCATTTTTTCCTTTCTGACCGCCGACAAAATAACCCCCACCCGGTCAGGAGGGGAGTCGGGAGATTCGATGACCTCATAGTCAATGTTGACTTCATCGGGGGTGAATGGGATGTGCGGTCGGGCTTCCCACAGGATGTGCTCGTGCATTTCGTCGGGATTCAGGCGCTGTACTTCGATCCTCTTGACAATAACCGAACTTCCCGATACGGAAAATGCGATGTGGTTGGTCTTGGCCTTGCTGTCGTAAAATACATGTTGAATGGCCTCGGCCACAGCAGTCGAATCCATGATGCTTCCTTCCACGATGGATTGATAGGGAACAGGTTCATAGCCGATGGAGACAAGTTCATAGCGCGTTTCCGTTCCTTTTCTTTTCGCCTTTAACTCCACCAGTTTCAAAGCAAATGAACCTATGTCAAGTCCAACGATGGGTTTGGATTTTTTAAAACCGAATAGAGACATGGCACTCTCCACTGTATGTAATTTTCATACTGAAATTTTTTTAACATATTGGAAATAAAATGTCAAGTTTTTTTTGTTTTTTTTATAGATTTATCGGGGATATGGAAATGCTGACACCCCGAACATCCAAAACAGGCTTGCCTTATGGAGTTTTTTTTCTGTTAAATGCCTATATTACTTGGTAATTATAATTTTGTTTTTATAGGGCTTTTTTTGAGTTTTTTGCCTGATTTTCTTTTCCCCAAGCGGCTGAAGGGGATATTCAGGGGTTTTTTTCGATATCGGCCAGATTTTCAATATTCACGACCGGGATATCACGTTGCTTGTCCCGGGCGGCGCGTTTGAGCAGACCGGCCAGTACTTTGCCGCTGCCGATCTCGGCGAATCTGGCAACGCCTGGATCAAGGAGCAGTGCCTCTATGGTTGCATGCCACAGGACAGGACGTGAAACCTGCTTTTTTAAACCGGCGCGGGCGTCCGCCCCACTCCTGACCTTTTGTACCTGCCAATTGTTGATGACCGGGAATCTGGGATCAGCAAAAACCACGCGGTCGAGGTCCAGGGCCAATTTTTCCTCAGCCGGTAGCATCAACTCTGAATGAAAAGGAGCGGAAACCGGCAAAAAGACCGTTTTTACCCCCAGGCGTCGCACCGCTTCCTCCACCGCCCCTTTTTCACCCGAGATCACAACCTGGCTGGCACTGTTCCAGTTGGCCAGGTTGACAACCCGCCTGACCCCTGCGGGGTCGGCGGGCAGTCCCGCAAGCTCGTGGTTCACTTCAGCCACGATCTGGCGGACATTCTCTATATCAACGCCGATCAGAGCGGCCATGGCCCCCATGCCGACCGGCACCGCCTCTTGCATGTATTTGCCCCGTTTGTGAACCAGGGTAAGCGCATCTTCAAAAGTGAACACGCCGGCGCAAAGCAGGGCCGAATACTCTCCCAGACTGTGCCCGGCCGCCAGCAGCGGTTCCTTTTGCCAAAGTGAATAAAGAATGTAGGAAACCATGAGCAGGGCCGGCTGGGTATTGCAGGTCAGCTTCAGCTCCTCTTCCGGACCCGTAAAGCAAATGCGTGACAAATGATATCCCAGGATCTCATCGGCCTGTCTGAAGGTTTTTTTGGCGAATTCACTTTTCTCAAAAAGGTCCAGCCCCATGCCAATAGCCTGCGAACCCTGACCGGGAAATAAAAAAGCGCTGTCGTTCATTTTTTGTCCTCCTTAGATTCGATCATTTTCAGTTGCAGTCGGCAAAAACCGCCCTGGCCTTTGCTGTTGCGCACCCCTATCCACAATTCGTCGGCAAGCAGCGCCCGGTCCACCTGCCGCAACCGTACGCGGCGGAAAATTTCCTTGATCATGAATCCTTTCCAAAGCGGAACATCGGGATAAGATTCCCCGCATATCTCCATCTCTTCAGAATTACTGGCGCCAACGCGGAAGTGCAGGCGCAAAGGGGATTTTTGCTGTACCGTGACCTTCGACTTGACAATCTTTTCCAGCAGCACCGCCACCCGGTTCAGGTTGTCGGAAAAATCAAGCCCGTCGCCTGTCCACTCGGCGGGAAACGGGTCGAATTGAGCGCCGGCCTGACCGGGGGTGAAACGGTGGTTAAGCAGTTTTAGTAATTCAGCCAGCGTGGGAAAGACCTTGAAATAAATGCCGCTTTGAGCAGGGTGGTATTTGTAGCGCGGTTCCAGGCCGACAGTGAAATTGTTGTAATAGCCATGGCCGTCCCTTTCAAAGGCAAATGCTTCCGGACCGGTAGCTGTCAGCCGGTGGGGGAATTTTTTTATCACTTTCACCCGCTCGGCAAATTCAGGTTCCTGCTTCTGCCATTGCAGCAAGAGTTGATCGACAAAAATCTTTCCGTCCTCTTCGTCCTGATCGGCGCTGAGCAGGGCCAGGGTTTTACCGGAGTAACCAAGCGTCCTGAGGATGTAAGCTGAGCGGGGAATGCCGGCATAGGTGAAGACGGCGGCGCCGTCTGGCCCAGGGCGAGCCTTGAGGTCGATCGCTGCCGACGCATCATAATAAACGCGGATGGGGATGACCAGCAGCAGGCGCGAAACCGCGCTGCCGCAGATCTGGTACTCCAAGCGATAGGTCAGGTCTTTGTTGGGGAACAGCACCGAAGTCAGCATGAAAAGCGAAATGAGCGGAAAAATTTTTTTCATTTTTTAAAGGCGCGCCGGGTCTCGGCAATCTGCTTGTCACTCAACCCCTCCGGTTCCAGGCCCAGGGATTTCAGCTGCATATAAAGAGCAGCCGCTTTCTCCACGATTTCAATCCGGTCCAGAGCCTGGCTCAGGTTTTTTCCCGAGGCAATGACGCCATGCTTGTCCCAAAGGGCCAGACGATATTTCTTCAGCTTCTCCTTGCTGGCCTTGGCCAGGACTTTGGAGCCGGTAATGGCGTAGGGGATCAACCCAAGCATTTCCGGGACGAACAGACGTGTCTCGTGCTGCAGGCGGAAAATCCTCTCATTAATTTCTTTTTCAGAGTTGAAAATATGGCTCAGGGCGATCAGGCTGAGCGGATGGCAATGAACCACGGCCCGTTCGCCGCTGCGGTTCTCCTTGAAAAGAGAATGCAGGCCGGCATGAGTGGCCCACTCGCTGCTCAATTTCTCGGAGCCGTCAATGATCCAAAAACGTCCTTTGTCAATGATTTGGATCAGGCAAAGGCCCTTTTCAGGTTCGGCGGCGATTTCGCGCATGCGGCTGCCGCTGGCGGTAACCAGGAAGCAATCGCCGATCAGATCCGTCATGTCCACTGAGGACTCCTGGATTTTGTCAGGATCGAGTCTAAGTTCGTCAAGGGCGGGGGGAGCGGCTAAGCGCAGGGACATGTTGCCGGCACTGGCTTCGGCCCAGCTTTTGATGAACAGGACCTCGGCCACACGGCGGAACTCCCGCGTCTCTTCCAGCAAGGCGATCATCGTTGCTCCTGGCTGCAAGTGTAGCGTTTTTTAAAACAGCAGTCAAGATGGCCGGCGGCTCGACCATTGGTGCGGTGGTAGCGGCCGGACTGGGAATACAAACGGTCGATGTCGGTAATGCCATGCTGGCCATGCACTCGATCCGGGAAACGGCCGGCACAGCCGATCACCTGTACATGATCAGGGTCTTTGAAGAATTTTTCCGGGATTGAGAAACTTTCAGCGATAGAAATGAACCAGGACATAATTGGCCCACAGGAAGGGATGGGCCAGCGAGAGGCGGATGTTGTCCTGGAAGGGGATTGTTTTGTCTAAAAGAGCCAGTTTGGCCTTGCGTAAGGCCGCGGCGCAAGCCCCGTCCTGCAGGTATTCCCGGTAGAATAGCGGCACGATCTGGGAGCTGAATTCATCCACAGGCTTGGGAGGAAACCCGCGGGGTAAATTGGTAAATCCGGCCGTGAATGCTATAATCATGCCAACCTGCCAGAGGAGTGCAGCCCCCATGGTCGAAAAAACAATATTACCCTGCGGCCTGACCGTCATATCTGAAAATTTTCCCGAATTTCCTTCTTTCGCACTCAGCTACTCACTGAAAAGCGGCTCCCGAGCCGAAACTGCCGACAGCAACGGCGTACACCATTTGATCGAGCACATGCTATTCAAAGGCAGCCGCCGCCATGATCTGAAGCAGATCGCCGACATTTCCGACCGGTTGGGGGGACGGCTTAACGCTTTCACCAGCAAGGAGATCACCCAGTATTACATCAAGTCAATCGATGAAAAACTGAACGAATCCTTCGCCCTGCTGTCCGATATCGTGTTCCACTCCACTTTCCCCAAGGATGAGTTCGTCAAGGAAAAAAACGTTATCATTCAAGAAATAAAGGAAGCCGCCGACAACCCGGAAACCAACGCTTTCGAGACTTTTTATGAAAAGATATACGCCGGCAACGCCCTGGGCTATCCGATCGGCGGCAGGGAAAAGCATGTCGCCGGGCTGAACCGCGGCCAGGTCTTCACTTTTTACCGGGAGCATTACATCCCGGAGAACATGCTGCTGTCCGCCGCCGGCAATATCCGCCACAAAGAACTGGTCGCCCTGGCCGGCGATTTTTTCGCAGCGTACCCCCCCCGTACCCCGCGGCAGTTCAAATTTCCCCGCGCCCGCTTCCGTCCGCGCCGGTTTCATAAAAAAAACAAGACCCTGAACCAGTGCTACGTACTGGCCGCCCTGGACAGCATTTCCCTGGTATCTCACCTGCGCCATCCGATCATGATCATGAACGATATCCTGGGCGGAGGGATGAGCTCAAGGCTTTTTCAAAGCATCAGGGAAGAAAAAGGGTTGGCTTACACCGTCAGCTCTTTCATCGATTCCTACCTGGAATGCGGCGTTCAACTCATTTATGCCGTTATCGAGCCCGATAAGGTCAGCGCCTACCTAAAAGCCGTACGCAGTGAAATCGGGCGCTTAAGAAAAAAAGGCATCAGCGACGAAGAGCTGGAGAGGGCCAAGGACCACATTAAGTCATCCATCATCCTCAGCCTGGAAAACAATGTGGCCAAGATGCGTTTCAACACCAGCCAGGAGTTGTATCTCGGCAAGGAACAGAAAGTCGCCGACATCATCTCCGAGATCAATGCTACCAGCAGTAGGGATATCAACGGTTTCTGCGGGAAATATCTTGATCTGGACCAGGCAGCGCTGCTCACCTACGGCCGCTGCCCAAAAAAACCGGACTGGCAGGATTATTGAACCTGGGGCCCAGCCGGTTTTATCAGTTGATGTAACCGAGAGCCTTCAACTCCTGCAGGTTTTTTTCATCCAATTCCCGGTTCCTTTTGAACGGCTGCGGCTTTTTTTTCTTGTACACCGTATAGCGGCTGTCGTGCCTGAAAGTGAGAAGCCTGAGCAAAGGCACCCCATCCATGCGCCGGTCTAAAGGCAGATCCAGAAGATACAGCACGGTCGGCGCGATGTCATAAATGCGGGCCAGCTTGATTTTTCCCGGCTTGATCCCGGGTCCGCGCATGATGATGATCCCGTCCGGGGCTATTTCCGGCCCGACATGGTTGTAGCGGACCGTGTTTTCACGGAAGAAAAAAGAGAAGCCGTGGTCGGAAAGGATGATGAAATAGGCGTCGCGGTATTTCTCGTTATCCAGAAAACGACCGATGGTCCTCTCCAGGTTCTGGTAGACCGGGCAGACGATATCGGCTATTTTGGCATATGCTTGGGTTTCAAGAGCATCGGGGAGTTTGCCGTTCACGAAGGAACGGTCCAGGATCTTCTTGTACGCATCGTCGATAAAAGACATGAAGGCGAAATGCTGGACCACATCGGGCATTTTGAAATAGGCGGCGAAGAGATCGAAGTCTTCGCTGCGGAACAGGTGGTCGGCGACATCGGTCACCAATTTTTCCTGCACAACCCATTCGGGGTAGTTTTTGAAGATGGGCAGGTCCAGGTAGTCTATGCCAGTATCCATTTGTTTATAAAGCTCAGGAAAATCGGGCAGATTCATACTTTTTAAGGCCTGCCAATAATCGGGGACAAGGAATTTTACCAGTTCGGCAGAGCGCTCGGGTGGAAAGACTGTTTGGCTCAGCATGCTTTTCTTTTTATCGCTGCTGCTAATGGCACTGCTGCGGAAATAATCCGACACATTCACGCCATTGAGCGGCTGGGGCGGATAACTCAGATACCAATTGACCAATACGCTGCGCCGGCGGTTGACGTCAAGCATGTCCCAGAGCAACGGCTCCCGGATATCTCTTGAGGTGAACATGGAGAATTTGCCGCGGGCATCCTTTTCTTTGGAGCGAAAATCGTCGATGCCATGTTTGTCCTGGTTCTTGCCGGTGGCAATGCTGGTCCAGATGATCGGGCTTTTGGAGGGCGTGCTGGTGCGCAAGGTTCCCCAGGCGTATTTCTCTTTTAACTCTTTAAAAAGCGGCAGGCGCCCCTTGGCGACCAGTGGATTGATCAAGTTCCAGCAGGCTCCGTCAATTCCCAGGATCACCACGACCGGTCTGTCTTTTTTTACACTAGCGGCTTTCGGCGAACAAGCGGTGAATGCAAAGGGCAAAACCAGGAACAGTAAAATAATTTTTTTTACTTCCATTTTTTATTATAATGCAAAATGTTCAACCCTGTCAATCGCTTGCAGTCTCCCTGATTCCCCATCAAAATAAATAAAAAAACCTCGTTGGCCTTGATAGAACAAGGTATAATGGGTTTTGAGATCAAACAAAATCCATAACCAACGAGGTGAAGATATTATGCCACAAGGACTGCTTCCATTCAAGTATG
>JAHIKI010000064.1 GCA_018897435.1 Acidobacteriota bacterium | reverse complement strand
TGAACGACCTTGAGCGCATGGGCAGCAAGAACCGCGATTACACGACCGAAATGAAGGATATCCAGAAGCGCATCCAGGCCCGGGAAAGCCGCACCGACCATGTCTGCTGGAACTGCCGCAAGGCCACGGGCCGGCGCGTCAGGACCTGCCCCTACTGCGGCGAAGAGCAATAACTGCCCTTTATCCTTTGCTTTAGTCTGGGGCAAGGTGGAGCTTTTCGTATATAAGCAAGGGCTTGATTTTAACCGCCCTTGCGGCGATAATAAAAACAGGAGCAACCATGGAACGGGAAGAACTGTTCAGGAAGATCAGCATAGAGAATGAAAAAAAAATGGTGCTGCTGGTGCTGGATGGCTTGGGCGGCCTGCCTGTTGACGGCAAAACCGAACTGGAAACGGCCCGCACCCCGAACCTGGACCTGCTGGCCGCGGAAAGCGAGCTGGGACTCAGCCACTCCATTGCCCCGGGCATCACCCCGGGCAGCGGCCCGGCCCATCTTTCCCTTTTCGGCTATGACCCGCTAAAATATGAGATCGGCCGGGGCATACTCGAGGCCCTGGGGGTCGGAATTACGGTTGGCGCCAAAAGCGTGGCCGTTCGTGGCAATTTCGCCACCCTGGAAAACGGTTTGATCACCGACCGCCGCGCCGGCCGCATTCCAACCGCAAAGAACTGTGAAATCATCGCTTATTTACGCGAGAAAATAAAAAAGATCGAGGATGTCGAGATAGGCCTTTACTCGGGCGAGGAACACCGTTTTGTCCTGGTCCTGACGGGCGAGGCCTTAAGCGATCAGTTGACCGATGCCGATCCCGAAGCCACCGGCCGGCCGATTTTATACGCCCGGGCCAAGAGCGAAGCAGCGGCCAAAACCGCACGTATCATCAACATTTTCATCGACCGCCTAACCGCGGAACTGACAGATTTCCACCCGGCCAACACCTGCCTGCTGCGCGGCTTTGCCCAGTACCCGGCCATTCCTTCCCTGGCAGAGCTTTTCAAGCTGAAAGCCGCAGCCATTGCGGTTTACCCCATGTACAAAGGCCTGGCCCAACTGGTGGGAATGGATATCCTGGATAGCGGCCGCACCATCCAGGACCAGGTCGCTACCTTGAAAAAGCATTACAGAGAATACGATTTCTTTTTCGTGCATATCAAAAAAACAGATTCTTACGGGGAGGACGGCAATTTTGCGGGCAAGGTTTCTGTCATCGAGGAATTTGACCGTTGGCTGCCCGAAATTCTCGAACTTACCCCCGATGTCCTGGTCGTTACAGGCGACCATTCCACCCCGGCGTTGCTGAAAGCCCATTCCTGGCATCCCAACCCGGTGCTGCTCAAGGCGTCTTTTCAAAGGCAGACGTTGAAGTCCGGAGTTAAATTCAGTGAAAAAAACTGTGTGTCCGGCATTTTGGGAACATTCTACGCCATGGATGTTTTACCCCTGATGATGGCCAATGCCCTGAAGTTTAAAAAATACGGAGCCTGAACCTGTGCCATATTTAAAATTGGAAGTCGGTGAATTGCAGACAAATGTCTATTTGTTTTTTTCCGTTGCGAGCCTGGAATGCTTCGTGATCGACCCCGGTGCGGAAACGGAGCGGATCGCGGCCCTGATCGCAAAGGAGAAGCTTCTGCCTCAGGCCGTGATCCTGACCCATGGCCATGCCGACCATGTGGGGGCCGTTGCAGCACTGCTCAGCCATTTCCATCTCCCTCTTTGGCTGCACGAGGCGGCCGAGAAGGAAATGCGTTCGCAGGTTAACCGTGAGATTGCCGCCATGTTCGGGATCGAATTGCCGCCCGCTGCCAGCCGTCTTTTGACCGACGGCGAAACCATTGGCGCCGCCGACCTGAAACTTGAGGTCTTCCACAGCCCCGGCCACTCTCCCGGCTCCATCCTGCTTTATGGTGAGGGGCTGCTTTTTACCGGCGACACTCTTTTCAAGGATGATGTCGGTCGCACCGACCTGCCGGGCGGAGACGAGCTGCAGTTGAGGAGCTCACTGGACAAGATCAGGAAATTTCCCGCCGCGACCGTCATTTTGCCCGGGCATGGTGCGGCCAGCATCCTGGAGCAGGAATTGAAAAGCAATCCCTACCTCTGAGCATGGTTAAAAACGTTTCCCCGCGTACACCCCTCGAACAATTTTTAATTTACCTGGAGTTTGAAAAAGGATTTGCCGCCAATACTATCTGGTCCTACCGCCGGGAGTTGAAAAAGTTTTTCGCTTTTCTAAAAAAAAAACATCTGGATTATCTGCATGTGGATGAAACGCATATCCTGGATTTCATCCGCCAGGAAGGGCGGCGGGGCGGGGCTGTCTCTTCCCAAGCCCACCTGATCTCTGTATTGAAAAGCTTCTACCGCTACCTGCTCCAGGATGAACTGCTGGAATTCAGTCCGGTTTCCGCCGTCTCCCTGCCCAAGAAATGGATCAAGCTGCCCAAGTATCTTTCCATCGATGATATTGCCCGGTTGCTGGAAGCGCCGGATCAATCCACGACCATCGGCAAAAGGGACAAAGCGGTTTTGGAGTTGATGTATGCCACGGGATTGCGCATTTCTGAAGTGACCCAGTTGAAATTGGCCGACGTGTATCTGGACGAGGAGTTTTTGCGTGTTTTGGGCAAGGGAAGGAAGGAACGGATCGTGCCTTTCAATGAGATATCCCGGGATTGCCTGCGGAATTATCTTGACCTCAGCCGGCCGCTTTTGGTGAAGCAGGCACGGCCTGAACAGATTTTTGTGAATTACCGCGGCGCGATCTTCAGCCGCCAGGGGCTTTGGAAGATGATCAAGGCCTATGGACGGAAGGTCGGTTTGGCCAGCCGTCTGACGCCGCACGTACTGCGCCATTCCTTTGCCACCCACCTGGTTGAAAGAGGGGCCGACCTGAGATCGGTGCAGATGCTGCTTGGGCATTCATCCATCACCACCACCGAAGTTTACACCCACCTGGCCAAGGGCCAAGTGAAGAAAGTTTACGACCAGTTCCACCCGCGCAGTAAAAAAAAATGAACCATGTATTGTAATATTGACGTGTATGGAAATTATGCTTGACAGCTATCAATTGGATGATATAACATTTAGTTCAGCAGAGCTGGATAAGAATCTATGAGTGAATACCAATATTATGAGTTTCTTGCCATTGACCGGCCGCTGACATCTGAGGAGATGGCAGAGTTGAGAACACTTTCGACCCGCGCCCACATCACGCCCGTCAGCTTCAGTAACGAATACCGTTGGGGTAGTTTCAAAGGCAACCCTGACAGGCTGATGGAGCAATATTTTGACGCCCATATCTATGTGGCCAATTGGATGACAGCCATTTTCATACTGCGCCTGCCTATCGAGTCGCTGGCGCAAGAGACTGCCAAGGCCATGGCGGTAAGACATATGCTGGATTTCAAGGCCAGCAAAACCCATTGGATCATCACTTGGAGTCTGGAGGAGTCCGAAAACTATGACCGTTTCAACGGGGAGGACGGCCGCGGCTGGATGGCGCGACTCGCCCCAATACGGGAGGAGTTACTGAATGGGGATATCCGCAGCCTGTATATTGGATGGCTGGCTGCCGTAAGCGGAGAAATGGTGGATGACGCTGAGATGGAGCCTCTGGCCATGAGCGGATTGGCAAGTCTGACATTAGCCCAACAAGCGCTGGCGGAGTTCCTGGAGATTGACCCGGACCTGCTGACGGGTGCCGGCATGGGGAATCCGGCTGTGCAGGAAGATAGGATATCCCAACAGCAGATGGATGCATGGATTGATGACTTGCCGACCGATGAGGTGAAGAAGGTTCTGAAACAGCTTCTGGAAGGTAAAGGGCACGAGGCCGAACAGTCGCTCAAGAACCGGTTCGCGGCAGTGCGCCGTGGTATGCGAAGTGATGGCGGAGAGTCAAAACAGCGGACAATAAGCGAACTTTTGGTCAATGCCGAGATGACTGGAAAAATCCGGCTGGAAAAACAAAAGCGCGAAGAGAGGCTGCGGGAAGTCGAGCACCAGAAACAGCACGACGCCTACCTAAAAAAACTGTCCAAGGATTTTCCCAAAGAGTGGAAGTCAATTCAACAGATCCTCGAACAGGGATCAGCCTCAGCCTATGACGAGGCTTGCCGTTTACTCGTTGATCTTTCCGAAGCCTATGAGCGCCATGCAAGTAAGCAGCGATTCATAGAGGAATTAAAGGAATTCATGAACGATCACTTGCGGCGAAGGGCATTGATTCAACGTTTGGTGAAGGCCGGTATCTGGGAGGGTAAATGAAACATGAATTCACGAATCCAAAAGAATAGCCAGGGGCTCGACACTCAGGCAAGAGCCGAATAAAAGGAGTACCGTGAGACCTGGAAAGCGAAAGCAAGTCGATGTACTTGAGAAGGCTATCGAAGCGGCGCTGTCTCCCGGAACTTTCATTTCCTACAGAGCCGCCTGGCCGTTCGTGGACGATGTTCGGGATGTCGTAAATAACATCGAGAAAATCAGCAAGAAAGAGCCGGAACGAGCAGCGCATCTGTACGAGACCTTCATTGCCGCGTGCCATGAAAAAGCCAATGAGATCGACGACTCGAGCGGTGATTTTGGCATGCTGGTTGAAGACTTGTTTCGTGGTTGGATCAAAGCACGCCAGGCTGCGAACAGTGACCCGGACGAGACCGTAAGATCGCTTCTTTCCTGGATGGAGGACGATGCCTACGGATTTTGCTATCAACTTGATCATTTGGCAGTCAAAGTGCTCGACAAGAAGGGACTGGAGGCATTCGTTCGTCAGGTTCGCTCCAAATTCGAATCGGCTCCAACCCGTGATGACAAGGAGATGTGTTTCCCAGTTTACGGACGCGGCCAATGGGGCGGTGTGCTGAAAACCTTGCTCGCTGGCCAGTGCAACATTGACGCTTACATCGCGCTTTGCGAGAAGACCGAGATTGAGGCCAAGGACTGCAAGGCCATCGCCGAGATGTACCGAAGCCGGAGACGCCATGAAGATGCGCTTTCCTGGATCGAGCGTGGTTTGGAGATAGCATCGTCATGTAGCCCAAAATCCTCTGAAGAATACGCATTGCGTGAGTTGAAGCGGGCGCTACAGGTCAAGCTGGGCTGCCCAGGAGATGCGCTCCAATCAGCCTGGTCTGAGTTTGAGTCATATCCCTCCATATTTACATACAAGGAGTTGCTGCGCTACGTGCCGGCCAAAGAGAAAACGGCTTGGCGCCAAAAGGCCATGGAGACATCAGAAAAGGGCGACCTCTCCTCGCAAATTGAACTCTGGCTCGAAAATAAAGAGAACGACAGGCTGGTATCACACCTGCGCAAAGCTACGGATAAGGAACTGGAGGATCTCAGTCACTACCGGACCGAACCTTTGGCACGCAAGCTGGAGCGCTCTCATCCTGATATTGCAGCCAGAGTGTACTGTGCGCTCTGCATGCGGATCGTCAATGCCGGCAAGAGCAAGTATTACGACGCGGCGCTTGACCACATTGATCGTGCCAAGAGATGCTATGCCAAAGCCGGACTCAATGCTGACTGGCTGGCTGTGGTTGCCGATGTTCGCGAGCGGCATTTTCGCAAGAAGGGATTCCTGGATGGGTTTGCTGATATCGTTTCTGGAGCGACCAAGCATATCGAACCATCCTTTCTGGAACGTGCAAAGGCACGCTGGCTAAGAAAGTAATGGGCGTCCCCAATTCACCTTTTAATTTCGATTAAATCGGGAGAAAAAAAGACAGGTCCTTCCGATAGATTTGGGCGAATTCGATCAATTGACAAGTATCGACTCGCCTTTGTCCCGATTCCATTTTGGAGATGTAGGATTGCGTTTTCCCTAGGAGTCGTGCGGTCGCTACCTGAGTCATACCAGCTTCTTCCCGAGCTTGGATGAGCCGGTCTATCATTATGCGATGTGTTTTTTTGAATATTGTCTTGTTCATGCTTGACTTTTTTATAAAGACATGATAAATTCCGAAGTGGAATATTCCAAATTGGAATATTCCTTAAAGGAGGAATGATGAATCTTAAAAAAATCTCTGCGTTTCTGGTTGTTCTGATGATGAGCACTTCGTTTTTGCTCTCGGCTGCCCCTGAGCAGAAAAAAACCGAGGAGCCATCACCGGGGATCTGCATCAAAAATGCCAGTGTCAAGGTACACGCCCGGTTGATGGAAGTTGGTCTTACATCGGAGGATGCGGATTCCCGTCTGTCTTTACTCTCCGATTCGGACATTCAGAAACTGGCCGAGAACCCTGCACAGGTGGCTATGGGCGGAATCAAGGATAAGACACTTATTCTCATCGCTGTCATCCTTGTTGCCCCCACCATTTTGATCCTACTTTTACTTTAAAAGCGGGTCAAGTGCTTCCAAGATGACTAAGGGGTCCGGTCGGAATGCCCAATGTTTTCAGGCAGTTACTGCGGTCAGGCCGACCGGATCACTTGGCTTAGTTGAAGCCTGCAAACTTGCCCCCTTTCTTTGTCTGCTCTTTGGATTGACTGCATGTATGCATCATCAGTTATGGCGTGGAACAGGTAGAACCATCCCTGATGCGGTCATACTCCCTGTAACAGGGGTTCGTCAGCATGGAAATCAATGCGGCCCGGCTGCACTCTCGACTATACTGAATGCCGCATCCGACCCGGTTTCCGAGAAACAGATTGCTGCTGCCGTTCAAAACCGTGAAGCCAAAGCTTCATTAACTATTGACTTGCTCCTATATGCGCGGCAGCGAGGATTTCCAGCTGATTTCGAACGCTCTAGTATTGATCGGCTCCTTAAATATTTGGAGAACGGCCAACCCTGCCTATTACTTCTTGAACTTCGATCTGCAATCGGTGGGAAGGGGAAACCGCTTTGGCACTATGTTGTTGCGTACGGCTTTAGTCGTTCCAAACAACTTGTGTATATACACAGCGGCGTGGGCGCCAAACGTATGAACTTCAAGATGCTTGAAAAGTCATGGAAACCAGGAGATTATTGGCTTATGCATTTGGGGAACTCCAACAATTATTTAAAAAATACAATCAATTAAAGGGGGAAAAATTGGGGTCTTTCATTATTACTTTTTCCTTTTATTTTTATATCGCTTAGAGGCAAAGCCGGTTCAGGTTTTTTTGAATTATTCGGGAGCTATGTTCACTCACCAGGGGTTGTGGAAATTGATCAAGGCTTACGGACAAAAAAGGGAGTGCTGCTTGGAATGAAATGAGCAAGGGAGAATTGCGACATTTTTGACAACGTGGTTTTTAGAGCCTTATAGCAAATTCTAACCCGGCAAAAACCGGATAAGAACCTTAGAAAATAAATTTTTGCATAAAAAGTGTAAAAATTTATTTTAAGGTTCATAAATTTGTTAGCTTTTTAGAACAAATTTTGAATTTGCTATCTAAGGCTCTTATCCCCCCTGCGGGGACTTCGCAGCTCTGCTGGGTTCCGGGAGTGCTCTGAGTTTCAACTACGGCAAATTATCCTGGGGAATTGGGGGACGGGGGAATTGTGGGGAATTGGGGGACGCCCATTAGAAGGTCACTGTCAAGTAGGTAGAACTATATTTTCTTATTTTTTTAACAATGCGTTCGAGCGCAATGATCAATGATGTTTTTGCAGCCTTGATTTCAGTTTTTTATTGGTTACAAAACCTATGTGTTTTGCACCAGACACCCATCGGGATCAATCCACTATTGGCGGAACCAAAGTAGACCTGGTCTCAAACTTGAGACTCCAGAAATCGTACGGTGCCGGGGTATGTCCAACTGTAAAAAATACAGTGTGAATGGCTCAAAGTCCAGTCCCTTATGGCTCATACCCCGGGCAAAACATCATGACACATTGCAAATATTATTTCAATTCTGCTATGATTATTTTACAAGTC
>JAHIKI010000063.1 GCA_018897435.1 Acidobacteriota bacterium | reverse complement strand
GAATGTTGGCCGTCTTGTGCACCCAGCATCGCTGCTGACTGGTCTGCGGATACTCCTTGCTCAAGGCTTTCCAAAATCCCAACGCCCCGTCACCGGTGGCCAGCTGCGGCCCCGAGCGCAAGCCGCGCTTCTTTAAATCCAGCATAATGTCCTGCCAGGACAGCTCACTCTCCCGCAGACCGTCGGCCACTGCCAGCAGTTCCTTTTTGCCATCTTCGGTCACCCCGATAATAACCAATATGCAGCTTCGATCATTTTCCAAACGGACATTAAAATGCACCCCGTCCACCCACCAGTACAGGTACTGCTTCTCTGCCAAATCCGTTTGGTTCCAGGCCAGGTATTCTTCCTCCCAGATCTCCTTCAAGCGCACGACCGTATTGGCCGAAATGAACGTTTCCTTTCCCAGCAAGTGGCTCAACACCCCGGAAAAATCACCGGTCGAAATGCCCTTTAAATAAAGATACGGAATGAACTCATCCATTTCCTTGGCCCGGCGCAGATATGGCGGTAAAATCGAACTGCGGAATTGCGCTTTTTCCACGTCCCCCTCCCGGCGGTCACGAACGCGGGGAACTTTTACGTTCAACTCTCCGGCTGCGGTTATGATCGCCCGCTCGCGATGGCTGCCGTTGCGTACCACCCCTTGCCTGCCTCTGCCGTCCAATAAAGCCGAATACTGGCGCATAAATATCTCAAACTCGGCCAATACCGCTTCCTCCACTATTTTCTGGGCTCCTACCTGCACGATTTCTCTCAACGGCTTTCCGATTAGACTTGCAATGAACTCTCTGGTAAAATCTTCCATGTGGCGTATGCCTCCTTTTGATTTTGTTGCTAAACTGAATTTGAAAGGTTCAGCATACGCCATATCTTTTTTTTACTCCATACACAACATTTGGTTATATCCCTGCTATTTTTCGATGAAAGATACTTGGACTACATCTACATAGTATGTACGAGTTGTTTCCCATGTTCCCCAAATGCCGATAATAACATAGAGCTTGCCTGACGAACTCGACTGCACAGTAAAATCGTAACTTTTTTCCAGCCACTTATAACCGGTGTCTGCTTTGGAACCATTTCCAGTATCCCCTTGATAAATAAGGTCATCTCTTGACTGTGGTGGTTCCTGAATAACACCTGTAATGATTGTCCAAAGATTTAGATCACCAAAATCAGCGCTTGCAAAAGAATACCTCACATTAACTTGATACAGGCTATCAGATTTTACATCAAATGATCGTTCAATCCAAATTTTACCTGCATCATTTAAATTTGACAGATAAAATTTTAAGGCAGTATTCCCATCCTTCACTATCTCCTGAGTTCGTTGAATAGACCATTCCACGGGTGGATTATCTAAATCCGTCCCCTTTGCTACCCATCCTTCCATGTCATGTTCGAAAGAGAAGAAATAATCGCCTTGCCATGGCGGATTGTTACCACATCCGCCAAATAAGAATAGCACCCCAATTAATGGATATAATAAAAAGTGTTTCATTACTACATCTCCTTATCCTTGCCCTCAATTTCGCACAACGGTTTCGGGCTATACGAAGTTCCGCCTTTGGCGGAATTTGGGCGAGTGAAACGAGCCGTATAGCCCGTGTTATATGACCCGAATGAAGCGTTCCGCCCCGAAGCCGCTATTAAATGATCCCGTTTTTGATTCCATATTTCTCACACAACCTTTTTAATTTTTCTTCAAGTTCTTTTTGATATTCTTTTGACGGTGCAAAAAATATTCTATACAAACTTTTGTATTTTGGCACAAGTTCAGGATAATATTTCTCCAAGAATTTATAGTAGAATGTCTTACAATCCGCAGGACCTTTACCAAACAAAGTTAATCCACCGATAAAAATAAAGTCTGCTCCATAATTTTTTATGGTTTTTATCGTCCTATCAAGTTCTTCTTCTGCGTCTGATAAAAAAGGCAATACTGGAATGTGACATACTCCAGCAAAAAACCCCTCCTCTTTACATTTTTGCATTGTTTCTAATCTTTCTTTCGCCGTAGGCGCTCCTGGCTCAAGAATCTTTGCTAGCTTTTCATCAAAAGTTGAGATTGAAAAAGAAATAATTACTCCTCGCTTTAGTTTGGGTTTCAGATCGCTTGGCAAAATTGCATTTTTATCAATCTCTTTCAATAAATCCAAATCTCTTAAAACAAGACTTGATTTTGTTGATATCTCAACAGGAAATCTATATTTTAAAATTATCTCAAGTAATCTTCTTGTTAGTTTCAATTTTTCTTCAATTGGCATGTAAGGTTCTGTTGAGGAAGACAAAGCAATAATTCCATATTCTCCTTTCTTTGCCCTTCCGAAAAGTTGTTTCTCTAATAGTTCTGGGGCATTTATTTTTACTGATAATGTATTTGCCCTGTTTTCCCCATATTTACTTCCTCTGACATAGCAATAAATACAATTGAATGAGCAACCCGAATAAGGGTTTACTGAGTAATCGTCCAAAAACCAATCGTCTCTCTTTTTGTGCTTGTTCAAGATTGATTTTACTTGGATTTCATTGAGCATTTTATTCACTTAATAAAGATTTTAATTCTTCCTGTTGTCCCAAAGATAGTTTCTTCATACCATCTTTAATAATCCATTGTATATTTTTGTTCTTTGACTTTGTCCATTTTCTGCATAAATCCAAGACGAATTCCGCATTTCTCTTGCTTATTGCCCTAAAAAGAGCAGCAATAGATTTCTTAACATAGATGCTATCATCAGCCTTTAATTTATCAATTACAGGTAAAATCTTTTCTGGATTTCTTCGTGCAACACCTCTCAAGCCCTCGCTGGCAACCCTCCTGATATTAGGATCAACGTCCCCGGCCCAGATTATCATTTCCTGAATAACCTCATCCTCTCTCTTTTTACTAATTTCCACCAAAGCAGTAGCTGCATCTTCACGCTTTTTCCAATCCTCATCCATAGCCAGTTTCCTGATTTCAGGGAGAGCATCACTTAAGGAATGAATGCCTTTTTCAATTATTCCTCTCACATCATCTATCATTGTTCAACTTCCTCCAGATATTTTAAGTAAATGTTCTTTACACCTTTGTTAGACTCTATTTTCATTATTTCATTAAACTTAGTAGTAAGTTCTTTCTTAAGTTCAGGATTATTTCTTGCGATTTCAGTTAAAGCAAAGGCCGCACTCCATTTCACAACTGTGCCTTTATCATTGGTGTTTACTAAAAGCTTAGGGACAGCTTCTTCAACTTTATCTAGAAATCTTTGGGCAACATTACCGATTATCCTTGCAGTTTCCCATTTTACTCTCGGAGCTTTGTCATTGATATGTTCAATAACAAAGTCAAGGCAGTTTTTTGCAAATTCCGGATCTTCCTTGGTGACATATTCTATTGCTTCCATACAATTTCCTTTTTCAGTATCAGATCCCCTATCAAAGCATTTGATAAGTTCTGCTACTGATTTTTTATCACTCTTTAACTTTTCAGCCAAAAGAGTAATAATTTCTTTTGGTTTCTTTTTTGAATGGAGTATTTCTTCTATTGTTGTCATTTTTTCCTCAGTATTCCATACTTATTTTAGCAACTTTTTATATATTTCCCTGTGGTGAAGGGGCGGAATGTCATATAACGTATGCGGATAAAGAAGTTGCCGCCTGCCTGTGCGTGTCCGCACGCAGACAGGAAGGCAATTTTTTGGGGAAATGAAATTTCCCCCTTTTATCCGCTGTCATGCGAAGTATGACGTTGCTTTACTGGATTTCAATAGCATTTTACTTAAACAATTTTCCATGTAGACCAAACGAAATTCCTAAAGATAGGTAGAAACTACGCTCACGCGTCTTGGCACCAGCATCTTTCTAATCATTGTTTTGACCATACAATATACCTCCTCAAAATTTTATTTCCCCATATTCTTTCTAACTTCTTCTATGATTGATTTGTAAGCATAAAACACAGGCGTTCTGCTTCCAGCATTAATCGCTGACAGAAGTTCGTTCGGATCTGTTCCATAATACACAAATTTTCCAGTATAAAACGGAACAATCGCATTCATGTTATGTCTTTGTGCATAATATGTCAGGACCCTCACCCATTTGGCGTCAATCGGCTTCATGAATTCTTTTGTGCTCATAGATGTCTGAAAAGCCCCTATATTTGCTGACGTCCATGTCTCCAGCATCCATGTTTCTTTTCCTTTTGAGTTTGCAAAGTCAATGGAGTTTCCGACAACATCGCCGTTTCCCAAATACCCCGAGTATTCAGAATAAATCCCTTGCGTTTCGTATATGTTAAACGCGATAATATCCACGGATGCAAGAGCAGAAGCCATTTGCAAAAAATTAAGCTCCTCTTTGTGCCCATCAGCAACTGTTTTCGTAGCAGGACTTAGCTGTTTTGATAATTTCGCTATCCGGTCAACCAACGCCACCCATTGCTCATCGGTTGCATCAAAATTGTATTTTTGCTCCATGGTCATAGGCTCTAAGACAATTCCATAATAATCCGGCTTTATCAGTGCAATGATGTTTTTCGTATAATTCTCCAATGCGTTGCCGTATCCGTTGAAGTCCATATTTACATCATCGAAGCGGGCGCCTATAAACAGCTTTTTGCCGTCATCCCGTATTCTGTTTATAAGCGCATCATATCTTTCTTTTTGCGAGAAGTAACCTCCAGGCCGGATGTACAGCACGACAGTATCCGGGTTCACTCCCTCGATAGCATCCAGCATTTTAATGTCAAAATCTGCATTTGATTTTACAAACATATTGTCGCTTGCATATACGTGATACACACAGAAATTCATCGGTTTGTATTCCGCAGGTTTCCATTCAACCAATCTCTGGTCGAGCCATGAGTTGAGTTCGTTGCATTTTGCCTTGTATATTGAATCGGCTCCATCGCACGGGTTTCCGCTTTCATCAACATCAATATTATTGCAGTTGATGAAACCAAATGACAAAACAATCAAAAATATTGTTCCAATTATTAAGATTTTCTTGGTCATCATAATTTTAGTTACCTCCTTCCTTCAATAAAGTTTCTTGTAGCGGGCTTGCAATTTTTCCTAACGAGTGCGTGTTTGCGAAATGCCGAAGCATTTGGGTGAGCGAAGCGAACCGCAAACACGCTGTTATCTGACGTTCGCCACGCATCATGTTCCTATCCTGTATATCCACACATCCCAACTCGTGGAGAATTAACTACGGGCAAGAGCATATCTTCGCCACACTCATGTTTGCGACCACATTTATCGCAAAGCCATCCTTTGTCCGGCCAGATACATTCAGTGCACACTTGTGTAGCAATTTTTCCACACGATTCACAGGCTATCGATGGAGGGTTATTCCTAGCCAGAAGCTGAATGGATTTACCCTTAGCTTCACGTTCCTGTCCTGACATAACTCGCAGGGAAAGCTCCGTAGTAGTGCCGAAGTCATACTCATGATAAAACTTCATTCCAAGGCCAACTACATCCCCCAGCGCACCCTTCATGCTTCTTTCGTCATACTCTTTCATCGGGTGTATAGAGTATCTCTTCCCTTCGATTGTGAACGCACTTAGGTGCCCACAGCACTCCAACCAGATATCTCTGAGGAAGCCGTCCAAGTCTTTAAGAGTTGCATTAGCTGGCACAGAAAGATGCATCCAATACTCAGGCAAATCGCGCCCCTCAACTACAAGATGTAAAATCTCTGTTCTCTGTAACTTTCGCTTCTCCGCTATTGTCTCCGCCGCAGATTTTTTTTGTTTGCATGACTTCAAGTGTTTAGTCATTGCTGCCTTACCGAAGGTTTCATTACAAAAACTACATTTTCCCTTTGACATATATCTTGTCATTTTATACACACCTCCTAATAGATTTATCTTCGATAACTTGTTTCGATCATAAGCCGAATGTCAGATAACGGTGGCGGCTACCCGAAGTTGCGACCGAAGGGAGCGAAACCGCATAGCCGCTGTTGTATGAAGTATGCTTCCTTATTTCTTCCTTAACAACCATTTTATTAACTCAATTTATTAATAATTTTTATCATGGTCTGAAACGCGATATTAGGCCTTGCTTGCTGGTTTATAGATCCCGTTATGTAGAGATCCATATCAGGCACATAAAAAGCCGCTGAACCGGTAGAACCACAATGACCGACCATATCGGGTACGGGATGAAAAGGCGAAAGAATGCGGGGCATATAGAATTTTTGTATGCCGATACCATATTTAAAAGGAAAGAAAATGTCATTCCACTTCTCCAATTCGTTCAGTCTTTCCTTTGGGAAAAAATAACCGCTGAAGAATGCTTTTAAAAATGTCATTTGGTCCTTTGCAGTGGAAATAATATCATTTTGTGTAGAGGTGAGAAAAAGCGGAATATGTCTTGTTTCCGATTTATAACGGATGGGAACAAAATTTTTATCATTTGCATCTTCACACACATAAGTTTTAGTTAGGTTCAGTTCTTGAAACAGATTTTTCAGGACAATATTTACAGGCTCTCCTGTAATGTTTTCTATGATTAAGCCCAAAATTAGATGGTTTGTATCAATATATTTAGCCCTGCCTTCTTTCCCGGGAGGAAAGTGTGTTTTCATCCTTTTTACCTCTTGAATTACTTTGTGAATTGGCCAGGGTTGATCAATGCCTGCTTCAAGCTCTTTCATCGCTGTTTTTCCGTTGGCTTGTTTATCGGTCAGATAACAGGGGAGCCCCGAGGTATGAGACATCAGATGGGCAATGGAAAGGTCATTAGAAAATTCCTTTCCCTTATGTAAATGTAATCCCCGAACTACCTCTTGCGGAAGGTATTTTGAGATTTTATCCTGCAGGTCTAATTTGTTTTCTGTATACAATTTCAGGATGATTGCAGAAACAAAAAACTTATTTATGCTGGCGATATAGTATTGACTATCTTCTTTCATATTTCCGGATGCACTGATTAAATCGATGCTGTTGTCATCAGATGATACATAAAAAACAGCTCCGTAAATATATTTTTTTGTAATAACATTTTTTACTAGTTGATTTAAATATGATTTATTCAGTTTACCTTTCATTTCTATCCTACTCGGCATCTTTATCTTTGTAAAATAGTGAAGCATATTTCGCACAACTACTCGCTAACACTACCTGGTAGTGATATTTTCACTTTAACAGCTCCACTTAAAAGTAGATGATAACCACTCTGACGGTATGGTATGTCCACCTCTGGTAGATGATAACTTGATAACCGGCATGTTTTGTCTACCTTGAATGTGTTAGTCGAGCTCATCAAATGGACTCCTTATTTTCCCTATGTTTTTCATGGAAACATGGGTATATATCTCGGTGGTCTTGTTCCCGGCCGCCCAAGCTGCCGCCGGTGTCCGGCGCGCGGGGAAATGCGACGCTGTTGGAAAAATCCCATCCTCCTTTCATAAAACTGGTTCCATTATAGCAATGTAAAAAAATAAATCAAAGCCTCCTCTCCTCAGTGTACTATTTCGCAAGCGCTTTTTAGCGCCTACGTCAACATTTGCGGACGGATGGCATCATGGCATAAACTCGTCACTTGCCAGCCATTGCGTCCCTCTTTTTCGGAGGGATGCGTTTTTAATCCCCGGAGCGAGCCACATCCTGCGCCAAGGCCTTTTCCTCCAGTTGGATGCGCTGGCGCAGCAGCAGGTTGGCCATTGAAAAAACGGCCAGGGTGATGAAAGCGCGCATCAGCAGCGGCAGGAAGACGAATTCCAGGACCAGCAGCAGGTAATTGGGATGCCGGAGCCAGCGGTAAGGCCCGGAACGCTTGAGCCCTTCTCCCGGCACCACGATGATGCGCACATTCCAGTTTTCTCCCAAAGTCGCCATGCACCACCAGCGTCCCGCCTGCAACACGGCCAAAACCGCCAGGCAAAAAATGGTTAGAAAATCGAGCGGCATATTCCAGGGGTAGGCTTCCAAGGCCAGACCGGCGATGAAAAGGACATGCATGAGGGCAATCCGCTGAAAAGAAGCGGGGGGGAATTCACGGCCGCGGCCCTGATCATCTGTTCAGCAATTTCCGGCCGCTCTTCGATCTCTGGCAGTTGCCGCTTTCAGCGGCAGCGCTCTAAAAAACCATTATTCAGCCCACCGGGTTCAGGGCCAGATCGGCCTGAAAACGCTGGGCCAGGGCCTGCAATTCGGCCAATTTTTCCGGGAAGCGCTCCTTGAGGACGTTTATTTTTTCCAGGGTGGTCTCATATTCATGTTTCAGCATGTTGGCCATCCTTTGCGCCCGTTCATAATCTTCGCGCAGCGAGTCCCGGCGAACCTCCCAGGCCTTCCCAGCTTCATGGCTCAGGCTGATCAAGCGCTGCCGAGCCTGCAGGTAATCCTGACGCAGGGCGGCGAATTTTTTTTCGATCGTCTTCAGGTATTCGTCCTTCAGTGTGACCAGGCTCTGGACAAAGGCTTCTTCATATTCATATTTCAAACTTTCCAGCAATTCGGCCACGGGAACGATCTTGTTTACGCGGTAGGCGTTGGCACCGCAAAAAGCGAAGCCCTGGTCAAGCAAGCCCTGGCGGGCGTTGTCCAGGGCGGCCGAGATGCAATAGTCGGCGTGTTTGATGTCACACTGGTCCAGGCAGCGCCAGGCACAGCGGTTGACGTTACGCACTCCGGCGGCTGAATTGTCCAGGAAGTGATTACGGATAGCCCTCCCGGGGAGCCCGACCGGGCTCTTGATGATGACGATATCCTGCGGGCGGCATTCGAGATATGCTTCCTTGAAACGGGGATCGGCGTCACATTCATCGGTGGCCACAAAGCGGGTCGCCATCTGTACGCCCTGCGCGCCCAGATGCAGGAAACGAAGGATATCTTCACCACTGAAGATGCCGCCGGCGGCGATGACCGGAATTTTTTTGTGAAAGGTTTCCTGAAAACCAGCGACGGCGGCAACGACCTGCGGCACAAGAATTTCCAGCGCCTGGGCGGGATTTTCCAGCTGGTCAACTTTGAAGCCCAGATGCCCCCCGGCCAGAGGCCCTTCGACCACTACCGCATCGGGGATATCGCCGTAGTTTTTATCCCAATATTTGAAAATCAGCTCGGCGGCGCGGCCAGATGAAACTATGGGGATCACTAGAACGTTGGCGGCGCGGATCTTGGCCACCGGGATGTTCTTGATCGGCAAGCCGGCCCCCATGAACAGGGCGTCGGCTTTTTCTTCAATGGCCACGTCCAGGAGTTGCTGGAAATCATTGGCCGCCACCATGATATTGACCCCAATCAGGCCCGATGTCTTTTTCCGGGCCTTGCGGATCTCGCTGCGCAGGGCCTTGATGTTGGCCGCCCGGCCGTCTTCGTAGTAGTCGGGTTCAATCATACCGATACCGTTGGCGGCGATGACTCCGATGCCACCTTGCGCGGCCACGGAAGACGCGAGGCCGGAAAGGGAAATTCCCACCCCCATGCCACCCTGGACTATGGGCAGGGAAGCGCTGCGACCGCCGATGGTCAACTTTGGCATCTTAAAAAATATCACGCGCCCTCCTGACAACCAATCGTTTCAAAAAAATCAATTTCAGGGAGAATTGATTTATATATATAAAAAAGAATTCCTGATTTCATTAATATCTCACAATTAGTTTAATCTTACTACCTTTTTTTTAAAAAAGCAAATCGGGCGGCAAATCATCTCGCCGCGGTTGTCCCAAAATGGGACAGCGCGGGTCGCAAAACCAATCCAAATGGGCATTTGCTAAAAAATCGCTTACTGTCCCAAAATAAGACAGAGCTCGGGCTTGAAGAGGCTTTTCCGATAAAGATTTCGTCACCAGCCCCGGCCGATGTCCCAATTTGGGACACCATTGCTGCCAGCGGTCCGGAACTTGGAAAAGCAAGAACCCTTTGCAGACAACACTTTCAAGACCCCCCGTTATTTGGCACATGTTTTGCTCTATTATTCGCATGAAAACCAAAACTCTTTTTTATTGTCCGTGCGACGAAAAAGAATTGTTGTTTGAGGAAGTGTACGATGAAGGCCATCCAGGACGATGTGCTGGCGGAGCGGTCCGGGCCGGTCTTGTCCCCGGCCAACCTGGAACAATTTTTCCGGCACAAAGAACGGTCCGAAAAAGTCTGCCAGATCTTGCAATACCTGCTCAGCTTCATGACCCATATTCCCGGAAACGATGAAATCGGCGACGAACCGCTCAATCCGGCCGAACAGTTCCGCGAATTCATCCGCTATGAGGCGGACCTGCTTTTGGAAGAAGATGTCAAGAATGCGATTTTTCAGGAAACCAACCACAAAAGCCCTTCAAACGGCGGCAATGTCTGGGATTACCAGGAGCGGATCATCACCATGAACCGGGAAATGAAGGAATTGGTCGTCAAAGACGAAAAAGGCGTGGCCGGCACCATTGCCACTTTGTGCCAGGTATTGGAACAGCTGTGCCAGTTCTGGTTCGAAGTCAAGCGCGAGGACATTCGCCGCACCCGGCGTAGCGACATTTTTCTGTACACACTGGCCCGGATCGTACAAAGCCGCTGTTGGCAAACTGAAAAATCATAAAAATCCTTTTTAAAAAATACTATTCCCGGTTCTCTTTATCAAGAATCAAAGAAAAGTATCTAGTTCATGTATCTTTCAGCGGGGAATTGACTTTTCTGAAATCCGGTCGCGCAACCCGCCCTCCTTGCTTTCACAATTGAAAATTTGAATATATTAGTTTATTATTATTGATAATGAGATTTGTGACTCTGCTGTTTGTTTTTTTGATTGCCGGGAATTGCCTGTGCGCAGCGGAATACAACTCCATCATTTACCTGCGCCCGACCGACGCTATTAACCTCAATCCCTGGCAGGCCGACGACTTTTACTCCAATGAGATCGCGGACAATATTTTCGAAGGGCTGGTGCGCTTCAAAAAAAATTCCACAAGTGTCGAGCCTTGCCTGGCCACTTCGTGGAGCGTCAGGGAAAATGGCAAGTGTTGGCACTTTGTCCTGCGCCGCGGCGTAAAATTCCATGACAACAGCCCTTTCAACGCCCAGGCCGTCCTCTATTCTTTTCAGAGCCGGCTGGAAAAAAAGCAGACCCTCTATCAGCGGCTGAGTTTTCTTTTTTCTTTTATAACCGATATCCGCAGCAGCGATCCCTACAGTGTGGAGATCACCCTGGACCGTCCGTATGCTCCCTTTCTCATCGCTCTGGCCGATTCCGCCGCTTTCATCCAATCCCCCCCGGCCGCCGGCAAATCCTCTCCGTACCACCCGGTCGGCACCGGGCCCTTCCGTTTCTCCAGCTGGTCGAAAGGCAGGTCGCTGATATTGACCCGCAACCCCGATTACTGGGCCGGCAGGGTCAGCCTGGAGAAAATCATCTTCAAGGTCATGCCCGACTCGCTGGGCCGGCTGCTGCAGATCAAGAACGGCAGCGCCGACATGGCTCTCATCCAATCGGGCAAGGAATACGAGGAATTGTCACGCCGCAATGAGATCGCCATTCTGAGAAACCCTTCCATAACCACCCACTATCTGGCTTTCAACACCAAGAAAAAGCCGTTCGACCGCAAGGAGATCCGCGCCGCTTTCCTGCATATCATCAACAAGGAAAAAATGATCAAGCAGATCTTCCAAAAACTGGCCGTTCCGGCCTACGGTCCCCTGCCCCAGCCTCTCTTCCCAGCCGCAAAGACAACGCTGCCGAATGCTTTCAATCTGGAAGCCGCCCGCGCCCTGCTGAAAACGGCCGGCATGGAAAACGGCTTCACCTGCTCGCTCTATTTCGCCGCCGGCCAGGAGGGCATCCAGGAAATCGCCGACCGGCTGGCTGTCTTCGCCAAAAAGATCAAGATCAACATAAAAAAAATCAAGCTTCCGTTCGCCGAACTCATAAAGATCTCCGAACGGGGCGAACACGACCTGCTGATCATGGGCTGGTCGACCGGCCCCGATCCCGATTTTTTCCTGTATCCCCTTTTCACCTTTTCCGCCGGCAACAGCAACCGCTTTTTTTATGAAAACCCCGAATTGACCCGATTGCTGGACCTGGGAAAGACCACCCTGGACGTGCAGAAACGAAACCAGATCTACCTGGAGGCCCTGGTCATCCTGAAAAAAGACGTGCCCTGGATCCCCCTGTTCCACCTGATCGATACCATGGCCTGCAGCAAAAAAATCAACGGCCTGGGGTTCACCCCCCTGGGACATGTCTTGTTCCGCGATGTTACCAAGGAGTCAAAGCAATGAAAATAAAAATGAAAGGGCCAGCAGTCCTGACCCTGCTTTTTCTGCTCACGGCGGCCCCGCTGATGGCTGACCGCGTGGTGCGGTCCGGCAGCCTCTTCGAGCCGACCGGGATCGATCCCGCCCAGGTCTGGGACGACACTTCGTCTTTTTATGTCTGCAACATTTTCGACACCCTGGTGCAGCTGAACCCACAAACCATGAAAATCGAACCCTCTCTGGCCACAAGCTGGGAGACCAGCAAGGACGGCCGGACCTGGACCTTCAATTTGCGCCGCGGCATCCGCTTTCACGACGGCACCCCATTTGGCGCCGACGCCGTGGTCTTCACCTTCTTCCGGCAAATGGACCCGGCCAACCCCAACCGCCAGCACGATTTCCCCCTCTTCGCCGACATATTCACCTATTTGCAAGCAGTTAAAAAGATCGGCACCCACCAGGTGCAATTCATCCTCTCCGAGCCATTCTTCCCTTTTCTGGCCACGCTGACCGTCGACTGCGCCGCCATCGTTTCCCCGACTGCCGTCAAAAAATACGGCGCCAACTTCGCGCGCCAGCCGGTCGGCACAGGCCCTTTCAAGTTGAGCTCCTGGCAGAAAAACAAGCGCTTGGTACTGACGGCCAACAAGGAATACTGGCGCGGCCGGCCAGGCATCGACGAATACATCGACACCATCGAACCCCGGAGTGAAATACTGAACAACTACTTCAAGGAAGGCATGCTGGACATCCTCTATACGTATTCGATATCGAAGATGGTCAGCTACAAAAAACAGGACTGGGTCAAGGTCATCGCCACGCCTTGTTTATCGGTAACATACGCCGTGCTCAACGCCGCCAGGCCGCCGCTGAGCCGCAAAGGAGTGCGACAGGCTCTGAGCCACGCCTGGGACCCGCGGGCTTTGAAATTGGTTTTCCAGGATTACGTGCTGCCCATCCATACGTTACTGCCCAAAGGCTTGATGGCCGATGAACCCGAAGAGCGGCCAATCGATTTTTCCATCGCCAAAGCCCAGGCCCTGCTGAAAAAAGAGGGCCTTGGCCGTGAGATCCAGCTTGAAATGCTTTTGCAAAAAGATGCCGGGCTGCTCTTCCAGCTGCTTTCCATGTACGCCAAGAACCTGAAACAGATCGGCATCAAACTGAAACTCACGCGCCTGGAGCCGAACGCATACGAGCAGAGGATCGCCCGGGGCGATTACGATCTGGCCAATTCGGGCTGGATCGCCGATTTCCCCGATCCCGACAGTATGATTTTCCCTTTGCTGTCAGAAGAACTGCAAAAACAGGGTTTCGCCACTATTGCGGGCAGCAAGCGCAAGGATCTGCAGGCCCAGTTGATCCAAGCCCGGCGCGAAAGCGATGCGAAAAAGCGTCAGGCCCTGTACCAAAATCTGAACCGCACCATCATAGCCGATGGCCTGGTCATTCCACTGTACCAGGACAAGCTGGTCATTATCTTCAACCGCAAACTCGGCACCATCCAACCCAATCCCTTGGGCAAATTTTCCCTGTATGACCTGCAGATTAAATGAAAATAAAAACAAAACTCTTTCTGTCCCTTATTTTCATTGCCATCCTCTCCATGGTCATCTCTCTGAATTTCTCTATCTTGTCCATTTCCAAAAGGTATGAAAAAATGGCCAAAGAGGAGATCGCCGCCGCCAAAAAAGTGGCAGAAAGCGTGTTCCTGGAAAATCTCGGCGACCTGGTACGCAAGGCGTTATTCCTGTCCGAATTGAAAGAGATCATCGAAAACACGGACAACCAGGATGAGTTGGCCATGGCCCTGGAATTCAAGAGTTTCTTTTTTTCCAATATCAACATCAAAATACTCGATCCGGCGGAAAGGATCGTCCTGATCCATGACAATTCATCGGTCAGTCACATTACGGAAAAGAATCTTGATAAAATTACGTTTTTAAACAAAAAAAGAGACCCGCTAATCCGTGAAGCAGGAGTTTTTCTGATCGACGACAGCCTTTGCATGGCCGCCATATCCCCGATCATAGACCAGGAAACCTTCGGACTCAAAGGGTTCCTGATGCTGGAAATTCCCTTCAATTTGGAATTCACAGACCAGATCAAGGAAAAATCAAAAACCGACATCATGGTCTATGTCCTGGGCCGACCCCTCACTTCCACCCTGACCGACAGCAACGGCGAAATGATTTTCCCGCGTCTGGCCAAGGCCAATCCCGATGAAATGATCCGTTTCCAACCGGGCGGCGACCGTTATCTTCTCGACGTCTTCAACGTGGAAGATTTTCACAAGCAAAAAGTCGGGGAAATTTTTGTCGCGGTTAATATTGAAAAGATCATGGCGGCCAAAAAGGTCGGCATTTCCAGCCTGCTTACCGTATCGTTGTTAATTGGCTTTTTCGTCATATTGACCAGTATCCTGCTGGGTAAAAAGCTTACTTCTCCCATCGTCAACCTGGCCCAAGGTGCCGAAGCCATCGCTGGCGGCAACTACGATATCCGTATGAAGCTTGAGTCCAAGGATGAGATCGGAGAACTGGCCAATGTCTTCAACAAAATGACAGATTCACTGAAGATCCAGCGCGACGAGATCCGGGAACTGCAGCAGTTTTTCGCCAAGATTGTCGAACATTCCCCGTCCGCCATCGTCATCGGCAACGAAAGCACCGAAGTGATCGCCATGAACCCTGCTGCCGAAAAGTTGTTGCAAATGCCGCTGTCTATGCTTAAGGACAAACAGTTTTTTGAATGCCAACCTTTGTTCAAACCCTTGAAAGAGGACTATTTCAAGGTCTTGTTGAGCGGCAATCCATGTTTTTATGACAACTTTTCGGTGGTTCATGAGCAGGGTGGCGAAAAAATCCTGCGTTTAACCCTTTACAAGATCCCCCTGCCCGGAGCCCCGGCCGAAGTGCTGCAGATGGAGGACATCAGCGAAAAATTCGAACTGGAAGAAAAACTGCTCCATGCCAAAAAACTCGGAACGCTCGGAGAACTGCTCAGCCGCTTTACCCATGAATTCAACAATTTAATGACCAGCCTTTTGGGCCATTTGAGCATTCTCAAAAAAGAGATGGGGACAGGCCACCCCAATTTCAAGCGCACTCTTCTGATCGAGGATGTGGCCCTGCGCGCTCACAACCTGGGCAAGGACATTCTTGATTTTTCGAAAAAGGAGAAGCTGAAGAAAGAGAGCATGAATGTAAGGGACGCAATTGAAACCGTACTCAATCTGCTGGGGAAAACCGTTCTGAAAAGCATAGAGGTTGAAAAATATTTCGCAGATAGCTCACTGACCGTTTTAATGAACAAGGAAAAATTTCTGCTGGCGCTGTTCAACGTGCTCATCAACGCTAAGGACACCATATGGACGGCCCAGCGCGAAAAAGGTTTGATCGGCATCACGGTCGACCGCATTTTTATTTCCAAGGCGGAAAACAACTTTGTCCGTATCAAAATTTCCGACAACGGTACCGGCATCGATGAAAGGATCATCAACAAGATATTTGAACCCTATTTCACCACCAAGGGCGAAAAAGGGACCGGTCTAGGTCTGACCACAGTCAAGGAGACCATCGAGGAGAATTCCGGCTGGATCGAAATCGATGTAAAAAAAGGCAAGGGCACGACCTTCATCCTGTTCCTGCCCGAGCACGGCGCCTAGTTCGCCCCCGGCTTTTGACAAGGACAATTCCGATTGACATTCCCAATGCTTCATATTAGTATTACGGGCATATGAAACTTTGGAAACTGTTACTAATCAGCGCCCTGTCGGTGTTTTTCATCTGGCTTTTCATAAATCGTATCAACTTTAACGAAATAAAAAGTATCTGGCGGGCAATCCCCGTCCGCTACCCGCTGATGTTCATACTCTTGTCCCTGCCGCAATTTTACGTACGCTCTTACCGCTGGGGGCTGCTGCTGAAGCCATTCAAGAAACGTATCGCCTTCCGTAGCCTATGGAATTTTTCCCTGATCGGGTTCATGATCTCCTATTTGCTACCGGGCCGGCTGGGAGAAATAGCCCGGCCGGTGATGTTGGCCGAAAAGGAAAAAATCAAAAAGAGTCAGGCCATCGCCACCATTATCAATGAACGGCTGTTCGACCTGCTCACAGTCCTGCTGCTGCTGGTTCTCTATCTGGTTTCCGGTCTGGGAAAACCATCACCCGTCCTGATCAAATTAAAAACAATAGCCTTTCTGCTCCTGCCACTGGTTTTTTTGATCTTCCTCCTTATCACCCTGGCCAATTCTGAAAAATTCTTCCCCAAGACCGAAAAGCTCATCCATTGGCTATCGCGAATCCTGCCCTCCGGGTTTCGCGCCAAGGCGAGCGCTGCGGTTGTTCATTTTGTCAAAGCCCTGCATTTGAACTTGGGTTGGGTGAGCATGGCGCAAGTGTTTTTTTTCTCCCTGCTGCACTGGATCATCATCCTCGTTTCGTATTGGCTGCTGATGCAGGGATTCGCCGGCATCGGCCTGGACCTGCCATCCACCATCCCTTTCTTGGCCGTTATCTTTGTCGCCGCGGCCATACCCACACCGGGCATGGCCGGCAGCCTGGACCTGGCATCAAAATATGCTTTGCTGGGGCTTTTCGGAGTCACGGCCAAAACAGCTGTGGCGTTCACCCTCCTGTTCCATTTCCTGCTGCTGCTGCCTCCGATCGTTCTTGGCCTGATCGCCTTCTGGCGTGAAGGCCTGAGTTTCAAAATCATTGGCCAATTGAGGAAAAAAGATGAACTGTCCGCAATGCACTGAAATCAACGATAAGGTGATCGAAACCCGTGAAAGTAAGGACGGGGGATATATCAGGCGCCGCCGCGAATGCCTCCATTGCGGCAAGAGATTCACCACCTACGAAAAGATCGAGGATATCCCGTTGATGGTGGTCAAAAAGGACGATCGGCGCGAACCGTTCGACATGGATAAGATCCGCAAAGGATTGTACCGGGCCCTGGAAAAAAGGCCGGTCCAGACCAAGCAGATCGAGCAGCTGGCCCGTCAGGTCGAGGAATTTTTCTCGCGCTCGGACCGCGAGATCCCCACCTTCAAGATCGGGGCCATGATCATGGAAAAATTAAAAAAACTGGACAAGGTGGCTTACGTACGCTTTGCTTCTGTTTATCTGGAATTCAAAAGCCTGGAGGAGTTCCTGACCGAATTGCACAGCCTTTTGAAAAAGGAGGAGTGAATGGCAAAAAAAAATTATCCTTTTTTTGAGATAGAGATCAGCAAGAACTATCCTTCGGGGATCAGCACCCATATCGACTGGAAGCCCAATACCAATATCATCGAAACCCGCGATTCACTGATTATCGAAATGGAGCTGCCCGGAGTCAACAAAAGCGATGTGGCCATCACCCTGCTTAACAACCAGGAGCTGATCGTCAAGGGAGTGAAAAACCAACCGCGTCTGGAACACGACTCCGTGACCTACTATCTGTTCGAGCGTGAGTTCGGCACTTTTTTCAAAAAGATCGTCATTGATTTCCCGCTCGATACCAGCAAGATCAAATCGCTCATGGAAAACGGGGTTCTGACCATAGAAGTCAGCAAGAAAGTCGTGTCCAAGATTTCGGTTGAAATCAAGTAACGAGGTGGCGCATGGCCGAAGAACAAAAAAACATCCATGCCGGGCAGGAACAAGAGGAGAAATTGGATAAAATCAAGGTCCCTGAAAGCCTGTCCGTGCTGGTTTTACGCGATATCGTGGTTTTCCCCTATATGATCGTACCCCTTTATGTCGGGCGCGCCAAATCCAAAAAGGCCGTCGATGCGGCCCTGAACAGCGACCGCTTGATCCTGCTGCTGACCCAGAAAGACATGAACGTGGAAGACCCCAGTGAAGAGCAATTGTATCAATCCGGGACCGTGGCCCTGATCGTGCGCATGCTCAAGCTCCCCGACGGCCGCATGCGCGTGCTCATCCAGGGTGTTTCCCGGGTCAAAGTACGGACACTGATCGACGACGGCAAAATTATGCAGGCCGAGGTCATGCAAGTGGAAGACGAAGAACCGGCCGAGCTGACGCTGGAAAACAAAGCCATGATCAAGAATGTACGCCAAAAATTCGAACAGGTCAGCAAGCTGGGAAAACAGATCTCCAACGAGATCCTGATCATAGCCGAAAACATAGAAGAACCGGGCAAACTGGCTGATATCATCGCCTCCAACCTGGAATTGAAGATCGAGGAATCCCAGAAAATCCTGGCAGAGAAGAATTCACTTAAAAGACTGGCCAAGATCCACGAATATCTGAATTATGAAATCGAAATGCTGAACGTGCAGAACCAGATCAACATCAAAGCCCAGGGCGAGATGGACAAGAATCAAAAAGAGTATTTCCTGCGCCAGCAATTGAAGGCCATCAAAAAAGAATTGGGTGAAGAGGCCGAGAATATCGACGAGATCAACAGTTACCTGAAAAAGCTGGAAGAAGTGAAAATGCCGGAAGCTGCCCGCAAGGAAACCGAGAAAAATATCGACCGTCTGAAAAAAATGCATCCGGAATCTGCCGAAAGCACCGTAACCCGGACCTATCTGGACTGGATGTTCGAACTGCCCTGGGGGACCGCCAGCAAAGACAACATGAACTTGAAACGAGCCAAGAGCATATTGAACCAGGACCACTACGGACTGGAAAAAGTAAAGGAAAGGATATTGGAATATCTGGCTGTCCGTAAGCTGACCTCCAAGGCCCACGGGCCGATCCTGTGTTTCGTCGGCCCGCCCGGAGTGGGAAAAACTTCCCTGGGCAAGTCCATCGCCCGCGCCCTGAACAAAAAGTTCGTGCGCATTTCACTGGGCGGGGTGCGCGACGAAGCCGAAATCCGCGGCCACCGGCGCACCTACGTCGGAGCCCTGCCCGGCAAGATCATCCAGGAATTGAAAAATGCCGCCAGCAACAACCCTGTGTTCATGATGGATGAAGTGGACAAGATCGGCATGGATTTCCGCGGCGACCCCTCCTCGGCCCTTCTGGAAGTCTTGGACCCCGAGCAGAACAACTCCTTCACCGACCACTACCTGGGGGTGCCGTTCGACCTTTCCAAGGTCCTGTTCATCACCACAGCCAACCTTCTGGAGCCAATCCAGCCCGCTTTCCGCGACCGCATGGAGGTCATCGAAATCCACGGCTATACAGAGGAAGAAAAAATCGAGATCGCCCGCCGCCACCTGATCCCGCGCCAGGTCGAAACCAACGGCTTGAACTCGCATTTGATCGAATTCACCGCCGGGGCGCTGAAAAACATCATCGCCCTGTACACGCGGGAAGCGGGGGTGCGCAACCTGGAAAGGGAAATCGGCGGCATCTGCCGCAAAGTGGCTCACAAAGTGGCTCTGGGTGAAAAGAAACTATATAAGATCACCATCCGCAACCTGGAAAAATACGCCGGCATCCCCAAGCTGTTCCGCGACCAACTGCTGGAGGAAAACTCGGTGGGCGTGGCCACAGGCATGGCCTGGACGCCCTATGGCGGGGACATCCTTTTCATTGAGGTCAAGCTGATCCCGGGCAAAGGGACCCTGATCCTGACCGGATCCCTCGGCGACGTCATGAAGGAATCGGCCAGCGCCGCTTTGAGCCTGATCAAGGCCTCATCCGCCCAGCTGCAGCTCGCTCCCGAAAAGTTCGAAAAGAACGATATCCACATTCACATTCCTGAGGGAGGCATTCCCAAGGACGGACCTTCGGCCGGAATCACCCTGACCACGGCGCTAATCTCGGCGTTTACCGGTATCGCCGTGAACCGCGAGATCGCCATGACCGGAGAGATCACCCTGCGCGGCAAAGTACTGCCGGTGGGCGGCATCAAGGAAAAAGTGCTGTCCGCGCGCCGGGCCGGGATCAAGACAATTATCCTGCCGGAGAAAAACAAAAAGGACTTGAGCGAACTCAAGGACGGCCACATCCGATTAATGAATTTTATATTTATCCATGACTTCAAAGAGGCGGTTAACGCCGCCCTGGTCAAAAAAATATTTTAATGGATGAGAGACAATTCGTCGCCTACCTGAAAGACAAATTCCCATTCCACAGCGGTCTGGGTATCGGCGACGACGCGTCGGTGGTCAAGCTCGGCAAATATTTCCAGCTGATTAGCACCGACATTTTGATCGAAGACATCCACTTCCGTCTGCAGGATCTATCTCTGGCCGAATTGGCTGAAAAGTCCCTGGCGGTGAACATCTCCGACATCGCGGCCATGGGCGGACAGGCACAATATTTTTACATTGGCCTGGGTTTTCCGGATGGACTGCGCTCCGAAAAATTGCACGCTTTTTTTTCAGGTCTGAGCAGGGCCGCAAAAAAATGGCAGGTGGATCTGGCCGGCGGCGATTATTCGCGTTCAAAAAAAATGGTCATTGCCGTCACCATTGTCGGCCAAAGTGAAAAACCGGTTTTGCGCAGCGGCGCCCGACCCGGCGACTGGATCGCCATTACCGGCCCAACCGGGGGATCGGCCCTGGGCCTGAAATTGCTGCTGGCGGGCGAAAAAGATTCCCCCTTCATCCGCCTCCACAAACGTCCCGAACCCCAATGTGAGAAAGGGCTGCTGCTGGCCAAGTACGCCCACGCTATGATCGACCTTTCCGACGGCCTGCTGCTCGATCTTTCCCGGCTGCTCCAGGCCTCGGGCGTGGGTGCCGAGATCGATTATGAGAAGCTTCCGGTTTCCCGGCGCTTCCAGCGTCTGTGCCGGCAAAAAAATTATGCGGAGAAAGAACTGGTTCTGGCCGGCGGGGAAGACTACCAGCTGCTGTTCGCCATATCCCCGATCCAGGAAAGCCGCTTGCGACAAACCGGGATGACCTACCACCTGATCGGGAAAACCACCAAGCAGCGCCGCCTGCGCGTCCTTGAAAAAGGGCGCCCGCTTAAAATTTCCCATCTCGGTTTCGATCACTTCGTGGACCCAAGTGACAAAAAAAGAGAAAAAAAATGAAGATCGTAAAAAAGAACAACTACAAACCGGAAGAGCATGCCGCCGTGGTCATTCCCGTTTTCCAGGGAACGACTCTGGCAGCGATTTGGCAGGAATTTCCCGAATTGAAATTTCTCGACCGCGACAAAAAAATCAAGGGCGCGTCCAGCGAAGCGCAGGTTTGCCACTCGCTGCAGCAGCAGCGGCTGTTCCTGCTGGTCGGGGCCGGACGCCGCGGTTCACTGCCCGACGCCCGGAAACTGGCCTGCAAAACCATGACCCTTTTGCGGGAAAACCGCGTCAGCAAGGCCCTGGTTTATTTTATCCCGCCTGGTCCGTACTCCCATGGCTACCTGGTCAACCTTGTCGATTATCTGCACCTGAACAATTACCGCTTCGACCGCTATAAAAGAAAAAAAAACAAGGCTGTCGACAGGATCCAGTTGGTATTGAAAAAACCGGCTGCTTTGAGCAACAATGACCTTAAGGCCCGGGAGATCATTCAGCGCCAGGTGACCCTGGCCCGCGACCTGGTCAACGAGATTCCGGCCAAGATTACCCCGGATTCACTGGTGCAGGTTTTTAGCGACAGCGCCGGAAAAAATCATCTGCAACTGGCAGTTTATCGTAAAAAGGAACTGGAGGAACTGGGTCTGAACGGCTTGCTCGCCGTGGGCGCCTCCTCATGCTGTTCTCCGGCCCTGCTCACCCTGTCCCATATCCCGAAAAGTTATACGCGGACCGTGGCCCTGGTCGGCAAGGGGATCACATTCGATGCCGGCGGTTTGAACCTGAAACCGGGAAACAGCATGGAGGAAATGAAAAGCGACATGGCTGGCGCCGCCGCCGTATTGGGTATCCTGAACACTGTGGCCGCACTGGAACTGCCAATCAGGGTGATCGGATTCGCGGCCCTGGCCGAAAATATGCCCGGACGCCGGGCCTACAAACCGGGAGACATCATCACTTACGCCAACAAGAAAACCGTTGAGATCGTCAACACCGACGCCGAAGGCCGCCTGATCCTGGCCGACGCCCTGATCATGGCCTCCCGGCAGAAGCCGGATATGATCATCGAACTCTCCACTTTGACCGGGGCCATCATCACCGCCCTGGGCGACTCCTATGCCGGGCTGTTCTGCCGCAACAAGAAACTGAACGCCGGGCTGCTGCAGGCGGCCGAAAACTGCGGGGAGCTGCTCTGGCAAATGCCGCTGCCCATTGAATACCGGGAAAGCATCACTTCCAAGATCGCCGACCTGAAAAACGCCAACTATAAAGGCGCCTCCTCGATCAAGGCCGGCCTGTTTTTACATGAATTTGTCGGCAATATTCCCTTCGCCCATTTGGATATCGCCGGCACAGCTTTCCTGAGCAAGCCAAATTTCTGTCTAGCCGCTGAAGGGGCGACCGGCTTCGGCGTGCGCCTGCTGATCGAATATCTAAAAAACCTGGCTTGAACTTTATTTCAGCAACCGCGACGGGATCATTTTTTTGAACCATTGTAAATAATGCAACAATTGAATCCCGACCTACCACACTCGTAGCAAATGGTTTAATTTTCTTCTATTTTGTCCAGCTAAACTTGTCATTTAAGCATAATCCGATATAATGAAAAATCTGATCTTGATGTCTTATTTATCAAATTCATATCTTTCTAATTCGTGCTCATGTATTTCTCTAAAAGGAAATTTTTCCTTTATTACTTTTTCCATTTCTTCATTATAAGTCCAGTCGATCTCAACATATTCCCAGAATACTTCATAAGACAATCTTGAGTTAGAACTTTTAAAAAAGATTATTCCAATACATTTGGAAAGCTTTTGATCATACTTGTGAACCATGGTGTAGTTATGCAATGCTATTTTCCAATTATTTGAATTTTTTTTTGCTAAAGGGATAAACACAAAACCACAATTGATCCTTGGAAAAGAAATTCTATATGGAACTACGATATTCTGTTCATTACATTTTTCAATAGAAATAAAAAATCGTTTTTGAAATTCTTTAAACTCATTTCTTTTAAGTTTTGCTATTTCTTTTAGGATATAAAAATAATCATCTTTTTTTTCATAAGTTTCAGTATTATCACGAAAAATTTTAATAATTGAAAATAAAATATCATTTGAATACTCTTGTTTAAATCTCTTAAGAGTTTCAACATATTCAGGTTTAATGAAAGAAATATCACTCGTTTCAAGAAAATGACCCAAAACGTATTGTTCAGGAAAATTGTTTATAATACATTTATGTTTAAGATATATTTTTTCTCTGAACTCAAGATATTCGTTGATTTCAGATGGAGTAATCAAATATTTACAAATATTAAAATAATCTTCAATATGAAAAAGATGAATTATCCCTGCTGTTCTACTTTCATGAAATTTGTTGAACCTAAGATCGTCTGGAAATTTTTCATTTGGGTTAAAAATAATAATATTTTTTATGAAAGTTTGTTTTGCTTTTGCTACATCTATTTTATATCCTCTTTCATTTTGGATAATAATTTGAGGGTACTTAGAAAAATATTCTAATGTATCTTTTATCTGACTAACTCCCTTTTTTATTACTTTATTTTGATACCATTTTGACTCACTAGATGAATCACATAAGCTATCTTTATTTCTATCTTTTATCTGAAAAATAAAAAGTAAGTCATCAATCCAAACAACATTATCAGCTAATTGAAGTTCAATTTTTGTATCAGGAGGGTAGAATTCGTTTTTCTGAAAAGTGAATTCTTGAAAAAAAATATTAGAATTTATTTGAGCTACTAGATTTTCCGAAATATTAACAATTCGTGAAGTAGTCACTTCTTTTATTTCTTTTTGTACATTCTGAAACCATCAATCAACTGTTTGAAGGACGATGGCCGGAATTTTTCAAAGCTTTCCTGGTCCACATAGACGAAGTCGTATTTTATGGCTGTTTGTATATGGTTGATATCAATGCACCATTGCCGAAGTCTCTCCATCTTGAGCGGGACGTCCAGGTCTTCAATGCCTTTTGTTTCAACAATAAAAATTCGCTTGTCAGTCAGCTTGACCATAAAATCAGGATAATAGTTGGAGATGTCGCCATCAGCCTTGACATAATCCAGCTTGAAATGTACCGCCATATAATTCTTGGCGTAGGAGACCACATCATCACAATCTTCCAGGAAGCGGGCGAACAACAACTCTAAATGGCTATCACCAATGATCCGGTTAAAGACACTTTTTTTCGGGATTAGATATCCCTGATCCTTGGCCACAAAGGGGCGGGTTTGTCTAAGCTTTATTGAATCCCGAATTTCCGCGCCTGCCTGTGCGTGGCCGCACGCAGACAGGTCGCCTTTTTCTTTTACGGTAAGGGCATTAATTGCTTTTTTCAACGTCTCGACCAGGGTTTTTGTTGCCGCCAATTCAGACAAGTTGCGCAGGGTGTTGGGAATTTCCAGTTCCACTGGGTGATCGAAAAGTTCATTTTTGACAAAATCCTTTACCTTTCCATAAAGCACATTGTAGCCGCTGACCAACCTTAAATCTTTCATGATTGTCTGGGTAAAATATCCGATTACACTGCTATAGTCAGCAACACCAACGGAATCAAGGATGGTCGTATGTGTTACTTGGCCCGTGGTGATATCCTTGAATACAATCTCACGCTGTTCCTCTTCTGAAAACTGGCGATAGATCACACGTTGATGTCCTAAGGAGTGAATATCAAGGTCGCCCAGATTTTTATATTCCCGATAAACACGGGGAGTCAGCACCGGGATTTCAATGTCCAACGAATCAATATCTTTCTTGACATTTTCTTTGTCAACTTCAACAACCAATGGGGTTTTAGGTTGAGTTCCCTCCCCCATCGGCTTTCGCTCCAACACCACGCCTTCTGCCTGGATCGATTCAACGAATTCCATGAACGCATTTGTCCCAACCACACTGACATATTCTTCAATGAAACCAGGATACATCTTGCGCAGACCGCGTCCCAATGTCTGTTCCGGCAGAATATTGCTTTGAGCGGCATAAGGGCGTAATCCCACAATAGTGGTGACATTGCGTACATCCCAGCCCTCTTTAAGCACCATTACGGAAATGATGGCCTTGTAAGGGCTGTCCAGACTATCAATATCATTGGCTTGTTTGCGCAGCTTATCCAATTCCTCTTTGTCCTTGCCTGTGCTTGATTCAGATATTTCACCATTCTTTTTTGTATGAATGACCAGTACCGCATCTTTCAGATCCTGATAATTACTTTCAAGATATTCGGCAACATCATCGCAATTCCGGGTATCGTCGGTCATGACAAACAAGATGGCTTTCTTACCCATCTTTTCATGTTCGGCATACGCCTTGCGCCACTCAATCACTCCGAGGTGAATATAGTCAGCGTATTTCTCGGTATATTTGGCACTCTGCCGTTCATCCAATTTGGCACGACTCGGTTGATCAGGAAGCACTGGATGCTTGACCACATTCTGAGAGATGGCTTCAACCAATGGATAATCGGCCACCGTTTGCACGAATATCGCTCCATTGTTATGCCTGGGGGTTGCAGTGGTATCAACCTGCATGGAAAGGGCGGCCCCCTTTTGTTTCAGGCGGTTATGGATATCCTCAATGGACTTGAACCAGGCCATGCGGGGGTCGTGAATATGATGGGCTTCATCATTGAGAACCATCAGTTCATCAATATCGCGGACAATCATGCCCAAATCCACTTTGGAATCAATAGTTGCCCCACTTGGCTTTTTGCCCAAAAAATAATCCATTGTATTTTCGTCGCTTGGCGAAGCTGGAATATCATCACCGGCATAGACGCGGTGGATATTGGTCAGGAAGATGTTTCCCGTGGGACGGGTGATCTTCACTTCGTCCTGCACATGGAGAGTCATTTGAAAATCATCGCGCCAGTTGTGTCCGTCCACTCCGTTTTCAGGTAGAATCGGGTCGTCTTTAATAAAAATGCGCAAGCCCTGAAAATCCTTGTAGATGCGGTCCAGGACAATGATGTTGGGAGCGATCACCAGGAAATTACGCGCCAGTTCTGAACCCGCCTCATACAGCTTATGGAAAAAACTCCAAGCCAGCACCAGGCTCAACACTTTGGTTTTCCCGGAACCGGTCGCCATTTTTACCACAAAGCGTCGCCAGGTTTCATCAAACATATTCGCCGAAACCAGGCCGGAGCTGTCAAAACGCATCATGTCGAATTTGTCTTTGACACCCACTACATCGTATAAAAAAATGATTGTCTCCAGAGCTTCACGTTGGGCAAAATAATATTGGAACTCAGCCAAGCCTTCACCCCCAACCCCTCTCCCAGAAGGCGAGGGGAGATAAGCCTGGGGCAACAGGTGCGGGGTGTTAAACCACCAGTTAAGCAGGCTCTTGCTGGTGTTTGTCGCTCCGGCATAGCCACTGTCCCGCCACTCTTTTACTTTCTTGCGCAGTTGCGAAACCAACGGCGGCATCAACTTTTCCATACTGGTCTCGCGCAAGGCTTCATCGGCGGGAAACCAGCGGATAGCCGGGTCGAGGATGGCATAGGGCGATTCGGGGAAATTGGGATGGAGCGCCATTATTTGTCCCCCGCTTCAAGACGCTTGATTCCAGTGTCATTCGTCAGCAGTCTCATCTGCTGGATTGCGATCTGGTTCAATTTGCGGAGTCGCTCCGCCTGTAGTGTCTTTTCCCGAATAAAAAGGGCATTCAGGTTTTCCAGATTGGAGAGGCAAACGAGCTGCGACACATTCGCGTAGTCTCGAATATTGCCCTTATCGCCCGGATGGCTGTCACGCCATTCCTTTGCGGTTATGCCGAATAAGGCCATGTTCAGAATATCCGCCTCCGAGGCGTAGATTAGGTTTGTCTGGCGTAAAGTGAGTTCCGGCGGGATCAGGTTCTCTTTGATGGCGCCGGTATGAATCCGGTAGTTGATTTTGGTCAGATTCCGCCGAATATCCCAGCCGAGCTGCTTGTGCTCTTCGTCCTTTAAGCGCTGGAACTCCTTGATCAGGTATAACTTGAATTCAACGGAAATCCAAGACGCAAACTCGAAAGCAATGTCTTTGTGGGCATAGGTTCCGCCGTATCTTCCCGCCTTGGATATCAACCCAATGGCGTTTGTCTTTTCAATCCATTGCTTGGGAGTCAATGTAAAGCTATTAAGGCCCGCCTGTTTTTTAAACCCGTCGAATTCGACGGCTTTAAAATCCGGATTGTTCAAATGCTCCCAAACCCCCAAGAATTCAATCGTATTCCTGTTTCTAAGCCAGTTTCTGATCAAGTCATCCGTTCTATCCGGGTTTTTATATCTGGCGATATCGGTTATGCAGATATAATCCTCATCATCTTTCTTGTAGAGGGCTATCTCTTTTTCCAACACGTTAATCTTTTTCACTGTTTTTGCCCTCCCACATTGATTTCAATGATCATCATTGTGTCATTGCCGAAAATATCCACAACTTTTACGCCCAGTTTTCGTCGTCCCGGCTCACATTCGCAGAAGCTGCTGGTCAGTTCCAGTAAACGATCCTTTTTGGTACGGAAAGATTGCCACTCGTTTTCAAAGATGTATTCCCCGGTCCAGACTTCCTCGAATCTCCCCTCGCCCTCTGGGAGAGGGGTCGGGGGTGAGGGTTCGGGCGAATTTACCGGCACCCGTACGATCTCTTTTTTGCTTTCAAAATTAAAATCCACCGACCAGTAATCGATCCAGTCGGTCCAATGTTTGGTAAGGACTTCGCGGCTAACAATACCGTCTTTGTCTTTGCTCACTTTAACTATCTGACCTCTCTCAACCACAATTTTGCTGGATTTATTTTTTAGAGTTGCCTCGGCGTTGGCAATAGAGTCCTGTGAATAGAAAACCGAAAAATCGGTCAGCTCTACAGCCACACTATTTTTTTTGATATGCGGCTTGATTTCGATTGCAGCCACATCATGGAAAACAACTTGGTTCTTTTCAACCGCTCGTTTATCAAATACATCAGCCGGAATGTACTTGGGGGCAATATCAATTCCCTTGGCTTTGGCTTCATCCAGCGCGAAGGGGAACAATCCCATTTCAAACTCAAAGCCAAGAATATCAACCCGCGTGATATGATTCTGGCGGCATTCGATAATGACCTCTTCCACAAACAGGCGTGTCACCGGCATATTGACCGGGCCAACCGCAACCAAGCGCCCTGCTTTTTTCCCCGAGAAAGTATGAAATCCTGCAGTCCTTTCAGCACGATACGCGCGCAAGATCAAGTCGATAAAAGCATTTTCCTTTTCGTCAAGTTGTTTTTGTTGTTCAATTTCACGTAAATTAGGATTAACTCCAATATAATGCTGGCGTTCATATCTTCCCATGTTGAGGATTTCGAAAGCGCGATAGTTTTTCCCTTCAGCCTTGAGCTGCCGTTGCACACCAATCAATCGCTTGCGAGTGGTGTGAATGGCGAACTTGCCAAGATCGCTAACAATCCACTTCCGCCCCAACTTCTCCGCCACCACCGCCGTCGTCCCGGAACCACAAAAAAAATCGGCTACCAAGTCGTTTTCGTTAGATGAAGCTTTGATTATGCGTTCAAGCAGTGCTTCAGGTTTTTGGGTTGGGTAATCCACACGTTCATTCGCCATTGGATTTGCAGAATTTACATCTGTCCAAATATCTTCGATTTGCTTGCCTTTTGACTCATGCAAGTATTGTTTATAGGATGGATATGCGCCCGGTCTGATAGAATCAATCCATCTATCTTCTCTTTTTAATCTTTCCTCGGTTTCTAAAGAATATGTTTTTAGCAATGTCTTTCTATAGAACCCTCTTTTGTCTTCATACTGAAATCTCTCCTTGTAATCATCCGAATAGTCAATATACTGTTGGGTAAAGATGTATTTGTTTTCATCCTTAGCATAAAAAAAAAGTGTATCCTGATTTATTGGAAATTTATTTGCACGAGCTTTACTACTCCCAGCAAAAGGCGTTCTTTTCCATGAAATTTGATTTAAAAAGTTGTTTGCCCCAAAGATTTCATCAAGTACAAGTCGTATATACCCATTCACCCGCCAATCACAATGCACATAAATACTGCCATCATCGGACAGCAAATCACGCATAAGCACCAGCCGTTCGTAGATCATGGTGATGAAGGAATCGGCCCCCTTGCCCCAGGTGTCGCGGTAGGCGATCTCTTCGAGGATGTTGGGCTTCTTGGTGAAGGTGTCATCACCGATCTCGATGTCCATGGAAAAATCTGCGCCCACATCAAACGGCGGGTCAATGTAAATCAGCTTTAGGCCGCCCTGCTTTTCGATCTCTTCGCGAAGCGGGCCATTTTTCAGTGAGGAGAGGATAAGCTTATTGTCGCCCCAGATGAGCTTATTGGTCCAGCCCTTGAGCTGCCTGCCACGATTATCGAGGCTGAAACCCATGGCTTCGAACATTTTGTATTGCTTTTCCTTTTTTCCTTCTGAACGAGGCTCATCTATTTGTTCAATCACCTGAAAAGGAAGGACAATATTGCAAACCTCACTGGTTTTGCCATTCCAGACCAACTCGACTTCACGCTTCTCCTCAAACAACAGGAAGCGAAACTTGTCCGGCAATGGCTTGCCCGCCTCAATATAACGGATGATTTCCCGTTGTTCCTGATCAGTCAGTTTTGGCATGAATCTCCTCGCCTATCTTAAAAATTACGTTTCAATAAAAGCATTTTAGATAAAACTCATTCAAATATCAAATATCAAACTTGAAAGACCTGCCTGCATTTTAAAATTGTCGAATTCGACCTCTTTAAAATTAGGATTATTCATCTGTTCTCCTGTTTTTCTCTAATTATGGCAAAATCGCCATATTTAAACCTTCAGTTTGATAGATTAAAATCAAGTTCATCACTTTATCCCTGAGACTTCAGAATTATTTGCAACATCCTGCTTGAGAAAATCACCGACAGCGCCATGAGCATGATTGGCCCTTATGGCTGAATAGTTCATTCTATTACCTCTCCTGCTTTCTTCCGCATCTATATCTTTACCGAAATTTTGGCGCTCCGCCTTGCGTATAACTCAGAGTACACGAAATATGGCGTATAATTATGACGTATAATTACAATTTAGCTTAATTTACCCTAATTGTAACTGTCGACAAGCGCTTGTTATTTTATTAATTTTGGGTATATCATCTCCATATTGAGGCGCAATATGGAAACGAGGCGCCCCTACCCTTGCAAATTAAATTCCTCTTTGTTATTACTATATCCGGAAACAGGAGGAGCAGTGAGCAGCATTTTCAGCGTCCATTCCCTGGCGCGAAACTTTCTATACGATGGCAAGCAATACGAGGAAGTGAAGATCACCTGGTTCGTCCTGGAACGAAGCAATCCGCTCGCACCTTATGAAACAGCAATCCTGGACTACGGCCAATTAAACGAAAAAGAACGTGTTTTCCCCGAGGAATATGTCAATGAACAATTCAGCCGCGAAGAGGCCGAGTCCTTGAAGAGATACCTGGGACACCGTCCGGATACAACGACCCGGATAGAAGAGATCGAACTTCCTGTGTCACCCAATACCAGCGGCTGCCGGCGGCTGGCGCGCGGAGGCGGCAGCGATTTTTTTATTTTGCACAGGGAAGCAGGCTATTCCCTGCCCTTCAAAGTGGAAGGCTACTTCAGCGTGCGCTTTGCAGAACTGAAGGTCAACGGCGATGACCGGGCCACAGTGATCAACAAAAGATCATAGCCCCTTTCGGAGCCCATTCGATTTGATTCAAGACCATTAAAACGGGAGACCTCATGCTCAAGATCGATCTTAGCGGTAAGAACGCGCTGGTCACTGGAGCCAGTCAGGGCATCGGCCAGGCCATCGCTATGGAACTTGCCCGGGCCGGCGCCCGGGTGGCAGCCCATCATTTCAGCCACACTATCGAAGTCAGGGACTTTCCCGGGCAGGTCCAGCCTTTTGCGGCCGACCTTGAATCCCCGACGCAAAGCCGGCAAATGTTCAGAACGGTGCTGGATGCGTTCGGCCGCCTGGACATCCTGGTCAACAACGCCGGCTTGACCATCGATTCGCCGCTTGGCCTGGATGACGAGCGCTGGCTGACCGACTGGCGCAAGATCATGGCCGTCAACCTTGACGCCTGCGGCATTCTCTGCCGGGAAGCGGTACGCCACTTCCAGGACCGGGGCGGCGGCCGCATCATCAACATCGCCTCGCGGGCCGCTTTCCGCGGCGACATCTCAGCATACCTGGCCTATGCTGCCTCCAAGGGGGGCATGGTCGCCTTGACCCGCTCCCTGGCCCGGGCTTTCGGCAAGGACAACATCCAGGCCTTCATCATCGCCCCCGGCTTCACCCGCACCAAGATGGCCCAGCAGTTCATCGACATCCACGGCGAGGAGCTGGTGCTCAAGGATATTGCGCTGAAAAGGCTAACCGAACCGCAAGACATCGCCCCCATGGTCGCCTTCCTGGCCAGCGGCCTGGCTGATCACGCTACCGGCTGCACCATCGACATCAATGCCGCCAGCTACGTGCACTGATAGCACAAGACTCGGTGTAAGGTGGACGGTACACGGTAAGAAATAAAAATCCTAAGATCCAAGCAACAAACAAGCACCAAATTCCAATGACACAATGACCAAAACAAAGAGCAGACTCTTTTCAAGGCTTTAGTTTGGGACATTGGAATTTGGAACTTGAATTTATTTGGAATTTGGGATTTGTGATTTGGAATTTGTTTAATCTCTTCACCGTTCACCGTCAACCATATACCGTACACTGATCTCGCATATTTCTAGTCACTTTTCACAAAAGTTCGTTTTGTGGTTTATGGAATTGACAAAACCCGGTTTTGATATTATATAAGTTCTGAGAATGGAAAAATTCGTCGAAGTGAATATAGTCGGCCTGATCATGGATCAGATATCCAAATCCCCGGTCATGGTGCTTAAAGCCCTGAACGAAAAAAAGATCATCCCCATCTGGATCGGCTTGAACGAAGCCAATGCCATCGCCCTGGAACTGGAGAACGTCTCTTCGCCCCGTCCCATGACCCATGACCTGATGAAAAGCATCATGTGCAACCTGGAAGCCGTGCTGGCCAAGGTGATCATCACCAACATCGTCCAAAATACCTATTACGCCGAACTGGTCATCGAAATAAACGGCGAACAGAGGATCATCGATTGCCGCCCGTCGGATGCGGTGGCCCTGGCCCTGAAAAACAGGGCCAAAATTTACGTTTCCAAACAGGTGCTGGAAACATCGGTCCTGGCTGACGTTTTCAGCAATTTCCTCAGCGGCGAGGACAAGATCGACAATTGGTTCAATTCCCTTTCGGCCGACGACTTCGGCGAAATCGAACAATAAGAATTATTTGTCTTTGGCCTGGTTCCAAAGCGTTTCCATTTCTGCCAATGAAGCATTGCCGATATCCTTGCCCTGTTTTTTTAATTCCACTTCGATATGGCGAAAGCGGCTGGTAAATTTTTTATTGGTACGCGCCAGAGCGAATTCGGGATTGATCTTCAGCAGCCGGGCCACGTTGGCCACGGCAAAAAGCAGGTCACCGATCTCATTTTCGGCTTCATGAAGCCGGTTTTCATTGATTTCCACCCGCAATTCCTCTATTTCCTCGGCAACTTTGGCAAAGGCCTTGCCGGCATCGTTCCAATCGAAGCCGACGCCCGAGGCCTGGGAAGCGATGCGGTTGGCCAGAAGCAATGAGGGCATGGCGGGCGGATAGTCGGAAATGACGCTTTGTTTGTTTTTTTCAGCGATCTTGATTTTTTCCCAGTTAACTTTGACATCATCGGCCCCGTTGACTTTTACCGATCCGAAGATATGCGGATGGCGGCGGACCAGTTTCTCCGAGATGGTCGCAATCACTTCGCGAATAGAGAATTTTTTATCTTCCTCGGCCAGCCGGGCAAGAAAAACGACCTGCAGCAGCAGGTCGCCCAACTCTTCCCTGATCGCTTCGGCATCGCCGCTGTCAATAGCTCCTATCAATTCGTGGGTTTCTTCCAGAACGTATTCCTTCAATGATGCAGGGGATTGCTTCAGGTCCCAGGGGCAACCCCGTAGGGGGTGGCGAAGCTTCTTTATGATCCTGACCAGCCGGCTGAATTCTTTCATATCATTTTTCTCCGGGGCCTGCGATGCAAATGACATCATAGCGGCAATCCACATCATGCGCAAGCGCTGGCAACAGGGCGGCAAATATTTTTTTCTGCCGACCGCGTATTGACGTTTGAAGAACCGCCATGCTTATGGTATAGTTATCAGGATGGGAAAAGGTAAGACGTATCCGGAAAAAAGGGACATCCGCGCCATCGTCATTCTTCTGGCCACCCAGGGCATGATCCGTTTGGGAGAAATCCCCGACCCCTTGAACGGACAAGCCATTCTCGATGCAGTCGGGGCAGAATTCTTCATCGATCTTCTTATAGAACTGCAACTCAAAACTAGCGGCAACCTGCTCCCTGATGAGGCCGCTTTTTTAAGCGATGTTTTAGAAAACATGCAAAAAATTTTCTTAAAAAAAACACGAGTGAAAAATGGCTAATAAAATAATTATGCCCCTGATCGTCCTGGCCCTAATGGCTTCACTATCCCCGGCGGCGACCAACCCCTGGGGCGATCTGAAAAAAATCTATTTCTACAACTCCATCGGCAACCTGGCCGAAGTAAAGAAAAACCTGGACAAAATTAACGCCCAGACTCTGCCCCATTCCGATAAAATCGAGCTGATGAACAAATTGGCGGAATTGGGCGACCGCTATTATCAAAAAGGTGATTATCAGCTGGCCGAAACATTTTTTAAAAAGATTCTGAACATTTCCCCCCAGGACGCCTGGCCCATGTACAACAAGTTGGAAAAGATCTCCCGGCGCCGGGGAAATTTCCTGTGGAACTTGAATTATATCGGGCGGCAATTCGGACTATTGACGCGTGGGTTCAACAGCTCATTCATCCTGTTAAACAGCTTCTTTAACATCCTGCTTTTTTCAGGTCTGCTCCTTTTTTACCTGGTCACAACCGTCATGTTCATCAAGTACTTTAAACTTGCCGCCCATGACTTCATCATGGGGAGCAATCCCCGTTTCAAGATTCACAAGCTCCTCCTATTGCTACTGCTTCTGCTTTGGCCCCTGGCCCTGACAGGCGGTTGGGGATTCTATCCATTTCTTTTCTGCGGATTTCTCTGGGATTATTTCAACCACGACGACCAGGTCAATATCAAGCGCATCGTGGTTATTCTCCTGGTTTTGGTCTTCTTGCACAGCCTTGGCCAATACCTGGAAAAAAGTTTGCAAACTCCCGGATTTCAAACCGTACAAAAGATTTATGCCGAACAGCTTTTTCCGGAAAGCACTTACAATCACTTTGACAATGAGATGAAGATCATGCAGGCCTACGCTTATTACAACCGCAATCATACGAATGAGGCCTTGGACATCCTGCAGGCTACGGGCAACAATTACAATTCCATGCTCAAATTCAACCTACTCGGTAATATTTACTATGAAAAAGGAAACGTGCTCCAGAGCATTCAATATTACCGCCAATCACTGAGCCTGGACAACCAGAACCAGAGTACTTTGAAAAATTTCACCATGGCCTTGCTGAAAAACAATGATCCGGAACTATTCCTTTTTTACAGTAAAAGCTACCCGCAGATCCAAAGCCTCAAGGACAAGGTCACGGCCTTGCAGAAAACCAAATTCCCGGAAAAAATATTATGGAATAGACTGCTGAAATTTTCCTGGCAAAATTTTCATGTCTGGAATTTTTTGGAAATCGTTGCCATCGAATTTATTAAATTTCCGGTACTGCTGGCCATCCTGATCATGGCGGTTTATATCACTCTGTTGAAAAGATTTTCCCTTGCCCTGGGGCAAAGCACATTTTGCAGCAAATGCGCCAGGATCATCAAAAAATTGTCGATTGAACAGGCCCACGCCTTGTGCGAAGGCTGCTACCAGCTGTTTTTGATCAAGGATCCCATTTTTCTGGATGCAAAAATCCTCATGGAGAAGGATATCAACCGGCAGTTCCGTCTAAAGAAGTCCCTAATCCTTCTGGTTTCCCTTATCATCCCCGGATTTTCCCTGAACTTCGAAGACAAAAGCAGAGCATTCACTTTCTTGTTCCTGCTGTTTTTCAATGTTTTCGGTTTTTTCCTTTTCACCGCCCTGGCTTTCAAAAGCATTTTCGGCACCATTCCCATGTTCCTGAATATCATCGGCATCGTAGCCATTGTTTTGTACCTGGCCATCAATGCCTATGCACTGAAGGGGAACCACAATGGCTTTTAAAGGAACCCTGAGAGAGTTTAAAGTCCCGGATATCCTGCAGTTGATCTCCCTGCAAAAAAAAACCGGCATCCTGACCTTCAATAGCCAGGAAGGCTTTATCACCCTGATATTCGAGGACGGCTTCATCATCGGCATCGACGCCTTTCCCAAGAAGCTGGAGATGCGCGTGGGCAACGTCTTCGTTAAGCAAGAGATCATCAGCGAAGAGATGCTGCAAAGGGCTTTGTCCATTCAGAAAAGGACCAATCAGAAGGTCGGCGAGATCCTGATCGGCATGGGTCTGATCGACGAGAAGATTATTCCCGAAGTGCTCAAGATCCAGGCCACCCAGATCGTGCTGTCGTTGTTCAACTGGAAAAAAGGCGAGTACAATTTCAAAGTGCTGGATTATGTCGACAAGGAGCTGCGCCTGCTCAGCCCCATCGCCGTGGACAACCTGATCATGGAAGGGGTGCAGATGCTCGATGAATGGCCGCTGATCAAAAAAGTTATCCCTTCCGAGGGCATTATTTTCGAGCCGGTTTTTCTGGGCAACAAAAAAATATCAATGATCTCCGAATATGATGACGATCTGCAATCCAAGGACAGCAACACCCTTTATCTGACCGAGACCGAAGTCAACCTGCTCAAGTACATCAACGGCAAAAACACGGTCCAAGACATAGTCGAAATGGGCCTTTTCACCGAGTACAAGATCTACAAAAATCTTTTCAACCTCGCTAACAAGGGGCTGATGAAAAAAAAGGAGAAAACCGAAATCCAGGAGATCCAGGAAAAGAAGGTTTTCGAAGATCTGGAACATGAAAATGCCCGAAAGCTCAGCCGCCTGAATCAATTGCTCTTGATCCTGCTGGCCCTCTTGCTGCTGTTTACCTTTTTCACGCCGCTGCGGCCTTTTCACAAAAAAAACATGCTGCTGAAGACGCAGCTTTACCGCCTCAATCTTTCATCGACTCTGCCCGCACGCTGAACAATGAAATTTCGCAGCCGCCTGGAAAAACTCCCCGGCCCCAGCGCTGTGGCCATCGGCAATTTCGATGGATTTCATGCTGGCCACAAAACGATCATCGAAACCTTGCATAAAACCGCCCGGCACGAAAAACTGCTTGCCGTTGTCCTCACCTTTCATCCCCATCCCCGCCTTTATTTTAACCACCCCATCCAGCTGATCAGCACCGACCGCCAGCGTCGCGAAACCTTAAGCCGCCAGCAGCCGGACTATCTTTTTTTCATCGATTTTGGCATAGTGGTGGCTCTCCCGGCCCGTGAGTTTGTCAGGGATCTCCTTTTAAACACTTTGCGCATGAAGGTGCTGGTCGTCGGCGAGGATTTCCGCTTCGGCCGCAACCGCGAAGGCGACCTGGCCCACCTGCACCGGGAAGCGACAACAGCGCATTTCAAGATCATCCAATCTGCGACCGTGAAAATCGACGGCTGCCGGGTGGCCAGCTCCCTGATACGCAAAAAACTAGCTGCGGGAGCCGTCCGCGAGGCCAACCACATGCTGGAAAAGCCATATTACATCGACGGTATCGTGGAAAGAGGGGCGGGAAGAGGAAAAAAACTGGGTTTCCCGACCATCAACATCGCGACCAAGAATCAGATCCTTCCCAGCGGCGTTTTCCATACCCTGGCCGAGATCGGCAAGCGCCAGTTCGCCTCGGTCACCAATATCGGTTTCGCTCCAACGTTTCATATTGTTGCGGCGGTTCCTCAGAAGATCGAAACCCATATTCCCGGTTTCCAGCGTACGGTCTACGGCAAAAGGATTCGCCTCTTTTTTATCGATAAGATCCGCGAGGAAAAAGAATTCACTTCGGTCCAGGACCTGGTTGAACAGATCCGCCAGGACATCGCCTTTCTGGGCATTTGACAAGAGAACGCTTTTTTGCTAAAGTTTGATCACACCTCACACTGTACCATTCAGGAGCTACCATCATGAATCACAAAAACGCGGATGCCGAAACAAAGTCCGTTTCCGAAGCCGATGACACGGGGAATTTGCAGCCAGCGGCCCAGGACAAGGATGACAATGTCCTGATCCGGCGTTTTAAAATCTCCATGAGCAAGGAGGATATCGCCCGCGAGATCGATGCCCTGGCCGTGCAATACAGCCAGAAAGTAAAAATGCCTGGTTTCCGCCAGGGAAAAGTCCCGGTTGATGTGGTTAAAAAAGTGTACAAACAGGCCCTGAAAGAAGAGGTCATTCAACAGGCCGTCAGCAAACTAGCCTTTGCCCAGATCGAAAAAGACAAGATCGCCGTGGCCAGTGAACCGTACGTGGAAAAAATGGACAATCCGGAAGGCGAGGATTTTCAAGCCGACATCGCGGTCGAGACTCTCCCGGAAATCAAGCTTCCCGATCTGGAGACCCTGCAAGTCAGAATAGCGGCCCCCGATTTGAAAGGGGAAACTTTCGACGAAACCAAGCAGATCGAAAAGGTCCTGGAAGCCAACAAAAGATCACTGCCGGTTAAGGACCGCGCCATCACCGAAAACGACATGGTGTTGCTGCTGGTGCAATCCGCAGACACGGCAGGCAAGAGAAAATGGCCGCGCCAAGAAATTTATTTCATGATGAACAAGGAAAAGGAAGCGGAAATCGTCGGACTGCACGATGAGCTGCTGGGGAAAAAAAGCGAAGAAAAATTCACCATCCAGAGATCCTACCCGACCGCTGCACCGAAAAAGGCCTGGGCAGGCAAGGATATCGAACACCAGGTGGAGATCAAAGCCATCTATGAATTAAAAAAACCGGAACTGGATGAAAATTTCCTCAAATCTCTGGGCATGAAAAACGCCGAAGATTTCAAAATCAAGCTGAAAGAGGAATACGAACACCGCCAGGAGCATCAAAAGGACGAAAAAGTCATGGATGGCATTTACGAAAAACTTCTGGAAACAAGCCAATTTCCGGTCCCAAACTCGCTGCTGGAACAGGAAGTGGCACGCCAACTGTCACAGAACCACCGCCCCCTGAATTTTAAAGATGACGGAGAGAAAGCCAAGTTTAAGGAGATGATGTTCGCTCAGGCCGAAAAAGCGGTCCGTCTGTCCTTGATTTTGGAACAAGTGCACCGGCAGCATCATATCGCGGTAACCGACCAGGATCTGGAAAAGGAATACGCCCACCTGTCCCAACACCATTCACTGCCGGAAAAAGAGATCAGGAAATATTACAGCGAAGAAAAAAAGGCGACGGAACTTCGCGACCACCTGCTCAACGTCAAGATCAACGCGTTCATCAGGGATAAAATAAAAATTAAAGAGGTATAGCATGCCACTCATTCCCATGGTCATCGAACAATCGGGAAATGTCGAAAGGGCTTACGATATATATTCCCGGCTGCTGAAAGACTCGGTCATTTTCCTCGGTTCGGCCATCGACGACAACGTAGCCAACGTCACCATCGCCCAACTGCTGTTTCTGGAAGCCGAGGACGCGGAGAAAGATGTGTCCATCTACATCAATTCCCCGGGTGGCGTGATCAGTTCCGGCATGGCCATATATGACACCATGCGTTTCATCAAGAACGATGTTGTGACCATTTGCATCGGGCAGGCGGCATCTATGGCCGCCATTCTGCTCGCGGCCGGCACCAAGGGCAAGCGTTTCGCCCTGCCCAACTCCAAAATCATCATCCATCAGCCCCTGGGCGGTTTTGAAGGCCAGGCCACCGACATATTGATCCAGGCCGAGGAGATCCGCAAAGTCAAGGAAAAAACCATCGAGATCCTGTCGCTGCACACCGGCCAGAAAAACGAAAAGATCGCCCAAGACATAGAAAGGGACTGCATCATGTCCCCGGATGAAGCCCTGAAATACGGAATCATCGACTCGGTGATCAGTGACCGCAAAAAGGAGAAAAAGGGATCCAAATGAAGGAAGAGAAAGAAGCCCGTTGCAGCTTTTGCGGTATCCCCCAATCGCGGTCCATGAAACTGATCGCCGGCCCCGGGGTATACATCTGCGACGAATGCACCAAAACCGCCTACAACCTGATCTTCAGCGGCGGCGAAACGCCGAAGCCCCCAATCAGCGGAAAAAAAATAAAGTTGTTGACCCCGGTCGAGATCAAAGGCAAGCTTGACGAATACATTATTTCCCAGGACACGGCGAAAAAGAAGCTGGCCGTGGCCGTTTACAACCATTACAAGCGGATCAGCCACAACCAGAACCTGGCCAAAGTTGATATCCGCAAGAGCAATGTCCTGCTTATTGGACCGACCGGCACCGGCAAAACCCTGCTGGCTGAAACCCTGGCCAAGATCCTTGATGTCCCGTTCGCCATGGCCGACGCCACCACTCTCACCGAAGCCGGATATGTAGGCGAAGATGTTGAAAATATCCTGTTGAAGCTCTATCAGGCCGCTGGCGAGAACAAAGAGCTGGCGGAAAAGGGCATCATATATATCGACGAACTGGACAAGATCTCGCGCAAAAGTGAAAACCCCTCCATCACCCGCGATGTCTCCGGCGAAGGTGTGCAACAGGCGCTGCTAAAGATCGTCGAAGGTACCGTGGCCAATGTCCCCCCCTTGGGTGGGCGCAAGCACCCATATCAGGAATTTTTAAAGATCGATACCAGGAACATATTGTTCATAGCCGGCGGCGCTTTCGTAGGCTTGGAAAAGATCATTACGCGGCGACTGAAAAAAAACCTGATCGGTTTCAGCAACAGCAAGGAAAAGAACCGCCAGTTTCGCTCCGACATCTGCGAACAGGTTCAGACCGACGACCTGATCCGCTACGGCCTGATCCCCGAGCTGGTCGGCCGTTTTTCGGTGGTCGGCGTTCTCAATGAGCTCGACAATGAACAACTGTACCGCATCCTTCTGGAACCAAAGGACGCCATCACCAAGCAGTTCAAGGCCCTCTTCAAGATGGACGGAGTGGATCTGGAATTCTCCAAGGAAGCTTTAGAAAAGATCACCGAGCAAGCCAGCGCCCGCGGCGTCGGCGCCAGGGGACTGCGCGCCATTTTTGAAGAGATCATGCTTGATCTCATGTTCGAAATCCCATCCAAAAAAGATCAGCTTAGCAAAGTGCTGATCGATGGTGATTTCATCAAAGATAAAAAATGGATCGCCTGAATTCCAAGGAACTGATTCTGCCGCTGATCCCCCTGCGGGAGCTGGTGTCCTTCCCCAACGTCATCGTGCCGATCCTGGTGGGCCGCGACAAATCGGTCAACGCCCTGAAAGCATCGTTGAACACCTACGGCGGTTATATATTCCTGGCCGCTCAGAAAAACCAGGTCACCGAAGCGCCACTGCCCGAAGAAATGTATGAAATCGGAACCATTGCCAAGATCGAAAAATCGGCCGAACAGAACAACGGCAGTTACCGTATCGTTGTTCAGGGCTTGAAAAGAGGGCAGGTTCTCAATTATGCCGACAACAGCGATTTTCACCTTGTACGGCTGGACATTTTGGAGGAGCACACTGATAGCGGCAAAGACCTGCTGGAACTTTCGCGCAACCTTATCGCTCTGTTCGAAGAATATATCAATTTGAAACGGGTCCGCCTGCCAGGCATCATGACCCGGCTCAGGCCCAGCCAATTGGCCGATGCCTCGGACATCATTATCTCCATCATCAACATCCCCCTGAAGATCAAGCAATCGCTGCTGGAGGAGCTGAATACCTATGCCCGCGCCGTCCGGGTTTACAACATATTGAAAAAGGAGGTCCTGCAGCTCAGAAGTCAGCGGGACATCGAACCCAAGCTGAAGCGCGAGGAAGGCCAGGAAACCGATTACGAAGAATATAAAAAAAAGATCGCGGCGGCCCAGTTACCCGAGTATGTCAAGATCAGAGCCGACGAGGAGTTGGAACGCCTGGCTGCCATGCCGCCGTTTTCAGCCGAAGGCACGGTTTCCCGATATTATCTGGACTGGCTGCTGGCCATCCCCTGGAAAAAATTCAAAAAGGAAAACAGGGATATTCGGCTGGCGGCTCAGATTCTTAACGAGGATCATTACGGACTGCTCAAGGTCAAGGACCGGATACTGGACTACCTGGCCGTACGGCTGCTGGTTAAGAAATCGCAAGGAGAGATCCTCTGCTTTGTCGGACCACCGGGGGTGGGCAAGAGTTCCCTTTCCAAATCCATCGCCCGGGCCCTGGACCGCAAATTCGTCCGCGTTTCGCTGGGCGGGGTCAAGGATGAAGCGGAAATCCGCGGCCACCGTCGCACCTATATCGGTTCCTATCCCGGCCAGATCGTAAAAGGCCTGAGAAAAGCCGCCAGCATGAACCCGGTTTTTTTGCTCGACGAGATTGACAAACTGAATTCGGATTTCCGCGGCGACCCGGCTTCCGCACTGCTCGAAGCTCTCGATCCCGAACAGAATGCTGAATTCACCGACCATTACCTGGACCTGGAGCTGGACCTGTCCCAGGTCTTTTTTATCACCACGGCCAACTTTGCCGACAACATTCCTCCGGCCCTGCTTGACCGCATGGAAGTAATCGAGCTCCCGGGCTATACCGAAAGGGAGAAACTGCAGATCGCCAAGAATTTTCTGCTGAAAAAGCAGGCGAAAAAAAACGGTTTTTCCCCGGCCGAAATCCAGATCAGCGATGACGTCCTGCTGAGCATCATCAACGAATATACGCGCGAAGCCGGGGTGCGCAATCTGGAACGGGAAATCGCGGTCATCATGAGAAAAACCGCCCGCAGCATAATCGAAACAGGCAAAAAGCGCAAGGAAAAGGGAAACAAGATCATCGATCAGGCTTTGTTGCGGAAATACCTGGGCATCGCCAAATACAACAACCAGAAGATATTCCACAGCAACGAAATTGGCGTGGCCATAGGGCTGGCCTGGACCGCGGCCGGTGGTGATATCCTGGTGGTGGAATCCCGCATGCTGAAAGGCAAGGGGGAATTGATCCTGACCGGCCGCTTGGGTGAAGTGATGAAGGAGTCGTCGTCAGCCGCTTTCAGCTACACTAAACTGAAACTTTTCGAGCTGGAGATGGACACCGAAGAACTGAAAAATTACGACATTCACCTTCATATCCCCGAAGGCGCTGTGCCCAAAGAGGGACCATCAGCGGGCGTCACCCTGGCCGTATCACTGCTCTCCCTGCTGACCGGTATTCCGGTCAGGTCCGATTACGCCATGACCGGTGAGATCACCCTGCGCGGCAAGATCCTGCCGGTCGGCGGCATCAAGGAAAAGATCATCGCCGCCCACCGCTATGGCATCAAGCACATCCTGATCCCGGCGGAAAATGAAAAGGATTTCCAGGAAGATATTCCCGAAGAACTGAAAAATGACATCCAAATCCACCCGGTCAACACCATGGATGAACTTCTGGATATCGTCCTGGAAGATCCCATCAAAATAAAAAACATCAAGAGCAAGATCATCAGACCGTTGCAAGAAGCAAATTTACAGTAAGCACTAGTTCGCCCAAATGAACATAAAAAAATCAGAACTTGCCGGGACTTTCTTCAATCAAAGCCAATTGCCCAGAGACAACCGCCCGAAGATCCTGTTCTTCGGCCGCTCCAATGTGGGCAAATCATCGCTGATCAATGCCCTGCTCGAGCACAAGCTGGCCAAGACAAGCTCCACGCCCGGAAAAACCCTGAGTATCAATTACTACCTGATAGACAGCAAACTGCTTTTCGCCGACATGCCCGGTTACGGATTCGCCAAGGTAGCGAAAAGCGAAAGCGCCCGAGTGCGCCAGCTGATCACAGATTTTTTAAACCAGGTGGAAAACGTCCGCTTGGCCGCCCTGCTCATCGACTCCCGACGGGGCTTTCTGCCGCCCGACCTAGACACCCTGGCGCAAATCGTCGAAAATAATTTTCGCATCTTGACAATCCTGACCAAAAGTGATAAACTATCGTTTTCTGAACAAAAAAAACTCAACACGCAACTCATAAAAAATTTCGGCTTGCAGGCCGTTTTTTTCTCAATCAAATCGCAAGCGGGAAAGAATGAAATTTGGAAATATATTAAAGAGGCCATTAAGGAGTAAATATGTATTCATTGAAAGATCTGCAAAACATGAAAGCGCTGGAATTGAAAAAACTGGTCAAGGAACTGGAAATAGACGAAAAAGACATCATCGATAAAAATTCTCTGTTTTTCAAGATCCTGGACGTCCAGGCCCGCGCCAACGGCAAACTGTTCGCTGAAGGGGTCATTGAAGTGCACAGTGAGGGTTACGGTTTTCTGCGCTTCCAGGAATACGCTTACCTGACCAGCCCCGAAGATATCTACGTTTCTCCTTCCCAGGTGAACAAGTTCGACCTGCGTACTGGCGACACGGTTTCAGGCTCGGTTCGCCCGCCCAAGACCGGAGAAAAATATTTCGCCCTGCTGAGTGTGGAAGCGGTCAACAATGAGGATCCGGAATCGGTGACGGAAAAGCGCCGCAACATCAGGTTCGAAAAATTGACTCCTTTGTATCCCGACGAAAAGATTAACCTGGAAACCGGTCTCGAGAACATGTCCGGCCGGGTGATGAACCTGCTCACCCCACTGGGCAAGGGGCAGCGCGGATTGATCGTGGCCGCTCCCCGCACCGGCAAGACCATGATCCTGCAGAGCATCGCCAAATCCATCGAGGTCAACCATCCAGAGATCAACCTGATCGTCCTGCTGATCGATGAAAGGCCCGAGGAAGTCACCGATATGAGCCGCAACGTCAAGGGCGAAGTCATCGCCTCGACTTTTGATGAAATACCCCTACGCCACACCAAGGTGGCCGACATCGTGCTGGAAAAAGCCAAACGCATGGTGGAAATGGGCAAAGACGTAGTGATCCTCCTGGATTCGATCACCCGCCTGGCCCGGGCCCACAATGCCATCACCCCGGCTTCGGGCAAGGTGTTATCGGGCGGCATCGACGCCAACGCGCTGAACAAACCGAAAAAGTTCTTCGGCGCCGCCAGGAACATCGAAGGCGGCGGCAGCCTGACCATCCTGGCCACGGCCATAGTCGACTCCGGCAGCCGCATGGACGAGGTCATTTTCGAGGAATTCAAAGGCACAGGCAATATGGAAATCAATCTCGACCGCCGGCTGGTGGACAAGCGCGTCTTCCCGGCCATCGATCTTTTCCGTTCCGGGACCCGCAAGGAAGAACTGCTGATTGAACGCGAGGAATTGAGCAAGATCTGGGTCCTGCGCAAAGTGCTTTCGCAGATGTCGGAAGTGGAAGCCATGGAATTGCTGGTGGAAAAGTTGTCCAAGACCAAATCCAACGCCGAATTCATCAACATGATGTCCAAGGGCATGTAGATCAGGAACGACCTAGTAGTGAATAGTAAATAGTGATTCGTGATTAGTTAGGAAATTTCTCGAAATCTTTCTGAAACTGCTTTTCACCGCAGATGCAAGGTCTATGTATTGCTTATGCCTTCTTCTTCACCAATCACTTCTCACCAATCACTAATCACTCAGCCAAAATTTCGTCTATGCCTTTCTTGATCTCGGCCAATACCGCATCCCACGAGTAATAGCTGCGCACGTATTCCAGCCCTTTGGCCCCCATGCGCTTCCTAAGTCCCGGCCGCCGGTATAGTTGGCGGAACCCTGCCAAAAATTCCTCTTCATTGTCATAAGCCAAGCCGCCGCTGGAGGCGGTGACATGCTCCAGCAGAGCCGGACAGCGGCGATTGACCAGCACCGGCGTCTGCACGGAAAATGATTCCAGGGTGGTGATGGAGAGGCTTTCCAGCGGCGAAGGCTGCAAAGAGCATACAGCGCCTTTGAATGCGGCCAGCTTATCGCTTTCAGATACATAGCCCAGATATTTCAACCCTTGGCTGGCGGGGATATCCATCAGCTTTTTGCCGATCAGGACCAGGTCCACATATGCCTCATTCTTCAATGCAGAATAATACTTATAAACTTCTTCCAGGCCCTTGCCCTTTTCGATGCGGCCGGCATAAAGCAGGTAGGGAGCGATTAGCAGGTAGCGGCGGCGAAATGGCTTGTCATCGACATCGGGATGGATATCCAAACCGGTACGCACCAAGCGCATCCGTCCCGGCGGGGCGAACAGCCGGCTCACCAGGTCCATTTCGGCCCTGGTCAAAAAAAACAAAGCCTGGGGACGGCGGAAGACCTCGCCCATGGCCCGCAGGTGAATCGGTGGCTCGTCGTGGGCAGTGGGAAAAAGGATTACCGGCTTGCTGACCGCTTTGATCCCCTCTACGGTCGGATAATAAAGGTAGGTGAAAAAGAAAAAAAGATCAATGCCCTTTTGCGCCGCAGCCAATTCCTGGATCAGGTCGGGGCAGAAAGGTCCCTGTTCCGCAAACCATTTGGTTTCATCGCGGCCCGCCGCGGCGGCCGGAAAAAATTCTTCGGAAAAACTGTTGAATTTTTTGATATCGCGTTCACGTGTCACCGGGAAACGTTTGATCCGGACCCCTTTCAGGATCGACTCGCCGGCAGGATACTCATTGCGCCAGGTCAGGTAATCCTTGGCACAGGTGGTGAATACGGTGACGCGGAAGCCTTGGCGGAGCAGTCTCTCAGCGACGTTGCGGGCCAGGGTTTCGGCCCCGCCGATCACGTCGCTGCCGTAGCGCTGTACCACAATGCCGATATTTATCATATTTTCTCCAAGCGGGCCGCGGAATCCCTGGTTTCAGCGTCCCATCATTGCATTACAATTGCCTCAACATGGTCAGCAGGGTTTCCGGATCGGCTTGGCGGCGGTAGCTTTCGATCCTGGCTCCGGCCCTGGCTTGCAGTTGCCGCCGCAATGGCTTATTTTCCAGTGTTTGCTCCACTAGACCGGCCACCAGGGCCGAATTTTTGTCATTAAACAAAATCCCGGCCCCATCCAGGGTTTCGGCCACGGCTCCGGCTTCGAAAGCCACAACCGGGAGACGGAAGTAACAACTTTCCAGCAGCGGCAGACAAAAACCTTCATGCTCGCTCATGGAAAGAAAAACGTCAGCCATCCGGTAAACGGCAAGAAATTCGTCTGCGGGCAGATGGCCGGTGAAAAAAACATCCTCGGCTGTCAAATAAAAACGCGCCGCCAAATCCTGGACGGCCAGGTAATATTTGGGCAGGGTTTTGGTGTTGCCTACCACGATCAAGCGAACGGCCGGTGAAATATATTTTTTGTAGAAGAAAACCACCTTGATCAGGTCTTCAATTTTTTTATTGGGCATTATACGGCCGGTGAAAACGATGTTTTTCCTCTCGTTTTTCAACAGGTGTAAATAAGAGCGACTGTATTCCCCACCGTAATCGTCCAAATTGACCAGCAGTGGGAAGACCTGCACATTGGCAAAACCCAGTTCACGAAGTTCATTGGCGTTGTACGTGGAATCGCCCAGGGACAAATCGAAACAGTCATGCAAGCGCTGCAGGTGTTCACGGCCGGCGCTGGTGAAGCGCGTCAAAAACTCTGAAAAATCGAAAAAAAAGTTCGCCGGAGTGATGTTGTGGTAAATCATCACCTTCTTCCCCTTCAATCCCAGAAAAAAATCAGTTAGCTGCGAAGCGACGGCGAAATGCATGATTTTGACGGACTTGGCATCGAGACAGTAGTCATTAAACAATACGGTCTGGTCGTGGAGACTCTCATCGCAGGTTATGGCCACCAGCCGGCTTTCGATGCCGCGCCCATGTAAAAAACGGTGCAAAGCCAGGGCAGAATTGCCAATCGCGTCGCCGTAATGCAAAGCCGGCAGGAACTGTTCGACTGTCATGGCTATTTTGTAACAGAAAAAGCCCCTGCGGTCAACTCTTAACCTGGCTGCCGCCTGGAAACAAAAGGGGCTTGCCGGGCGGTCAAAAACTGCTTTGTTGCAAAAAAACTTTTTTTTTAGTAAAACTATGTTTCTAGCGGGAGGCCCCATCGCAACCTTTGTCATCGCTGTGATCGTTCTGCTGTTCATACTGCTGATCAGGATCCGGACCCATCCGGCCTTTCTTTTCGCGGCCACGCTCTTTCTTTTCTTCCTGACCGGAATGATATCGGCCGGGGAATTGCTCATGCAATTCATTAATCCGGCCCTGGTGACCTTGGTACTGGTCCTGCAGGCTGCGGCGGTGATCGAGAAAACTCCACTTACCGCCTGGATGAGCCGGATGGTTTTTCACTCCCATTCACTGAACAAATCGCTGGCCCGCATGTGTCTGGGGGTCTTTCCACTCTCCGCCCTGATGAACAATACCGCCGTGGCGGCCTCGCTCCTGGGACCGCTAAAAAATAACCGCCATTTCCCCCCCTCCAAACTGCTGCTGCCGCTTTCATACGCCGCGATCCTCGGCGGCACCATCACCTTGGTCGGCACCTCGACCAACTTGGTGGTCAACGGTTTGGCGCTGGAAGCCGGAATGAAAGGACTGGGCATTTTCCAGTTCGCCTACGTGGGCATCCCCCTCTGCCTGGGGGGCTTCATTTATATCGTCTTTTTTTCCAGGTGGCTGCTGCCGGTGAACGGGACGGCGACGAAGATCAGCCGTGAAAATTATTTCCTGGAAGCACAGGTGCTGGAAAATTCGGTCCACATCGGCAAAAGCGTGGCCGCAAACAGGTTCCGCAACCTGCAAAGCCTTTTCCTGGCCGAACTTATCCGCAACGACCGGCTGTTGTCACCGGTCAACCCGGAAGAGATCATCCAGGCCGGAGACATCCTGGTTTTTGTCGGTGACGTGCACAAGGTGAAGGACATTCAAAATTTCGACCGCCTGGCCATTTTCAAGGAAGAAAACATCGCCATGCTCAGGAAAAACCTACGGGAAGTGGTTTTGTCCCCTTCCTCATCGCTGCTGGGCAAAAAGGTAAAAACTGCGGATTTCCGAGCCAAATTCGACGCCGCGGTGGTCGCGGTTCGGCGCGGCAATAAAAAGCTCTCGGGAAAGATCGGCTCGATCCGGCTGGAGGCCGGCGACACGCTGCTATTGGCTGTCGGTTCCGATTTCGGCAAAAGGGAAAATCTGCGCAATAATTTTTTTCTGATCAACAGGATCCGCCTGCAAAAATTTCTATCCAGTAGAAACAGCGCCCTGGCGATGGCGCTGTTTGCCACCGCTATCGCGGCCAGTGCCCTGAACCTGATGCCGCTGCTCAAATCATTGGCGATATTGATGTTCATCTATATCCTGATGGGCTTTTTTCGCTTCGAGGATGTTCGAGCTAATTCGAATTTTGATATCATCGTCCTGGTGGGTTCGGCCCTGGGCATTTCCAAGGTCATGCTCGACAGCGGCGCCTCCGCGCTCATCGCCAAGGGCATTCTCTTCTTCTTCAAGGACTATGGCGCATTCGCCAACCTGGCCGGAATTTATTTCCTGACCATGCTGCTCACCCAGTTGGTGACCAATAACGCCGCGGCAGCGCTGGCCTTTCCCCTGGCTTATTCCACGGCGCTCTCCCTGCAGGTCGACCCCCTGCCGTTCGTCATGGCCGTCGCCTACGGGGCCAGCGCCTCTTTTCTCACCCCGCACAGCTACCAGACCAACCTGATGGTATACGGACCCGGGAATTACAAATTCAGTGATTATATGAAAGCTGGCCTGCCGTTGGCGGTGATTTACAGCGTGATCACGCTGGTCCTGCTGCCGGTGTTTTTTAAATTCTGACCTTTGCTGCCAGTTCAGAGGATATGCCAAGATAAAAGAAAATGAATTTCAACCGCCAAAGTTAAATTTTGGGCTGAGGAAAACATAAAATGGCGGCCCATCGCGGCGGGGATAGACCTTCCAATGCGGATGAAAAAGGGAAATGAAAAACCGGGCCGGACTGACGCCGGCCCGGTCATGATGAGACGATCAGAAAGATGGAATTAAAAAACGCTCAACCCCGCCAGGCCGGCCATGCTGCCGAAAGCCACGCGGCTCACGAGAAAACCGATGATAAAGAACACCACAATGGCGGCAATGATGGTCACCACGAAGTATCCCATCATTTTGTCCTTGGGGACATCCTTGATCTTCTGCATACCCATGTACATAAGGTACAGCGAATAAATGCTGGCCAGGCTGACCAGTATGGCCAGGGCGGGGATAATGTTCAAAATGCCCGCCACCCAGGCCGCGGTATAAGAGAAGACCACGATCTTGACCGCGGCGGTCAAGTCCTTGGTGCAGCCGAACGTGGGCGCCAGGGTGTCGATGATGAAAGCCAGCAGGAAGATTCCACCCAGCGAAAGGATGTAAGTCAGAATGGCCCAGATCAGGGCTGTGCTGAAGGGCATGCGGAAAGTGCCGAAACCGAAGGAAACACCGATCACTACATAACCGATAAAACCGGCAACAGCCGGGATGGCGGCCAGGATCATGGCATACTTGGTGAACATATCGGCAATGGTCAGGTTCTCGCCTTTGATCACTTCCCATTCCTTGGCCGGCGTCAGCAGAATGTTTTTCGCTCTTTCAACCAAATTCATCTTTTCCTCCTGTGGGTATTATAAAAAATATAGATACTCCAAAAAAAAGCAAAAGTCAATTAAAAACCATTTTGACCAGTGCCAGTAGGCGGGCGAAAAGATACTCGTGCCAGAAAATGGTCCAGCCGCCGTTGAATAAAAAATTGATCAAAGCGCGGAATAACGGGTTAGATCATTTTTCCTGCGCAGTGGTTTTTGCCCCAGCGGGAAACAGCTCCTGCAGGGCAGATATAAAATCAATAAGCTGTAATTCCGGCCGATAGTATCGACTTTCCCGCAGCCGGATCATGCCCAAACATTCAAGGGAGGAAAAATATTTCGCGACCAGGTCACCCGCCTCAATAACAGACGGCTCATTCCTATGTTGGTCACGCATCTCGAGGGCATGTCCCCACTCCGCTTCTGTGGTCGTCGCCAGTATAGTATATATATCCAGGGCGTGGTAACGGCCGAATTCCTTATTGGTATCGTTCAACCGGTCTTTGAAAGCGAAGAGCTTCATCATTGATAACGTGTATGGATGCGGCAGAAAAACTTCTGCCTGCCATGCCTCGCCCGAACTGAGATTGCCCGCCACCGTTTCCGGCAACAACCCTTTCTCCAGTGTTGAGGCTTCGTTCACTGGATGAGCGTGCATGCCAACGGAAGGATTGGGTCGGGCCCGGCGGGCGTCCACTTTAACCCTTGTGCCTGCAAAGTGGCTCTGTGGCCCGGTGAGGATATCGATCTTGATGCTGCCCGCATCTGCGCCACCCGGCCCGGGTTTTACAAATTGGTATTTCTCTGCACCGGGAATAACCCGATAACCCAATCTGAATATTGCTTCCGACAACGGTTTCAATTTAACCGAGTCAATGAGAAGCTCAGGTCGCAGAAACAAGTCAAGATCGTTGGTGGAACGCACTTTTGGCCATTCCTGAAAGAGGGTCCGCAATCCCCTTTGACGTACAAGCTCAGTTTTAAGATAGATGCCGAAGCCACCGCCGATGATGAACTTGATATCCGTGTCTTGCACGCTGTAGAGCAAGTCGAGCAACGCCGTTTGCAGTTGGGTAATCATAATCATGTTTATACCTGCTCAAGTTCCTTTAGAAGCAGTAAAAGTACTTGACCTGCAGTTTCCTGGTCTCGCTTGTCCCCAGCCATCAGTTCCAGATAAACCTGCAGCGGGGAAGCCCAGCAGAAATCGCCCTCCTGCCTGGCATCAAAATAGAGCACTTCATCCTCTGTCTCGAGTAGTTCGAGATTTGGAAATCGATCCGTTTCATTTCCGGGAAGCTGCTTTAACAACATTTCCAATCGCGGGCAATAGATAGATAAAATATCTTCCCGCTGCATTACGGCATATTGATTAACCGATGATATACCAGTAGCAATAATGGGCAGATCCATCGTGTCCGCCAGCTTCATCAGCAATTCGCGGAGTGCTTTACCATCCACTGAAACCTTGAGACGGACCTTCTTCTTAACAGCCGGAGGATCATAGTATTGACTAAGTTTTTCCAACAGCTTATCGGGCTGCAGCAAGCGGATGATCTCTTTTCGCGCCACAATCAAATCCTCTTCCAGTGTCTTCAATGCCTTCGATACAGTAGAGAGGCTTATGGGTTTCTTATTCCAACGGTTCACCAGAAGGTTGCGCCGGTTGATCTCCAGGTAAATTTCTTGAACAGTGGCATAGCTGGAGCGGAGACAAAAGACCCTGCTCACCATTGAACTATTTTTCCGGTAGATGTTCTTTATCGGTGCCGAGGTGGAAAATTTATTCCTGCCACCGCTGCGGAAGACGGCATATTTCCCGGGAATTATCACCACACCATTGCCGCACAGGTCAATTCCGCTAATCCTTTCCTGTTCCAGATCCTGTAATTGTCGTTCACTGAAGAATGGCCGGAAAAGCATCGTATAGCAGCCTTTTGGAATTGATTGTGATTTCAGCAGGTTGATCCCGTCCCAAAATGCCTTGGGCGTCGACAAGGCTTTGCATTCGACAGCGAATTTTGCCATATTCTGATTCCAACACACCTCTATCAGTGCATCAAAATGCCGGTTCCCGCTCACAGATGAGGTTTCTTCCAAAAATCGAAAAGATAGCGGAGTCAAAACAACCAAACCTCGCCGCAACTGGTCGAGCATTTCTTTCTGGGTTGGCATTTTCCTGTATTGTTTCATTTTCCTATTCAAGAAAATAACATATTTTAAGAAATTTAGCAATATTTATTAAAAAACAGAATTTGCCAATGCCAGCAAACGGGCAAAAAGGTTCTCGTGCCGGAACACGTCCCAGCCGCCGTCGAGGAAGAAAATGACCGTGCGCACCACCTGGAAAACGACCAAGCCGGCGAAAACCAGGAAAACGTCGCGCCGCTTCTTCAGGGGGTTGCCGATAATGGTTCTGCCGGTGGCCAGCTCGAAAACCAGCATGATGACCAAAGCCAGAACCAGCAAAAAAACCAAAGGCGCGAAGGGATGGAATCGTACGGCCTCGGCCCAATGGCCGCGCTCCAGGTGGGCCAAGGCGCGGGTCAGGCCGCAGGAAGGGCAGGGAATGGCGGTCACGGCCCGCAGCGGACACAGGACTTGGGAACCAGGCTCAGTCACCCAATCGAAGGCCAGCAGGGGCAGTAGCAGCACCCCGGCCAGCAGGGCCAGGGCCAGCAGCCGCGGCCAGTAAAAGCTGTGCCGGCTCTCAGCTATAAAGTTTGTTAATTTCACCCTGGACGATCATGGCCGAGACCATGGGGGCGAAAAAACCGAGGACGATCAGCAGCACCGACTGGTCCTGCAGCGTGGGGTTGCCGACCTTGCGGCCGATCACCTCCAGATTCTGGCCGACCAGGTAATAAAAATAAAGGTTGACCGGGAAGCAGCAGCCGGAAAAAATGGCGACGGGCGGGGTGATCACCTCTTTTTCCACCAAGGCATTGACCACCTCGGCCATCTTGATGTTCCAATAGATCAGGTATAGGCCGCAGGTGACAAAACCCAAAAGCAGAACGATGAAAGGATCGTTCTTGAAATAGGGAATGCGCCGGGCATCCTGGGTCACTTCGCTCATAGCCACCTCCTTGTCGATCACTGGCACTATAAATGAACTAAAAGCAAAAAGCAAACTCAGTGATTGGTGATTGGTGATTGGTGAATAGTGATTGGTTAAGAAAATAAACGAAATATTCGTTGGCCTTGTCTTTTCTAATCACGAATCACTATTTACTATTCACTGAACTCGGAGCAGGTCTCAGCTGTTTCCGCTTGACAGCACGAGGCCAAACGCTTACAATATCGACATAAGGAGATCATCATGTTTGGAAGCCTAGGAATCTGGGAAATATTGCTGATAGTGGTCGTCGTGGCGCTGCTTTTCGGCGGCAAAAAACTTCCTGAACTGGGCAAAGGCCTGGGCCAGGGCATCAAGAATTTCAAGAATGCCGTCATGGGAACGGACAAGGACGAAGAAACACCGAAGGATGAGAAGGGTAATTGAAGATCTGATCGAGCGGAGAAAAAACCGGCAGGATGAGCTGAAAACGAGCTTGAACGGGCTGGCTGAAGCCCTTGAAAAGCGCAGCTTTCTTAAAAAGAACCGCCGGAAGATCCGCGAAGGTTTTGCCTGCTTTCAGGACGCACTGGAGGCCTACGTCAGCGCCCAGGACAAGGAATGGGATGCCTACGCCAACAACCACGCCACCACGGTTTTCAAGTCGCTGCAGTGGAAGATCGAAAAGTTGGAGGCTGAATACTCCAACCTCAAGACCCTATTGATCCATTTCGCCCAGCTGGAAAACAAACTGGACCGCCTGCTTGAAACTCTTGATGGCAAAGCCGCCCCGGAAACCGCCGCTGAACTGTACTCAATCAAAGAACAACTCTCTCCCATCCAGTATGCCGATTTTGAAAAGCGCTTCCGCGGCAGCAGCGAAGAAATCAGCGGCCGGTTGGAAAAATACTTGTCCTTATTTTCCGGACGCCAGGAGATACTGGATATCGGTTGCGGCCGCGGCGAATTCCTGGCTTTGCTGAAAAGCAACGGTCAGCAAAGCCTGGGCCTGGACCTTTCCGATTCCATGCTGGAAGAAGCGCGTGCCAAGGGCTTGAACTGCCTTAAAACCGACGCCCTGCATTTTTTAAAAAGCCGGCCCGGCGCCTCCCTGGACGGCATATTTTCCTCCCAGGTCATCGAGCATTTCCAGCCCGACTACCTGCGCCGCGTCATCAGTGAGTGTTTCCGCGTCCTGCGCCCGCAGGGGGTCCTGCTGCTGGAGACCATAAACCCGCTCAGCGTTTTCGCCCTGAGCCGGATATATTTTCTCGACCCCACCCACCGCAATCCCCTGCATCCTGAATACATGCGCTATTTGCTGGAAAATTCCGGTTTTTCAGCCGTGGAGATCATCTACAGCGCCGAACCCGAAGGGGAAAAGCTTGAAGAGATCGGGCCCAGCGACCCTCTGGCCAGGCCGATCAACAGCAACGTCGACCGCTTGAACCAGCTGCTTTTTTCTCCTTGCGAATACGCCGTCAAAGGCGTTCGACCATGAATGTTCTGGGTATGGATATCGGCGCCGGTACCATCAAATACGGGGTGTTTTCCAAAGAGCTGCGTCCGCTTTTTTCAGCTGAAGAAAAAACAGCCGGCTCATACCCGGCATTGAAAATCCAGATTTTCGACATCATCACCGGATTGAAGAAGGCCCATGATCTGCGGGCCTCCGGCATCGGCATTCCCGGGTTCATCTCCCGAGATGAGCGCACCATCGAAATATCCCCCAACATGCTTTTTCTCAATGGCATGGCCCTGGAAAAGGAGATCGCCTCCGGCCTTGACCTGCCGCTGCAGATGGAAAACGACGCCAACGCCGCCGCACTGGGAGAGTTCCTGAGTTTAAATGAACCGCGCCCAGCCAGCTTTGTGCACCTGACCCTGGGCAGCGGCATCGGATCGGGTATTATCCTGGGTGGAAACATCTGGCACGGCGCCTGCGGCTTTGCCGCCGAGTTGGGCCACCTGCTGGTCAACAGCCAGGGACGTGTCTGCGGCTGCGGCAACCATGGCTGCGCCGAGACCGAAAGCTCGGAGGCGGGAATCGTCACAAGTTTCCAGGAATTTTCGGGATCGACGGCTGCATTCAGTGCCAAAGATATTTTTCAACTGTGGCAAGAAGGCGTTGAGCCGGCGCGCCGGGCCTATGACCGCGCCGGTGCGTACCTTGGCGTTTTGCTTCACCAGCTGGTCTACGCGCTCAACCCGGAACAGATCACCATCGGCGGCGGGGTGGCCGCGGCCGGGGAAGCACTGCTCCGACCCGCCCGGCAAGAATTGTCGCGCCGGGTCATCGCCAAAGCCCTGGCCTGCACGCGCATCGAACCGGCCCGCTTAGGAAACAACGCCGGCATGACCGGGGCGGCCGCCTTGGCCGTCGAGCTGCTGCCCCGTCAATGCGGGGCGGGACGGCCATGAAAAATATACGCAATTTTTCCATCATCGCCCATATCGATCATGGCAAGACGACCTTATCGGATCGCCTGCTAGAGATCACCCATGCCATAGCCAAGCGTGACATGCAGGAGCAAGTTCTCGACTCCATGGACCTGGAACGCGAACGCGGCATCACCATCAAATCGCACTTCGTGCGCCTGACCTGGCACGACAGCCAGGGCGAGAAATACCTGCTTAACCTGATCGATACTCCCGGACATATCGACTTCACTTACGAGGTTTCACGCTCCCTGGCCGCCTGCGAGGGAGCCTTGCTGGTCATCGATTCCACGCAGGGAGTGGAAGCCCAGACCGTAGCCAATACCTACCTGGCCATGGAGAACGACCTGACCCTGATCCCGATAATGAACAAGATCGATCTGCCGAACAACGAACTGGAAAAATCGCTGGAGCAGATGGAAAACATCCTTGGTATCCCACGCGAAGAAGCGCTGATGGTATCTGCCAAGACGGGATTGAACATCGAGCAGATCATCCCGGCTATCATCGAGCGCATTCCGCCTCCGTCCGGAGATGCGCGGAAACCTTTGCAGGCCATGATATTTGACTCATGGTTCGATTCCTACCGCGGCGTGATCATCCTGATCAAGATTATCGACGGCATCATGAAAAAAGGCGATAAGATCAAGTTCTTGTCCAACAATGCCGAATACGAGATCAACGAAGTGGGAGTCAACACTCCAAAACCCACGCCGTTGGCGGCTCTGGAAGCCGGCGAGGTCGGATACATCATCGCCAGCATCAAGAAAATCTCGGAAGTCAAGATCGGCGACACGGTCACCCTGGCCAAGGAAACCACGGTGCTTCCCTTACCGGGTTTCAAAGAACCACTGCCCATGGTGTTTGCCGGCTTCTACCCTTCCGAGGGTTCCAGCCATGAAGAGCTGCGCGAAGCCATTGAAAAGCTCACCTTGAACGATTCCTCCCTAACCTACGAGCCGGAAACGTCACCGGCTTTGGGCATCGGCTTCCGCTGCGGTTTCCTGGGCCTGCTGCACAAGGAGATCGTCCAGGAGCGCTTGGAGCGCGAATATTTCCTCTCCATCATCACCACCGCCCCCTCGGTGCGTTACCGCGTCACTTCGAACAAGGACGAGACCTATGAGATCGAGTCGCCGGCCCAGCTGCCCAACCCGCAGTATTACAAGAAGATCGAAGAACCCTATATTGAGGCCATCGTCATCACCCCAGACGAATTCCTGGGTAACATCCTGAAATTGTTGCAAAACCGCCGCGGCATTCATAAAAAACTGGAATACATCGGACCGCACCGCGTCTACCTGACCTACGACCTGCCCCTGGCCGACGTGCTGTACGATTTTTTCAACAAGCTGAAATCGCTCTCGCAGGGATACGCGTCGTTCGATTATGAATTGAAGGATTATCGCGAATCGCCACTGGTCAAGCTGGAAATCCTGATCAACCAGGACCCGGTCGACGCCCTGGCCATTATCGTCCATAAGGACAAGGCCTACAACATCGGCAACCTGCTGACCAGCAAAATGAAGACCGTCATCCCACGCCAGATGTTCGAGGTGGTCATCCAGGCGGCGATCAACAAGCGGGTCATCGCCAAGACCGTGGTCAAGGCCATGCGCAAGAACGTCCTGGCCAAGTGTTACGGCGGGGACATCTCCCGCAAGATGAAGCTGTTGGAAAAGCAAAAAAAGGGCAAAAAACGCATGAAGCGCATCGGCAAGATCGATATTCCCCAGGAGGCATTCCTGGCAGCCCTTGAGCTTGAGGATTAACCCAATGAAAAAAAATTTCCTGCTTTTTCTGCTGGTCCTCCTGCTACTGTCTCCCGGATGTTCCCAATCCCCTAGCCGGGAACTGCCCCCGACCCTGATGTGGAACAAGGACCAGAACCAGATCAGTCCGGCCGACGGTACCATGAACGTGTGGGAGGGATTCCGCGTCGACCAGGATGCCTTTGTAGCCGACCGCGATACATGCCAATTCATCCTCTGGCGTAGTCGAGCGGAAAGGATTCCGATATCGATCAATTATTCCCTTCGCGGAAGAAAGGTCGAGTTTTCGGTGAACGTCAGAAAGAAAAGGATGTTGTCGCCGACGGCGGATTTCAAGTGGGAAAAATTCGAGATGCCGCTAAGTTGCGGCATGAATTTCCTGCAGTTCAGCAAAAAAAACAAGGACAAACTGAGTGTCCGCTCCATCGTCATCGGACCGTTTACCAAAAAAGCCGCCCCCCATCTGCAACCGGGAGAAAGCTTCAGCTTATTCTATCTTCCTGGCCAGGGGCGGCTGGAACTCCGCGGCCGGGGCAAGATCGAGATCATAGAGCAGCAGGCCATCATCGATGTCCTAAAGGCAAAAAACAGGACAGTGAAAAGCGGCTGGCTTTCCCGAAAAATATCACTGCCGCTCGAGTTTGCCCAACCCGGGCTACTGACCATCACTAGCAGTGAAGGCGACTTCAACATCAGCGCCTACACCTACGCCGCGACTCCGGCCAGAGAGTCAAATCCAAAAATCACCTTCAAAAATAAACCCAATATCTATATCGTTCTCAGTGACGCCTGTCAGGCCTCCCACCTGGGGACATACGGCTATCAGCGCAATACATCTCCGCATATCGACGCTTTCGCCGCCGACGCCGTCGTCTACGAAAACGCTTACACCAATGCCGTGTTCACCCGCTCCAGCGTGGCTACGATATTCACCGGACTTTACCCCGACACCCACAAGGTCCGCTTGCTGCAGACCTTCCTGCCGCAAAACCTGCTGACCCTGCCCGAATACCTCAACGCCAAGGGATACTCGACCAGCGTGATCACGTCCACGTTCGCCATTTCGCCCAATTTCGGCTTCACGCAGGGAGTGGACGATTATTTCCGCATTCCCGAAAAATACTGGGCACGTAAAGATATGTCCATTTACACCCAGCTGCGCGACTGGGTGGAAAAAGCCCCTTCCCCCCAGTTCTCCTACATGCACTACATCCATCCTCACTTTCCCAAGGTCCCCCCCGCTGATTTTCCCGTTACCTTCCGGCCGGGAAAAAAGAAAACCACCTTGGAACGCATGGCGCAGCTGGTGCGAAAGCATAAGAATACCGGGGTCCCGCCCACTGCGGAGGAACTGCAGGAGATCACCGACGCCTATGACTCCAGCATTGCCTGGGTGGACGGCGAATTCGGCAAGATTCTGTCGCTGCTCAAGGAAAAAAAGCGCTACGACGAAAGCATGATCATCTTCCTGTCCGATCATGGGGAAGCCCTGGGCGAACATAGGGTCCTGGGCCATGGCAGCAACGTGTTCGAGGAGACGACCCGGGTGCCGCTGATCGTCAAATACCCCAAAAGCCTGGACATCAAGGGCCGGGTACAACCTTTGACCGAGCTCGCCGACATTTTTCCGACCATCGCCTCCCTGTTCGGGCAGCAGTTGACGCTGGACGGCCGGAGCATGCTGGCTGCCGCCGCCAATGAAGTGATGGACGAGCGCATGGTCGTTTCCCGCACGTTCAACCGCTGCCCTACATACGGCATGCGCTGGAAGAACTGGTATTACCTCATCGACCTGGGCGACAATGAAGAGCAACTGTTCCAGCTTGGGGGCGACCCGAGGCAGGATGTCGGCCAACACTTTCCGCAGGTACGCAGCTATTTCAAAGCCCGCTTCCTGGATTGGTACGGCCGCTTCCGCAACGGCAGCGGACAAGCCGCCGAAATCTCATTAAAGAATTTGTCGGCCAGCGAGATCGAAGAAATGAAGACACTGGGCTATTTATAATCCATTTTCCTGCATTCTCGGGAAAGGGACTCCGCTCGGGGGATTATTTTTCGTCGCTCTTGATGAAATGGGCACCGCGCGAGATGCGGTTGCGCAAAGCAGCTTCAACGATGAGCAGCGCCGCTTGCACGCTGTCGCGCAGGTTGATGATGCGGTTGCCGATCTCGCTCTGCTGATAGAATTTCTCGATGCGGTGCTTGAGGTATTCCAGGTCGGCCTTGGCCCGCTCCATGCGCTTGACGGTGCGGATGATGCCGTTATAGTTCCACATGATGGTCTTGATGGTCACCAGGTCCTGCCAGACCAGGGCCGGGTCAAGTTTTTCCTGGGGATAGGGATACTTCCAGGCCGGGACCTCGGCAATGACGTAAGGATCCTGGTCGTCGGCGATCGTGGCCAGGATGTCCTCGGCCGCCTTGACGCCCCAAACCAGGGCTTCCAGCAGGGAAACCGAGGCCAGGCGGTTGGCCCCGTGCACACCCGTGGCCGAAACTTCACCGATGGCGTAGAGGTTGCGAATGCTGCTGCGGCCGTTCAAGTCGCACAGCACGCCGCCGCAGCTGTAATGGGCGGCAGGCACCACCGGGATCGGTTTCTCTTCGATGTTGATGCCGAATTTCAGGCAGGTCTGGAAAATGGTCGGGAAACGTTCGCGGATGTTGATCGTGGTAAATGAAGCCAGGTCGAGCAGGGCGTAATCGTTGCCGTTCTTGATCATCTCTTCGTAAATGGCCCGCGATACCTCGTCGCGCGGGGCCAAGTCCTTAAGCGGTGAATATTTTTCCATGAAATACTCGCCCTTGAGGTTCATCAAGCGCGCCCCTTCGCCGCGCACCGCCTCCGAGATCAGGAAACTGTCGGCCTCGCGGTGGAAGAGCGACGTGGGATGGAACTGCACATATTCCAGGTTGGCCAGCCGCGCCCCGGCACGGTAGGCCATGGCGATGCCGTTGCCGATGGCCTCTTCGGGATTGGTGGAATGCAGATACAGGCTGCTTAAGCCTCCGGAGGCCAGCACCACTTTTTTGGTGAATACCCGGGATATTTTCTTGCTTTTCTGATCGAGTATGTAGGCACCGATGATCTTGGGTTCCTCGTAGGTGCGCATGGGATTAAGCGAATGGTGGGGATAGCTCAGCAGGTCGACAGCCGTATGCTTGAAGAGCATTTTCAATTTGGGCAGCTTTTGCAAATATTCGTAATATTTATCCTGGATAATGCGCCCGGTCATGTCCCTGACGTTCAGCACCCGGCGCGAGGAATGACCTCCTTCCTTGGCCAGGTCGTACTGCTCGTCCTTTTTTGAAAAAGGCACCTGCAGCTTGTCGATTAATATTTCCCGCACCAAGTGTTGCGCGTTCCGGACCGCTTGGTCGACGGCCGGGCGGTAATTGAATTCATCCCCGGCCTTGATGATATCAGCGGCAAAAACATCGGCATTCTCTCCTTCAGGCAAAGTCGCGATGCCGCCCTGGGCGTAATAGGTGTTGGTCCGGGTATAGTCCTTGCCCTTGGAGACCAAGAGCACATCGATCCCCTGTTCGGCTAGTCGCAAAGCCGCCGTGGAGCCGGCGATGCCGCTACCGATGATCAGGACATCGGTTTCAATATAATCTTTCATTTATGACCTCACTATCTTTAAACTCAGATCCAGGGAGTAAAAAGAATGGGTCAGGGCCCCGGCCGAAATAAAATCCACTCCCGCTGCCGCTTTTTCAGCGATGTTTTCCAGGGTGACATTGCCGGAGATCTCGAGTTTGGCCCGGCCGCGGTTGAGCGAAACGGCAAGGCAAACCTGCTCCGGGGGGAAATTATCGAGCATGATCATTTCCACCCCCAGCGCCAAAGCTTCCTCAAGTTCCGAGAGATCTTTCACTTCTACTTCGATCTTCTTGCCCGGGCAGGCGGCACGGACCCTTGCAACTGCCGGCCCGATGCCGCCGGCCATGGCGATGTGGTTGTCCTTGACCATGGCCATTTCTTCCAGATTCAGACGGTGATTCCGGCCGCCGCCGTCGCGCACCGCTTTTTTTTCCAGGTAGCGCATGCCGGGCGTGGTCTTGCGCGTGTCCAGTAACACGGAGCGGTAGGGCTTGAGTTTTTCGACGAATTGCCGGGTCAGGGTAGCCACGCCGCTCAAGCGCTGCAGGAAATTCAATGCCGTCCTCTCCCCTTTCAGGATCGAGCTTTCGCAACCGCTGATCTCCAGGATCAGGTCTCCGGCCTTGACGGCAGAACCGTCGCCGGCGTGGACAGTGACGAGCAGCGCAGCATCCACCAGGCGCATTGTCATCAGGAAGGCATTGATGCCCGAAATGATTCCGGCCGCCTTGGCCCGCACTTCAGCCCGGGCCGGCCCGTCCAGATCGGCCAGGGCGTTAGTGGTGATGTCGTCGCGGACCCGGTCCTCGGCCAGGGCCAGGCGCACGATCTTTTCAAGGCATTGCCGCTCGAGATCCATGGCCGTATTATAAGCAGTTCAGCTGCAATAGTAAAGCCAAAGCCGTTTTGCGGATGGGTTGGCGCTAATATCAGGTAGGGGCACGGCGCGCCGTGCCCTTACGATTCAAATTCGAAAATTGCACTCAGAACCGCCAAAGATATGACGCCTTGAAGAAAAAGCTCTTGCGGGTCTGCAGGTAATCATCGGCTGCGACGTAACCGTCATCCTGCCAGCGGATCTTCTCGTTGATCGAACCATAACCGAGATAGATGACCGTTCCCGGGATGTAAGTGAAGGAGGCCAGCAGATCGGCACTGAGCCGTTTCCAGTAGTTGTTGTACTCGATGATGCCGCGGAAAAACAGGAAACGGTTCACCTGGAAAGTGGTGCGGCTGCGCCAGATCGTGTAATCGTATATTTTTTCGCCGTCGCTGGAACGGATAAAATCATAATAGCTGATCCCCACGGAGGTGCTCAACTTGTCGAAAGGCTGGAACAGCAGATACAGATCAGCGGTGACCCCGCGGCCTTGAAACGGCGACTCCAAGTCGTAATAAATCCGGTTCGACCGGCGCAAACCGCCCTCGAGATAGAGTTGCTTAATAACCTGCGTGTAGCCGCGGACGCGCCAACCGCTCAGGCTGAAACGCCGGTCGGCGAAGACTTCGTTGCCCAGGATGGCGTCGAAACGGACCTGCGACTGGCGCGGCATATTGAGACGCAGCACCAGGTGGTTGTAGGTTTCAAAGAGATCGCTGGGTTTGTCCAGCAGGTGGTAGCTCCACCAGAAGGCGTCGATTTTCTGGATGAATTTGGATTTGGGATAGAACGTGTACATGAATAAGGCCGGCGCCATGGTGATGCCGGTGCGGGTCACGTAACCGGTATCGATGCGGAAATCTTTACTCAGATCGAAAAAGCCCAGGTCCACGTTCCAGTGCCGGTTGCTGAAGTTGTAACGCAAACCCAGGGAGTGCCCCTGGTTGCTTTCAGCGGCGGCCATGACCCGGCTGAAAGACTTGAAAAGGCTGTATTCGAAATAGCTGGTGTTGTTCAACCGCCAGCGGCCGTCGATGCCGCCGACGCTGTTGCTTTCACCGGCGAAACTGCGATTGGTAAAAAAGCCGCCGACATAGTTATCCTTGCCCATTTGCCGCTTGTAGCGCAGTATGGAGAACGAAGCGTTGCGGCCGGCCAGTTCGGAGTCGCCTGCCTCGGCCGCCAGATCTCCGGGATATTCGTCGAGGGAAAAAATCCCGGAAAGCACGTTATGGCTGCCGATTTTACCGGTCAGCTTCAATCCCAGCAAGGGATCGACAATGGTGCGGGTGTAAACGATCGCTCCCACGGTATTGGCTTCCATGGCGGTAGCGAAAGCGAAATTTTCCATGCCTTCAAGAAAAAAAGGCCGCTTTTCGGAATAATAGATGGAATAGCGCAAATTGACATCGATCTGTCCGGCGTCGGTCTCGACCTGGCTGAAATCGGGATTGTAGGCCGCGTCCAGGGTCAGGTTTGAAGTGAGGCCCACCTTGCCGGTCAGGCTGAAATCGGTGTTTTTTCCGGTTGATTTCATTTCGCCGTCGCTGTGGGTGCTGCCCTGATCATATGTCAGTGCCGGGATGAATTCCACCGGGCGCTCGAACTTGACATCATTGAGTTCAATCTTCTGGGCCTGGCTCATGATGGCCCCACCCTCGGGACTGAGTGCCGGAAAACTCGTCTGCTCGGACTTGCGGCCGATAAAGCGGGAGACCAGCAAGCCCATGATGATTTTTTTCTTGAAGGGATAACGCAGGCTCTTGAAAGGCACGGCCATCTCGGCGCTGTAGCCCCGGCTGTTGATCCTTCCCTTGCTTTCCCAGATCGTGTCGAAACTGGCGTTGCCGTTGCCGTCGGAGTCGAGTCTGCCGTCCATTTGGATTCCCAGCGGGTTGACTTCGAACAGGTAGCCGCCCTGCTGGTCGCCGAAGGTGTCCAGGACCACGCCGATCCAATCATCCATGTCGATGCCGTCCCTTTTGGCCATCGCGGCTTTTATCTTGGAGGGTTCGCTGTCCTGGCAATCAAAGGCAAAGTAAATGTATTCCCGGTCATAAGTCATCAGCACTGCGGTCTTTTCCGACGTAAGTTTGCCGTAATCAGGCTTGAAGGTGATGAAATTGTCGAACCTGGTGGCTTTCTGCCATACCGGGTCATCCAGCTTACCGTCGATGACCGGAGGGCTGTCGGTTTTGTATATCGCAACGGAACCGGCTGCTGCGGCAAGGTCAACAACCTCATCAGCATGTAAAAGCAGACCACTGAACAAAAACATCCAAATGGCACCATTCAGGATCCAAATGTTTCTCATTTTCACAGTATACCTCCAGCATGGATTTACCATTGCTTCAGATTTAGTAAACGATATCAAGCGCAGGAATGTTGCATGTAATAAATTTCTGGCTGAATTTAGTGCCGACCGACCGCGGCCTGTCTTTACGTTTTCAAAACAATCGTTTTTGCGGGGGCGGCAATTTTTTTTTGAAATAGCGAAAGGCCTTCTCGGTGGCCAGGCGGCCGCGCGGAGTGATCTGCAGAAATCCCTCCTGGATGAGGTAAAGCTTGTATAAATAGCTTTTAATTTTGATAAACAATCTCACCGGTTTTTAAAATAGTATCAAAAAAACCGCTTGGATCTTGAGTGTT
>JAHIKI010000008.1 GCA_018897435.1 Acidobacteriota bacterium | reverse complement strand
GTTTGCCATGTCATCGCCCCATATCGAATGCTCAAGCGTGAAGTCCAGCCAGGCTTTGGTATTGATCACGGCCCCATTGGGGGCGCCGGTAAAATCGACCAGATTAAAGGCAAAGAGACTGGGACCGGCGCTGGCCCGCGACACGATGGTGATCTGGTTGTCGTGGCCCATCAAATGGGTGCCCCTCAGCCGCGACTGCCATGCGGCGGGAATCGTCGTCATCCAGCCAGAAGTATGAGCGGCTCCCTGGGCCTTGAACATGCCGGCGACGGCCGAGGACGCCAAGTTCGCGGGATTCACGATGATGCCGGTGGTGGCGGTCTCATTTCCCTCTCCGTCGTAATAGGTATACGCGTTGAAATAAAGCTTGCCCCCCTCGTAATAAAGACCTCCAAAGACAGCATTGTTCCCATTATCATACCTGTTGATATTCCCGGACGGCCAGGAAGCGGCCTTGACTGGAATGCGGCTGTAAATGTCCGCTGGCGGTTGCAGAATAACCGCGGGGTTCAGTGTCGCCAGCCCATTTCTGCTGCTCGTTTTCACCAGTGCCGGGATACTGATCTCCCCCACCGAAAAGGAATCGGTTCCGCCGCCGACCAGGTAGAGCGACCCGCTGCCGCCATTGCCCTCCGCATTGTATGCGATTTTCCCCTGGCCATATTGACCGAAGGGCGCCTTGAACGAGCCCTGGTAGATGAAATCGTCCAGCGTGGCCCACGGCTTTTGCGAGTTATCCGGTTCCGCCAGGGTGGTAACGGCATAAGCCGCGCTCTGGGCGCTGGCATTCGCGGCGGCGTCAAAAGCAGCAACCGTGTAGGTATAGGGAGTGCTCGCCGCCAGCCCGCTGTCATTGTAAAGGGCGGTGGTCACGGCATTCACCAAGGCGCCATTGCGATAAACGCGATAACCGGTCACCGCCACGTTATCGGTGGAAGTGGCCCAGGTCAAGGTGAGACTGTTGTGAGTGACCGCGCTGGAGGTCAGATTGGTCGGCACGGATGGAGCCTCGCTGTCGGTCCCCGGCTTGTCGCCCCCGCAGGCAGTCAGCAGCATGATCATCACGAAAATTCTTGCCATTGGCCGTTTGCCGATCATATTGCGCATATTACCCTCCCATTGATTCTCCAACCGCTCCCCGGCAAACCTTCCTGGACTTGCCGCAGCGCCCTTCTCAGTCCAGCTTCCTCAGCAGCAGTTGCCATTAAAGCGCCGATTCCAGGGTAGGGATGACCAGCGGGCTCAGGACGTCGTAGCCGGCGGAGTTGGGGTGCAACCCGTCGCCGTCATGGTAAGCTCTGGGTAGTTGCCCGCTGGCTTCGGCGATTCGTTGGTAGTAATCCATGAGGACAATGCTCTGGCTGGAACAGTAGCTCCGTACCCAGTCGTTAAAAGTGCGCAGATCGTTGAGCTGGGCCTGGGTGCAATCTCCGTACCCCACGTCCACCGGGAGGGTGGTGCATAGAACGGGGATGGCGCCAAGGTTGCGGATGTTGCCAACCATGGTTTGGACGCTGCTTTCGAATTCGTCCAAGGGGGTCCCCCCTTCGAGATAAAAATAGGCGCCGCATATCTTTACCAGGACGATGTCGGGGTGGAGCGCTTGCACCTGGTCCCAGGCCTGGGTCTTATCCCAGTCGTAGTGAATCACCTTCTGGAAGTTATAGCCGGAGAAGTAGTGGTCGAAATCCCAATTCTCGGTGATCGAAGCGCCCACAAAGACCACGGCCTGATCACTCAGATTTTCACTCGGATTCTCGGGATTGTTTTTGTCGGCCTTCTTGCACTGACACCATGCGGTCAGTATCACCAGCAAGAGCAATACAATTCGCCCTTTGCATCTCATGAGGACCTCCCTCTTCGGTACCGAATCATGCTCACCTCCCTCGATAAACTGGACTGGTGAGTAGGCCGGGGAGTTTCACCCCAGCCCCTCTTTAAACCGTACGTGAATCTCTCGATTCATACGGCTTCCGCCATCCAAGTCTCAAATAAGACTCTTGTCCAACCATGACTAATCCTCCTGCTTTGGCAGTTGTCAATCACACTTAAACAGATGACCCCGGCACTTCGCTCCACCTCCATTACAGAAGTTTCATCACTACTATTGTCGAGTCCGCCACTGGATACCGCCTCGGTATTATCGGCCTCGATGGTTCTCATCTTGCGCCTTTCCCTTTTCCATCGGTATCCAGCTTCCCATGTTCCGCCTGTCTGCCGTGGCGGCACAGGCAGATATGATAGCCCGAATAAAAGTCGTGCCGCCTATATGCCGAGCATCGCATAGCCAGTAAACAGGTTCCCGTTATACTCATCCTGGTTAGCCTATCATCTCCCCAGTTTTGATGCTGTAAACAATGATTTTTCGACATTTCACACAGCGGTTCACTTTCGTTCACCTCTTTTATCCTCACTTGATCCCCCCTGTCTGCGTGCGTCCACGCACAGGCAGATCGGGCGGAACCTTTTCCTTGACGCTCACCACACATGCTCTTTACACATGCAGCTCAGGGCAGTTTGGCAACAATTCCTGCAAACCGTTGCCGGTGGACCTGCCACCATCTACCATACAGCTTCGCATGGCACACGATAGGAAAATCAATTTTCACCATGATGGGATTTTAAGGAACTTTTATTGAAACTGCAACAGGCGGTTGGGGAAAGCAACGGGGTATGAACGCCGGCCAACTTGGTTTAAAAATTGGAAATCATGGTTTTCAAAATTCACTGCTATAAGGGGCGGCAGGCGAACTGAGCGAGGAATAATTCTTCAGCTCCTCAAACAATTTTTCCCTGGCCAGGGGAGAGGAACTGATCTGGCGGAGATACTGGAAACGTTCCTGCAAAAAAATGAAGCCGCTGATGGAATCAGGAAGGTTTTCGGGCTGGAACTGTTTCCGCCACAATTCCAGGTATAGATTTTTTAGTTTCTCGGCCCCCTGTCCAAGCCATGCCGCCTGGCGGCGAATTTGCTCGGGCCCGTCTTGTTCTTCCAGAAGGGAACCGAGGCGGCTGGAAAATTCCACCTTGGCAGCGATGAATTCGCACAGCTGCCGGGTGAAGTTCAAAAAGTCGGTCAGTTCGTTGCGGGCGATCTTTCTTTTTTTCAGGTATAAAGCGGCTTTGCGGTAGTGGGCTTCGATTTCCCTGGGATCGCCCGGCCTGGAAAAAGCGGCGAAAACGGGATCTTCGAATAAATATTGCCCATGGGTATGAGGCAGCTGGTGATCCACCTGGGCCAGGAAAGAGTAGACGCGGAATAAATCGGGTTCATCCCGGCCCAAGGCCCAGTGGCTGAAGGCCTTGGGAACAGGCGGCCGGCCGCTCCATAACAGGCACCCGGCTTCAAACTGGAGTAAGGCACTCCCTCCAAGAAGGCAGCCGTTCCCGCCGCTCTCACAGCCGATCAGCATAACCCCGGCCAATTTTTCCGCTTTGGCGGCACGGAAAGCGGCGCTGATGCCGGCCATGCTACTGCGTATGGCTGGAATGAACCGGTCCCGGCTCCAGATGGTCTGGCAGAGAACCTGCGGGATATGGTGTTTTTTGAAAGGCATTGCCTTGTTTTTAAAATTATCGGGGTTGCCTATTTGCGGGCTCCTCTGGAAAACCAGGACATCCCGGGGAATTTTTCGGATCCATTCGGGATGATCCGCAAAGCGGTCGGCCCAGACCAGTATTTTTCCCCCCTGGGCTTTGCCAAGGTTGCAGCGCTTCAAAAAATCTTCGAACCAGGCGTCGGGCTGCGTTTTTTTTTCACTTGCTTCTGAACTGATAAATACCAGTTTGGCCGGATAAAATTCAGCTCCGGCCCGGTCGACAACCTGGCCGGGGGCTGGCGCAGCGCCTTCGGGCAATAGGAAAATCTCCATGCCCATTTTCCGGGCCCGGACGGCAACGAGATCCATTTCCGCCCTGCTGAAGGCTCCTTTATGAGAATGGACTGAAGCGAATTTTTCGAGCCCGGCCACGCAGGCTGCCGGCATGGCGAAATGGTTGAATCGCAGCAGGGCCAGTTTCAGCAGCAAGCGCTGCAGCTCGGCCACGACGGGAACGGCTCCGCCTGCCGCAGCAAGAACAAATCCCCGCATGGCGATTTCCGGCGCATCGCTAATCGAAAAAACCGGCATGCGCCCGGAGTCGCTATAAAAGGAGATGATCTGCAGCAGAGTGGCCAGGGAGTAAAATTGTCCGCGGGTTGAATTGGCCAAGGCTAGAATTTGCTTCTGGCCGCTTTCCAGCATGTATTCCTCACCGACCAGACCCTGGCGCTCCTGAAAGATGATTTCCAGGCCGCGGTTTTTGTTCCTGACATTAAAAAAATCGAACAGAAAATCGTATTTCTTATAAATTTCCAGAGGAAAACACAGATCCCGGATATCGAAAAAATCATCGCGGACCAGGACCTTCTTGGGGTTCGGGAACAGGAAAGCGAATTCGTTTTTCATATCCTTTTCCGTAAAAAGCCGGCCGCTTGAGGCTGGCGACGTGATTTTAAGACAAAAACCATGACTTGACAAGCGCCGCCTGACAGCCATTTTAAAAAAAAGAAAATTATAAAAGGGGGAAAAATTGACAAAGTATAATATCTTTAATAAAATATTTTTTAACGCAAACAAAAAATATGGAAGCATTGAAAAAATTCATCACCCACTACAAGGCCGGCGATATCATCTATAAAATAGGTGAAATCCAGACCGATTTTTATATTCTCAACAAAGGCAAGGTCCAACTGAAGAATGACAACAGCGGCCAGATCCTGATTACGCTGACCAAGGGGGATTTTTTCGGCGAAGAATCATTGAACAACGAGCAGAAGGCGATCTATACGGTGGCAGTCATCGAAGACGCGGACATGATCAAGATCCCCTACATTTCTTTGACTGAAATGCTCAAGCAGACACCCGATATTGCTTTGAAAGTATTGAAGAAACTGAGCGAAAAACATATAAAAATTCAAACTGTTCTGATGAATTTGCCGATTCCCGCCCCGGTTGCAAAGGAAAAGCCGGATGCCAAGGAAGTGAAGAAGGAAGACCAGACTTCTGAAAAGATCAGTACCGACGTTAAAGCCTATTTGATCATTCAACGTTCGAACCGACTGGTGCAGCTGACCAAGACCCAGACTTTTTTGGGCCGGCGGGATTACACCACCGGATTCGTTCCCGACATCGACCTGACCGATGAGGACGAAGAGAAATACATTTCACGCAAGCATTCGAAGATCCAGTTCAAGGACGGCAAATTTTATCTTTCCGAGGAACCCGGCGCCATTAACGGCACTTTCCTGAACGGCAACAAACTGCAAACCGGGGTCAAGCATGAACTGCATGCCGAGGACGAGATTACCCTCTGCCATTTGAATATTATCTTTAAAGTCTGATCTTTTTCCCTACAGACATAAGCTCTTATCGATCAAACCATTCGCCACTGTAAAAAACTTTTGTCTTTTGGCCGGCCACTTTCAGCAGCAAACCGCCATCCGCGGCCAAACCGCAAAATTCCCCCTGCAAAATTTGTCCCTGGTAATGAAAAGATATCTGCCGCCGCAAATAGGAACGGCTCAAACGCCTAGCCTGGCGGAGAATCCCGGCTGACTTGCCGTTTTCTAAATTTTTCAGCCTGGCGGCCAAGGCCGCGGCCAACCGCCCGCTGCCGGCTGCGACCGGCCAGGCCACGCCGGTCAATATTTTCAGCGATCCGGCCCGCTCCTGCAAATCAATCGGGAAATCCCCGGCTTGCTGGTTGACATTGATGCCGATGCCGACCAAGCAGGTGGTTTTTTCCGCCCTGACCATGTTTTCACAGATGATGCCGGCAATTTTTTTCCCGTCGGCCAGCACGTCATTGGGCCATTTCAACAGGAACTCCCGTTTGGTCCAGATGCTGAGCATTTCGGCCACGGCCACGCCCGCAGTGATGGCCAGGAGGGGCAGGCCGGCGCCGGCAGCGAGGTGAAACGCGAAAGTGGCGTAAATGCCGAGGTCCGGCGCCGAAAACCAGCTGCGGCTGTCACGGCCGTGTCCGGAAAGCTGGGTGGTAGCGGTAACCATGAGCGGAAAATCGGCTTCCAGTCGGGACAGGTTCTGCCTGATATAATCGCTGGTCGATTCGCAAACGGCAAGATGGATTTTATTGAAATAGTCAGGAGAGATCGTCAATAGTTTTGCCTATTTTTATTTTTTTTTCGATGTATTCCTGCAGGTTTTTTTTGAAATTCTGGATGATCTCGGCCGGGGCCTTTTCGGCAAATCCCCCGCCGCTCAATTTGCCTTCCATCTGACCGATCAGCTTGCTCAACTTGTCATGTTCACCGCGCAGTCTCTGCAATTCCTGCTGGCGATCCTGTTCACTGACAAAGGGGAGCAGGATCTCCCAATTCTGGCTTACGCCCCGGAAGCCTTTCGGCAACACCGACAGATCGGCGACGATCTCCGTCTGCAGGCTGCGGCTGAGAAAATCGAAATATTTCAAGTGTTTTTTCAAATGTTTTTTTTCCGCAGCCGCTTCGCATTTGAGAAAGATCGGGATTTTTTTATTGGGTTCGATGCGGTTTTCCGTCCTGGTTTTCCTGGTTTCGGCCACCACTTTTTTCAATGTCTCGATCGCGGCATGGGCTTGCGAAAAAACAAAGTCCTTGTTAAAGGCCGGAAATTCCGTCTGCAGCAAGAACTCCTTGTCGGTTCTGATCTTTTGGTAGATCTCCTCGCTGATGAACGGCATGAAGGGGTGCAGCAGCTGCAGGATCCTGAAAAGGGTCAGCTTAAGAACCGAACGAGTCTGGGGGCTGGCCAAATCGCTTTTCGAAAACTCCAGGTACCAATCGCAGTATTCATCCCAGAGGAAATGGTAAATCAGGTCCGCGGCTTCATACATGCGGTAATCGTCAAAACAACGGTTCACCTTTTCCACCGTGGTGTTCAGCAAGTGCAGAACCCATTTGTCGGTATCACTGATCCGGCCGGCATCGATCACCAGTTCCTCGTCGCCTTTCAGGTTCATGATAACGTAGCGGGAAGCGTTCCAGATCTTGTTGGCAAAGGCCTTGTAGCCCTTGATGCGGTTGAGGGAAAGGGAGATGTCCATGCCTGGAACCGCCTGGATGGCCAAGGTGAAACGCAGGGCATCGGCGCCATATTCACGAATGATGTCCAGCGGATCGACGGCGTTGTTCTTGGTCTTGCTCATCTTCTGGCCTTTTTCATCGCGGATCAGGCCATTGATCAGCACTTCACGGAAGGGGACCGCGCCGCCGAAATGGATGCCCATCATGATCATGCGCGCCACCCAGAAAAAAATGATGTCGAAGGCCGTGGCCATAATGGAAGTCGGGTAAAAGGTCTTGAAATCCTGGCTGTCGTCCTGCCAGCCTAGAGTTGTGAACGGCCACAGGGCCGAGGAGAACCAGGTATCCAACACATCTTCATCCTGGACCAGCCGCGCGCCGACGCAATGGGGGCAGCAACCGGGATTTTCTTCAGCCACCACCACTTCCTGGCAATCCCGGCAATAGTAGGCCGGGATGCGGTGCCCCCACCACAATTGCCGGGAAATGCACCAATCCTGGATATTTTCCATCCAGTTGTAATACACTTTCTTCCACTTGTCGGGGATGAAAACGATTTGGTTTTCCACGACCGCCCGGATGGCCGGCGGGGCCAATTCCGCGGTTTTCAAGAACCATTGCCGGGAAATATTCGGTTCGACCACGGTCTCACAGCGCTGGCAATGGCCGACATTGTGGGTGTACTCTTCTTCTTTTTCAATCATTGCCAATGCGCGCAGATCGTTTAGCACTTCCTGCCGGCACGCGAAGCGGTCAAGGCCAATGTATTTTTCCGGGATAGGACCGGTCATGCGAGCCAGTTCATCGATGACTACGATCTTTTCCAGGTGGTGCTTTAGGGCGATCTTGAAATCAGCCGGGTCGTGGGCCGGGGTGACCTTCACCGCCCCGGTACCGAAGTTCCTGTCCACGTCATCATCGCCGAGCAGGGGAATGGCACGGCCGGTCAGGGGCAGGAGGATTTCCTGGCCGATCAATTTCTTGTAACGGGCATCCTTGGGGTGGACAGCCACCGCCACATCGCCGAGCATGGTTTCCGGCCGGGTAGTGGCCACTACCACCCAGCGGCCCGGTTCCTGGCGCAGCGGGTAGCGGATATAGGTCAGGCGGCCATGAACCTCCTTGTGTTCCACTTCCAGGTCGGAAAGAACTGTTTTGCAGCTGGGACAGCGGTTCACCATGTAGGTTCCCTGGTAAATTTTGCCTTCCCGATACAGCTTGACGAAAACCTTCTTGACCACCTGCTGCATTTCGTCGCTCAAGGTGAATTTCATCCGGCTCCAATCCAACGCCAACCCCAGTTTCTTGATCTGGCTCACGATCTTCTGTTGCGAAACGTTTTTCCAATCCCAGACCAACTGCAGGAATTGTTCCCGACCCAGATCCTCTTTGCTCAATCCCTTTTCTTTTTTCAGATTTTTTTCAACCATCATCTGCGTAGCGATGCCGGCATGGTCGACCCCGGGCAGCCACAGCACGTTGAAGCCCTGCATTTTTTTTCGGCGTACAATGATGTCGGGTAGGGAAAGGGTTAGGGCATGGCCGATGTGCAGCGAACCGGTCACATTGGGGGGAGGCAGGATGATCGAAAAAGGAATGCCGGTGTCATGGCCGGAGGGAGTGAACAGGCTGTTCTCTTCCCAGCGGCGGTACCAGTCGCTTTCGGTCTGTAAATGGTCATAAGCTTTTTCCATATTCATTTCCACTTGGTTAAAACTCCAAAGAAAAAATTACAAACCGCTGTTGCTCAGATCGGATTTGATTTTATCGATTTCTTCTTTAATGATCTTTTCGGCCAAGGGCGGAACGATCTCCCAAAGCAATTCTTTAATGGTCAGGCTTAACTTTTCTTCGAGTTTTCCGGTCACTGCCAATTTTTCAAGTAGCGGCGCTTCGGGCTTGGTCTCTTTTTGGGGCATTTTGACCAGTTTTTCCAATTCGGCCTCAGGCGAGCTCACTTCAGGCTGCGCTTTTTTGACAACCGCTTCCTTTTCAAAAACCTTGTCCTTAATAAATTTCGTATCCTTTTCCGGTTTTTGGCCGGGGACCATGAGGTCAATGACGCTGTCCGGGCTGGCATAAATGGTTTTCGCGGGAGAATTCAGTTCATTCTTGTCAAATTCCAGCGCGAATTTTTCCCCGCTTTCCATCAATTTATCATCTTTCTGATCGCCGGGGAACTGCAGATCATCACTATCGGACATTTGCGATGATTCCAATGATGATTTAAGCAGATCCTCGGAAGTATCTTCATTGGCAATTTCAAGAAACCGTTCATGAAATTCATCGGATGCGTCTTTGGGTTTACTGTCGACCTGCGGAGTTTTGAGCACGGATTTCGTCTCAAATTCAGGAACCAAAGGAGCGGCAGCTCCTGAATTCGCCGCGTTTATTTCCTCAAATGCGGGTTCCTCTTCGAAGGGATTCTTGATGTTTTCTTCGGTTTCAATCGGCATCAGGTTATCTTTTAGTGGCTGTGTCCCTTGCGTGATCTCTTCGGAAGGCAGCACTTCATCCCGCTCCAGGACCTGGTTTCTGGCCGTAGGATGATCCGCAGGAGGCGGCGCTTCCATTTCGCCACGAATATCTGAAAAACTGATATCTTCACTGTCCGGGGCGTCGGGCTCGATCTCGGGGAAATCTTCCGGAAAGGAACTAGGCCCGGCCTCGGTAACTTTGCTGGGTACTTTTTTTTCCTCTTTGATGATCTTCATGACCGCACTGACCAGGGCATTGGAATCAAAAGGCTTGGTGACAATATCCTCATATTTGAGGTTTTTGATCATTTCGTTATCGACCGGTTCAAAACTGCCTTTCATTAAAAAAACCCGGCATTGATTCAAAGTGGGGGTTTCGTTGATGAAACGGCAAATATCGTAGCCATTGGTCTCAGGCAATTTGATATCCACGATCACTACGGCGGGGTTCAATTGCAGCAATTTCTCCTTGATCCCGGATCCATTCTCGAAACTGCGAACTTCTATATTTTCAATTTCAGAAAAAGATAATTCGACAATCCGGCGGATCGTGTAACTATTATCAGCCAGAACAATCGCTTTTTTATTCATTCTGGTCCTCCTGAACCTTATCCGTCTTTTGTCTACGGTAATTTCTATCACTTTTTCATCGGCAATGTCAAGTTAAAATATTGACTTTTTAATTTTTTTGTATAAAAATAATCCCATCATGCACAGAATAAAAGTCCTGATCGCCAAACCCGGCTTGGACGGGCATGACCGCGGCGCCAAAATCGTGGCCAAGTATCTCCGCGACGCGGGCATGGAAGTCATATACACCGGACTGCGGCAATCACCCGAGACCATCGTCAACACGGCGATCCAGGAAGATGTCTCCATCATCGGCCTGAGCATCCTTTCCGGCGCCCACCTGCAACTGTGCAAAAAGATCATGGCGGTTTACAAGGAAAAGAAAATCCCTCCACCCCCGATGTTTTTGGGCGGCATCATCCCCGGCGCCGACATGCCGGAATTGGCAAAAATCGGCATCCAGGAAGTTTTCCCTCCCGGCACGCCCCTGGAACACATTTCCGGCAAGGTCAGGGAAATTGTCGGGCAATGACGGCAACCATGGTTGACAAAACAAACCGCTTGTTTTACAATCAAAATACCCGTTAAACAAATAGCAATGAAAACTGCCAAACAAACCCGTAACTATTCGGTTATTATCGTTTCCGACGCCACGTCATCCAACAAGGAATTCACTGTTTCTTCGAAATTGGTCAAAAATGCCGTTCTGGCTTTCTCCTTCCTGCTCTTATTCTTCGGCTTCATCATTTTCCATTACTTGACCATGACTCTGGACAAGCAAAAAATGAAACGCCTCGAGTTTGACGCCAAGGATAAGCAGCAAAAAATAAGCGAATTGTCCTCCACCATCGAGGTTCTCAATGAGCGCCTCAAGAACATGGAGATCTACAAGGAAAGGATCATGGTGGCCACCGGACTGACCTCGCCCCTGGCGCTCAAAGAAGTGGGCAGCGGCGGTCCCGAATTCGGCAATGCCGGCAGTAATTTTTTGAGCACGCCGGGAGTGCTCCCCGATCCCCCGTCCCTGCTGCAAAAAGACACGGCCCCCAAAGCCGCGGACATAAGGGACAAAGCTCAAAAAATAGAAGATTCGCTCAAATCCGTGGAAAAGTTCGTCAACCAGCAAAAACTTCAGCTCGCAGCCACTCCGGTCATATGGCCAACACGCGGTTACATTTCCGGCGTCTTCGGCAACCGCGTCCATCCCTTCACCGGACGCTATGAGTTTCATTACGCCATCGATATTGCCACCCAGCTGGGCAACAAGGTCATCGCCCCGGCCGATGGCGTGGTCCTGGTGGCCGAGCCAAAGGAATATTATGGCAAGATGATCATCATCGACCATGGTTTCGGCTATGTCACCCGCTACGGCCATCTTTCGGGATTCAACGTCCGTGAAGGCCAACGCGTCAATCGCTATGATGTCATCGGCTCCGTCGGAACCACGGGGAGAAGCAACGGCCCCCACCTGCATTACGAAGTCCGCTATTTCGACAAGCCGATGAATCCCGCTGATTTTATCCTGGATAGCCAGTAACCGATCCGGCGATTTCCCCCTCTCCCGTTTTTTTGATTAAATTGCTGAATTATCTTGATTTTAATTTTTAAATTACTTATAATCCATGCGCATGAGCAAAACATACTGCACAAGGCAAAAAGGGCATGGAAAAAATATTTCCATGTTTCCCAAACAATTTATAAAATTTAGTAGGAGGAATGCATGAAAAAAGTACTGGTTTTGATCGCTTTAATTTTTTTGATCATGATCACCACATCCTGTCAAAAACCCGAGGAGATCACGATCTCCAAATATTTCCAGGCCATGAAGGCCAAGGACAGGGACACCATGGCGGCCATGACCGCGGAGCCTGTCTCACTGGAATTCAAATCCTGGGAACTGGTTTCCAGTGAAGCACCGGAGAGCAAAGACCTCATCCTGCCGCAATTGATCAAAGAATTGGCTGATGTCAAGAAAAAGAAAGATACCCAGATTCTTTTGGTTAAAGACAAAAAAGATGCCCTGGACCAGTTGAAGACCCGACTGGGCGAAACCCGCGGCAGCAGACAGAAAGCCGAGTTGCAGAAGCAAATCACCGCTATGGAAATAGAAGTGGAAACCGAAACCGCCAACTACAAGCGGGACCAGATGGATTATACCCTGATGAAAACCCAGGTCGAAAACGAAAAGAAAATGGTCACCCTGTCCACCAACATCGAACAGAACCAGGAACTTTTTGCCGGCAAAGCCATCAGCGCCAAAGCCAACGTCAAGATCACCACAGCCGACGGCGAAAAGGAATATATTTTCCTGCTTAGAAAATACGAGATGATCAATCCCGTTACCAACAAGGTGTTTTCCAATCGCTACATCATTTTAAAAATCCTAGCCAAAGAAGATTTTGAACAAGGGAATTAAGCTTATTTATTAATCCCCCCATAAAAATTGGCCGCGGGAGCCGGCAAGCGGCTCCCGCGGTTCGTCTTTCCTTTCAATCATGAACGTAATGTCCGGTTCAATTTTTCGATCTACTCAAATAAAAATCCAGCATGGAGATCCAAAATGAAGAAAATTTCAATTGTTGTTTTATGCCTGTTCCTGAGCGCCCCGCTCTGGAGCCAAAAAAGAGCCCTGACTTTTGAAGACATGTTCGCGGCCGGCCGCCTTTCATCCCCGGCCGTCTCGCCCGACGGCAAGTTGGTCGTTTTCGCGGTGAAGACCCCGGACATCGCCGCCAACACCTACCAGACCCACCTCTATGCTGCGGACCTGCAAGGGCAAAGCTTGATAAAATTGACCGAGGGCAAGGGCAACCATTCCCATCCCCGCTTCATGAGATCGGGCCTCTTGACCTTCGTTTCCACCCGTGATGGTGACCCGCAGCTCTTTGCACTTGATCTGAAAAATTCCGACCAAGTCAAGGCGCTGACTACCGTTGCCGGCGGCGTCAGCGACTTCATCTGGTCAAGCGACGAAAAAAACATCGCCTTTGCCAAAGATGTCGATCCACGGGCCGAAAGTTTCGCCGCAGCCGTGGCCATGGAGAAAGAGGCCGCGGCTTCTAATATCAAAGCCAAATTACTGACCGGACTGATGTTTCGGGTCTGGGATTCCTGGCGCGACGGCCTGCGCAGCCATGTCTTTCTGCACCAACCCGGCACCTCCGAATTCACCGACCTGACCCCGGGCGAGTTCGACACCCCGCCGCTGGACCTGGGCGGCAGCCAGGATTACCTTTTTTCAGGCGATGGCAATTGGTTCGCCTTCGTGAAGAACACCGACCCGGTGGTGGCGATTTCCACCAACAACGACGTCTATCTGCGCGATCTGCGCAGCGGCCATGAAAAAAACCTCAGCATCGACAACAAGGGCGGCGACGCTAATCCCGTATTCTCTCCCAAGAGCCGGTATCTGGCCTACCTGTCCATGCGCCGGCCCGGCTTCGAAGCCGACAAAAAAGACATCATCCTCTACAACCTGAAAACCGGGGCGGGGCGGAACCTCACCACGGCTTTTCCCGACACCATTGCCTCCTTCGTGTTCGGCGCCGATGAGAAAACAATTTATTTCATCGCTTCGCAAAGCATCTACGAGCCGATCTTCAAGCTGCACATCGCCTCCAAAAAAATCGAAAAGATCGTTCCGGCGGTCAACGCCAATTCCTTGCGCCTGACCCCGGACGGCAAGTCCCTGATCTACATGGCCCAGACTGTGGCCATGCCCCAGGAAATTTTCAAGTGCGACCTGCGCCGGCGGCAGCAGACACAGCTGACCCGCTTCAACAGTGAGGTCTTCAAGGACGTGGAAATGAACCGGGCCGAGATCTTCCACTTCCAAGGCGCCAAAGATGAAATGGTCGAAGGCATGCTGCTCAAGCCGCCTTTCTTCGATGCCAACAAAAAATATCCGCTGGTGTTCCTGGTTCACGGCGGTCCGCAGAACGCCTGGACCGATGATTTTCATTACCGCTGGAATCACAGCCTGTTCGCTTCTCCCGGCTACGTGGTGGCGGCCATCAACTTTCACGGCAGCCCGGGGTACGGCCAGGCCTTCACTGATTCGATCTCCGGCGACTGGGGCGGCGCGCCCTTCATCGACCTGGTCAAGGGCCAGCAGTATCTGGTGGAAAATTTTCCCTTTATCGACCGCGACAAGATCGTGGCCGCCGGCGCCTCGTACGGCGGCTTCATGCTCAACTGGATGGCCGGCCACAGCGACGATTTCAAATATCCCTTCCGCTGCCTGGTCTCCCACGACGGCATCTTCGACGCGCGCAGCATGTATTATGCCACCGATGAACTGTGGTTCGAGGAATGGGAGTACGGCGGCACTCCCTGGGAAAGCGCTTTATACGAAAAGTGGAACCCGGCCAACTACGTGGACAGGTTCAAGGTGCCCATGCTGGTCGTGCACAGCGAGAACGATTACCGCGTGCCGGTCACCCAGGGGCTGATGCTGTTCACCGCCCTGCAGCGGCGCGGCGTGAAATCCCGAATGCTTTATTTCCCCGACGAGAACCATTTCGTGCAGAAACCGCAGAACGCGCGTCTGTGGTGGCAGACGGTTCTCGGCTGGTTCGCGGAGAATATCGGCGACGCGAAATAATCCGCTAGATAGGAACGATTTTACCCCTTTCAGCCCCGCACAAAATGGGGCAGATCAAGGGGAATGACCAGGGAAAATTCCACCAGTCCGGCGAGTGTGCCGTTTTCGTGCCATGGCACCTGGTGGATCATTTTTTTTCATACGCACCTCAAATCTGCGGCGGAAATTTTTCCGCCAGGCGCCGCAATTCGGCCGTGAGCGCATCCAGGGCGGGGCGCCGGGCCGGCTCCTTGTCGATCATGGCCATGATCAGGGCGTTCAGTTCCCCGGGGACCTCACGACTGATCTCTATGGGTGGCAGCGGGTAGGTTTTCAGGATGCGGTGGATCACCTCGCCGGTGGCTTCCGACCAGAAGGGCTTGGAACCGGTCAGCATTTCATAGAGGATGATGCCCGCCGAATAAATATCACCAGCCGGGGAAGAGGCGCCGTCGCTGATCCGTTCCGGCGGCAGGTAGCGGATGGTGCCCATGACCACCCCCGACATGGTCAGCCGCGACTGGGCCGGAGTGATGGCCAGGCCGAAATCGAGCAGCTTGACAAAATGCTGCCGCCCGTGCCCCGCGCTGACCATGATATTTTCCGGCTTCAGATCGCGGTGCACGATGTTCTGGGCGTGGATGGCGCGCAGGGCGTCAATTATCTGCAGCATGATATCCAACGCCGCACCCACCGGCAGGCGGCCGCCCCTGCGGATGAGCAGGGCCAGCGACTCACCTTGCAGCAGTTCCATGGCGATGTACCAGCAGTCTTCCATTTCGCCGCGTTCGATGATGCGCACAATGTGGGGATGATCCAGTTGTGAAGTGATCAGCGACTCGTGCTTGAAGCGTTTTTTCTGGTTCTCGTCGTGGAAATTTTCCTCTTTCAGCACCTTGAGGGCCACGACGCGCTTCCTGTCGAGCAGGTCCTGGGCCTTGTAGACCGTGGCCATGCCGCCCGTGCCGATGGTCTCCAGGATCTTGAAGTGGCCGATATGGGTCTTCTTCTTCCAGAAGGAGACGGCGCGCATATACTTTTTCAGCAGCTGCCACAAGAGCACCGACACAACCATGAAGGCCAGGGCCGAGAGGGCCAGGAACCACCAGGTCTGGTAAACAAAAGGGCGCAGGTAAAAAGCAAAAGAGGCGCCGGCCAGGTTCCAGACCCCGTCGGCGTTGGCAGCCCTGACCCGGAAGCGGTAGCGGCCGGGCTTGAGATCGTTGTAAAAAGCCTCGCGACGGCCACCGGCGGCCGTCCACTCCTTGTCGTAGCCCTCCAGCTTGTACTTGAACTCGATCTTGTCGGAACGGATGAAGCTCAGGGCCGTGTATTTGAACTCAAACCTTTGGCTTCCGGCCGCCAGTTGCAACGGCGCCGCCATGGAATTGCCCGCAGTCAGCAGGATTTGGTTATCGACCACTACCTCCTCCACCAGCACCGGCGGCACGCGCTCGTTTTTCCGGATATGGGCCGGATCGATGGTCACCACCCCCGCCAGGTTGGCGAACCACAAACGGCCGTTGTCGTCTTTCCAGCCGGAGGGGTTGCCATAGTTGCATATGCGGCTCTTCATGCCGTCGTTTTCATCGAACAGCCGGCCGCGCACTTTCAGTATAGGGTCGAAGGCCGCTCTTTCCAGATCACTTTTCCTGGCCCTGAAAATGCCGCGCTCGCTGCTCAGCCAGAGGTCGCTATGTACGTCTTCGACAATGGCATAGACTTGATTATCAAAAAGGCCTTGTTCGCTGCTTAGCGAACCCCACCGGCCATTTTTAAATATCTTCAAACCATGGTTACGTGTACCGACCCACATGGCGCTGTGAACATCTTCATAAAACGCAACCGCTCGGCAACCACTTAATATGTTTTTAAAGTTAAAGGCGCCATTTTTTTTCTGCTGCGCAATGCTGACACCACTTTCACCACCAACCCAAATATTACCCTGCCTATCTTCATGGATGACGTTTACTTGCTTGTCAGAAAAACCATCGGAAGTGGAATAGACGATGAATTTCCCATCGCTACGGCACAGCAGGCCAGCTCCCCAAGAGCCGATCCACAAACGACCTGAACGGTCTTTGAACACGCAGCGGATATCCGCACTCGCAATTGCCGGTGGCAAAGCAACGGTCTGGAAATGGTTGTTTTGAAAATGATACAGGCCGTGATCGGTTCCCAGCCAAACGGATCCATCCGTTTCAGCTTCCAGTTGCCAGACAGTGTCATTTTTCAACAATTCACTTGGACGGAAATTTTCAAAGTGATTCCCTTGAAGACGGCTCAGGTAACCGCCATAACCGCTGATCCACAGGATTCCGGCCTCGCCCCCATGGATGCAACGCACCAGGTCTGAACTCAGCCCTTCCGCTTCTCCAAAAACCGTTATTTTTTCGTCTCGAAGCTGGGTCAATCCGCCTTCAACTGTTCCAACCCACAACGTCCCTTCGGCATCTTCATATATGGAATAGATATAATTGCTGCTTAAACCCTGTTCAGTGGCCAGAGATTGAAAAACGCCATTGCGCCAACGATGTAGGCCCCCCTCACTACCCACCCACAGGTTGCCATCGCGATCCTCGGCCAGGGAGATGATGTTGTCGGGTATCCCTGATTTTAGAGGATAATGGAGTAAACGATCATTTTGATATTGATATAAGCCGCTGTCCGTGCCGAGCCATAAGCATCCGTTGCGGTCTTGGCTAAAAACATTGATATCACTGCCCAATTTATCAGTATCAGACAGGACCTTTCGCAATTTGTCTTTTTCCAAGCGAAATAAACCCTTTTTTTCAGTGCTGATCAGCAAGTGACCCAAATGGTCTTTCACCAGACAGAGAATTTTTACGTATGGGAAAGCCAAATATTTTTTAAACAACCCTTTATTTCCTGGTGAGCAGTAAAATAAACCCTCGGATGACCCGACCCAAAGAGTGCCCTGGTCATCCTCAATCAAACAATTAGAGGAAATATTTGAAACCGTTGGAGAAAGGAGATGGCGTTTAAACCTTCCCTGTTCCAGACTAAGCAGCTGTCCGCGCAAAGTTCCGATCCAAAGAACTCCCTTGCAGGTAATATATAAATTATTAACAAAATGATCAAGAAATGCGGCATTGTTCTCAAAATTGGTTAATGAAAAATTAACTCCATCAAAACGCACCAGTCCATCAGCCGTACCCAGCCATAAATAACCGGAGCGGTCTTGCGCGATGGCTAAAACCGTATTGTTGGGCAGGCCGCGTTCGGTTTTCCACGTATTCAGTGTATATTGAGTTATTTTTTTTTGCGGATCAAGACCCCAAAGTCCACCAAATAAATTTATAGAAAAAACAAACAATAAAATGCTTTTATGTAGACTCAATTTAAGCTTTAAAATAAACCAGAATTAAAAATCAACCGTTGATTACATGCGCATCCCCGCGGCAGGCCAATAACTCGATTTCGCCGTCCTGACCGGCAAAAAGGTCCTGCAGCTTGGCCAGCGCTTTTTCGGCTTCGCTGAATTCATCACCTTTTTTCGCATCATCCGGCAACCCCTTCAAGAGTTCCCCGACTTTGCCCAGCAGTAAATTCACGTTTGCTTTTTTGATGTCCATGCTTCATCTCCTTTTCTCAAAACTTACAATGATTTTAGTTTAAATGATAATTAAAAACAAGAATCAAACTATAAAACGCGTTTTCTTCCCTGTCAGCCAATGCTTGTGCTACAATGGCCTTGCCATGCAGGAGATCTCCTCTTTAACCCTGGTTTTGAGCGAGCAATGCAATTTTTCCTGTGCCTACTGCCCGCAGCGCCAGGGGAAAAACACATTAAAAATCGAAGCCATTAAAACGTTTCTGGATTGCCTGCAACCGCGCCTGGCCGAAGAGGTCTGGCTCGGTTTCTATGGCGGCGAGCCGCTGTTGAGCTGGCCGCAAATAGAAAAAACCGTTGCCTATTCAGATAAAAAATACAAAAACAGGTTTCGTTTTACTTTGACCAGCAACGGTTCGCTGTTAAAAAAAGAGCATATTGATTTTTTCAAGAAACACCATTTCAGCCTGATTTTAAGCTACGACGGGCTGGCCCAGAAAAGCCGTGATGGCGGCAGCGTGGCCGCGGTCGAGGCGGCCCTGGGCGACCTGAAAGAACTTTATCCTGAAGGCTACATGGTCAACAGCGTCTTCACGCCACGGACCGTGCCGCTGCTGGCTGCGAGCATTGATGAAATGCTGAAGCAAGGGCACAAGCGCCTGCAGTACGCCCTGGATATGAGCGTTCCCTGGGGGGATGAGGACCTAGGCGCCATGGAAGACCAACTCAACAGGCTGGCAATGATCTGCATGGAGCATCGGCAAAAAACCGGGGACATGCCCCTGGAAAATTTCAGAGAAAACGATAAAAAAGGCATCTTCGCCTGTTTTGCCGGCCGCGACCGCCTGGCCCTTCTCCCCGACCACTCCATTTGGGGCTGCTACATGTTCTACGACCTGCTGGGGCACGCCCCAAAAAACCCGGATTACGCACGATACTGCTTCGGCAAGCTCGAGGAATTCATGTCCATGCCGGCCAAGGCGCTGGCCACCGTGGCCGCCAACTACGTCGAGCTGCGCCAGGATTACTTTTTCAGTGAAAAAAAAGAACTGTGCAGCCTCTGTGACGACCTGGAAAGCTGCGCCCTATGCCCGGTGACGGCCGCCCTGGCCAGCGGCATCCTGGCCGTGTTCCCAAGCTGGACCTGCGAAGTGAAAAAGATCGGCCGCCGGGTCAAAGCCAAATTTGCCGCTGCCCCGAACGGGTTAAGCCGGTCCCGGCACAAAGCCCATGCCTGAACTCCCCATCCTGATCCGCAAGGCCGAGATGCGCGATGCTGCCGCCATTTGCGCCTGCCTCTGCAGCCTGGCCGTCGAAAGCGGCGGCGAAACCGCCGATGCCGGCACGGTGCTTTTGGGAGTCAAAGCCGTGCTCAAAGACGCCCACAAGGGGTTTTACCTGCTGGCTGCAAGCAAAAGCCCGCCGGGGTTGGCCGGGTTACTGCGCGTCAGTTTCGCCTGGGACGACCGCGGCAACCGCAATTTCTGGTGGTTGGCCGGCGCCTGGGTGGAGACGGCCTGGCGCGGCCGCGGGGTATTCAGCGCCCTGTTCCGCCATCTGGCCGACCTGGCCCGTTTTCATAAGGATGTGGCCGGATTGCGAATTCAGCTTGAAGGCCACCGCCGCGACCTGGCGCCGCTGCTGGCGGCTCTGGGTTTGCAAAAAACCCCGGACCAGCTGTATGAAATTTTGTTTTAGAACCCCGATTGAATTTGTCCTGATAACAGTGTAAGATTAAATGTAAGATAAATTGATAAAAATAGGAGGATCGATGAAAAAATTAGCGATGACATTATTGACAGCATGCCTGCTGCTGGCTTTCTTCACCCAGCCCCTGGCAGCTGAAAAGATCCGCATCGGCGTCCTGCGTTTCACCAACCAGACCGCCGCCGGCTGGTGGCACGGTTCGGTGGCCAGCGATCTGCAGGACATGCTGGCTTCCGAGCTGGTGAGCACCAAGGCTTTCAGCGTGCTGGAAAGGAAGGAGATCGACGCCGTACTCGGCGAACAGGACCTGAGCGCTTCGGGCCGGGTCAGCTCCAAGACCAAGGTAAAGATGAAAAAGCTGAAAGGCGCCCAATACCTGATCGCCGCCACGGTTTCCGCATATGAGGAAAACACCAAGGGCGCCGGCGGCGCCGTCCGCTTCAAGGGGCTCTCACTGGGCGGCAAGAAGGACAAGGCCTACATCGCCGTGGATATGAAGCTGATCGACACCGAAACCGGTGAGATCATCGACGCCCGCACCATCGAGGCCACGGCCAAGGGCAAAGCCCTGGGCGCCGGCCTGAGCCTGCGGAATTTCTCGGTGGGCGGCGGCGGCTACGAAAAAACCCCGACCGGCAAGGCCATCCGCGCCTGCATCGTCTACATCGCCGAGTACCTGGAATGCTCCATGGTCAAGGGCAAGGACCACAAGTGCATGGATGACTGGGACAAAATGGAGAGCAAGCGCAAGGCCAAGACCAAGGGTGCGATCGATATGGACGATTGACGGCCATTTGCTGCAGGGCGGGACGAATCCCGCTCTGCCAATCGCCGTTTTCACTTGACAGCACAGTGAATTTGGTGTATTAATGGCTTTTAAGTTGGGCGGTTAGCTCAGCTGGTAGAGCATCGGTTTTACACGCCGGGTGTCAGAGGTTCAAGCCCTCTACCGCCCAGGCTTAACAAAAGGCGCGGGGTCGTAGTTCAGTTGGTTAGAACGCATGCCTGTCACGCATGAGGTCGCGAGTTCGAGTCTCGTCGGCCCCGCCATTCCCCAGGCTGGGGGCGTAAAGGTTTCGACAGTTTTGATGAAGTCAAAGATGCGGACTGAGCCGAGTAGCTCAATAAACTGCTCAAAAAAAGAAAAGCAAACAACTTTGCACTCGCAGCGTAATTAATACGTTGCCGTTCTGGTTTTCCCCGCCCGCGGGAGGATCAGAGCGTCACCTTGCGGGCTAGCGCTGGAATGAGCGCCCGCTGTTTTTCAGCGCGAAATCAAGTGCAGGCCGCCGGCAGTCCATTTTGTTTGTTTTAACGGCTGCTGGTCGTACTGAAAACAAACTATGTCTGTAGAATCTTTGATGGAATCATTATTGGACGCGGGTTCGATTCCCGCCGCCTCCACTGGCATTTTTTTTTAGATTAATGAAAAAATTCATAAGGACAAGCACTTTATTTATTTCCATCCTGGTCCTGCCCCACCTGCTTACCTCTCTAGCCATTGATATCCGCTCTTTTGACCACCAGGGCTTTACGCGCATTGTCTTTGAAGCCGACCGCAGCTTCACCTACACGATTCAGAACCGCCCCGGCCAGATGCAGGTGCACCTGTCTGACCGCGCCGATTTCCGCGAGCGCACACTGGCCGTACAAAATTCACCGCTGCTGGATCGCGTGATCCACGAAATCCGGGGAAACAAAAGCATTTTTACCATTTTTTTTAAAAGCGATGCGACCGTGCAGAAAAGTTTTGTCCTGGAAAAGCCCTTTCGCGTGGTCTTCGACTTTGTAAAAAGCGAAAAACCGGCAGCGCTGCCGGCCAGCACCCCGGAGAACCCGGAAAAAAAACCGGACCCGCCCCAAGAAACGCAGTCGGCCCCCAGCAAACCCAAACCCATCGAGACCATATGCATCGACCCCGGCCATGGCGGCGAAGACCTTGGCGCTATCGGCAAATCCAAACTGCAAGAAAAAGACGTCACCCTGCGGATCAGCCACAAACTGAAGAAACTGATCGAATCCAGGACGGGCCTGCGCGTCATCATGACCCGCGACAAGGATAGCGAGGTCTCGCTCAACACCCGGGCATCTATCGCCAACAATCAGCTGGCACAGATGTTCATATCCATCCATGCCAATTCCTCTTTCCGCAAATCGGCTTACGGCTCGGAAACCTATTTCGTCAGCTTGAAGGCCACCGACCAGGAATCTTTGGAACTGGCCCAGAAAGAAAATCGGAACCTCGAAGACCCGGGCGAAACGATCAAGAACGATGAATTGAAAATGATCCTTTGGAACATGGCCCAGACCGAATACATCAGGGAATCGAGCAAACTGGCCGAATACATCCAGAATGAATTGAATGAACTCCTGGACACCCGCAACCGCGGCGTCAAGCAGGCCCCCTTCCGGGTGCTGATGCGCACCGCCATGCCCGCCGTCCTGATTGAAACCGCATTCATTTCCAATAGCAGAGAAGAAAAAAAGCTGAAAAGCGAAGAGTTTCTGGATAAGATCGCTTTCGCTATCTACAACGGCATCAGCAAATTCATCTATTATTACAACAATATCCTGAAATGACAAAAAAATCGCGGACGGTTCTGCTGATTTCCCTTGCCGTTTTTTTTGTCATCTTACTCCTGGCCCTGTTGTTTTTCCGCAAAAAACCGGCCCGCTTCGAACCGGAACTGCTAAACAAAGCGGATGTCAGCGGCGCCACTCTCACCGAATTTGTCAAAGTAAAGCTTTTTTATTTCAGCGAAACATCCATTTACCTGCAGCCGGTTTACCGCGAGATCGAGGTCCCGGAAATCAGGGAAGAACTGTACAACAAATTCATTGCCCTGCTGCTGGCCGGCGACAGCGGCCATATCACCCCGGTGCCCGAGGGAGTGGCACTGCGCAGCCTGTACTACCTAAAAAACAAAGAGATGCTGGTACTGGATTTTAACGATCGCTTGAGCCTCTCTTTTCCCGTCGGCACCACAGCCGAATTGGAATTCATCTATTTCATGGTCGACAATCTTTGTTACAACTTCAGGGAGATCAAGAAAGTCAAATTCCTCATCGGCGGCAATGAAAGCAAAACCCTGGCCGGTCATATCGATCTGGAAAGGCCGTTTTATCCCAATTTTAACTGGCTGAAGAATGAATGACCGGAAGTAGTCAGCCACTGATGAGGAACAGGATCACTTATAGAACAAACGGCAATCGGATTTGAGGAGGCCACCATGCTTTCATGGATCGAAAAATTTTTTTTCATAGCCACTGTAGCGCTCGCCGCCGGCCTGGCTTTCAGCGAATTTCGCAGGAAATACCGCCTGATCGGCACGGGCCAGAAAGTGTCCCGTTTCGAGCGTCCCGGAAAGCGCCTGTGGGAAATGTTTTACCGGGTTTTTTTGCAGATCCCGGTTTTTTCGCAAAGGCCGGTAACCGGCTTTTTCCACGCCGTCATTTTTTGGGGCTTCCTGGTTTTTTTGGGCGTCACCATCAATCACGTCGCCGAAGGTTTTTTCGCCGGGCTCAGCCTGTTCGGCCATGGTGCGATCAACTCGCTGCTGCTTTTTATGGCTAACCTTTTTGCCGGCCTGATCATCCTGGCCGTCATGTATTTTTTCGTGCGCCGCTATGTGTTCCGCGTTTCGAGCCTTGACCGTCCTTCTTACCAATCCCTGACCGTACTCTTCTTCATTTTTACCCTGATGGTCAGTTTTATCTACTATGAGGCGTTCAAAATACCCTTAAGCGAAGCCCTGCCCCGCAACCCGGCCAATTTCCTGGCCAATCTGGCGTTTTCCACCCTGCCGCTGCGGCTGGCCACGGCCGCGCAAATCGCCTGGGTGAAATTCTTCTGGTGGCTGCACATCCTGATCATCATGGCCTTCGGAGTATTCATCCTATATTCCAAGCACCTGCACCTGCTGGCCGGGCCACTCAACCTGGTTTTCAAGAACCTGGGGATCAAGGCTGAAATCCCCCTGCTCAACCTGGAGGAGCAGGAAAAATTCGGCACGCCGCAGATCACCGACCTGAACCGCAAGGACCTGCTGGACCTGTTCTCCTGCGCCGAGTGCGGCCGCTGCGACGATGTCTGCCCGGCCTTCCAATCCGGTAAAGCCCTGTCGCCAAAAAGCCTGCTGGACAAGCTGAAAAACCACCTGCTGGAATCGGCTCCCTTGCTGCGCTCCGACCCGGCCGCCCTGAAAAAACTTCTCGGCGAAGTGGTCAGCGAAGCAGAGGTCTGGGACTGCACCACCTGCGCGGCCTGCATGGAGGTTTGCCCGATGCTCAACGAGCATATCGCCAAGATCATGGGCCTGCGCCAGTACGGTGTATTGATGGAATCCCGCTTTCCGGAAGAATTCCAGACCCTGTACCGCGGTTTGGAAAACCAGGGCAATCCCTGGGGCATCAACGCCGCTACCCGCAGCGATTGGGCCAAAGATCTGCAGGTGCCGCTGCTGGCCGAAAAGGGCGAAACGGACATCCTGCTCTGGGTGGGCTGCGCCGGCAGTTTCGACCAGCATTCGCAGAAGATCACCCGCTCATTCGTGAAAATTCTGCAGCACGCCGGCAGCGATTTCGCTTTCCTGGGCAATGAGGAAAATTGCTGCGGCGACCCCGCCCGCCGCAGCGGCATGGAATACCTGTTCCAGATCCAGGCTAGGCAGAACATAGAGACCTTGAACCGCTATAAATTCCGCCGCATCGTCACCACCTGCCCGCACGGCTACCATGTCTTGAAGAATGAATACCCCAAAATGGGCGGCCATTACCAGGTCCTGCACCATGCCGAACTTCTGCATGAACTCCTGGCCCAGGACAAGATCCAAATCGCGGCATCCAGCACCGCCAAGTTCACCTACCACGATCCCTGTTACCTCGGCCGCTACAACCAAATCTACGACCAGCCGCGCCGGCTTCTGGCAACCTTGAACCGGCAGCGGCCGCGGGAAATGGCGGCCAGCAAAAAAACCAGCTTTTGTTGCGGCGCCGGCGGCGGCGGCATGTGGAAGGAAGAGAAAAGCGGCAAACGCATCAGTCATTGCCGGATGGAGCAAGCGGAGAAGACCGGCGCCGACACCATCGTTACAGCCTGCCCCTTCTGTTCCATCATGTTCCATGACGCCATCGCCGAAACCGGGCGCGAAAGAATGAAAACCCTCGATCTGGCCCAGGCCATCGAGGAGCAACTCATTTAGTCGCGGGCGCCATGCCGAAGAAAATTTCATCCCTGGCCTTGGCCAGCGATCTTTCGGTACTGGCCGGATTCGTCACTTTTTTTATTTTCGGAGGCAGCAACCATCTCTGGCTGCTGCCCTTTGCGCTTTTCCTGCTTTCCTTCCTGAAAAGGCCAAAAAAACAAACATACCGGGATGAGCGGCTCTGCTTTTTCCCATACGCGGCCGGCCTGCTGATCTGGCCCATGCGCCTGTTTTATTGGGACCGCGGCGATTTCGCCCTGCGCATACAGAACCTGCTGCTGTTGGCCTCGCTTTTCGCCTTTTTTTACTGGATACGGCGGCGGCGCCTGGTCAAAAAATTTTTGCTCTATTTCAACTCACGCACCTTAAAAAAAAGACTGCTGGTCATTTTTATCTCCAGCGAATTGCTGTTTATCCTGGCCGCGGGCGTGCTGACCCAACGGGGGGTGGCGTTGGTCGGCGATGAACCCCATTACCTGGCCATCAGCCAGTCCCTGGCCCGTGACGGCGATCTCAACGTCTTCAACCAATATTTTCGCGACGGGTTCAAGGAATTCCTCCACGTGAAAAAACTTGCCGCGCACGGCACCTGGGGCAAGGGCTTTAAAAAGATCTATTCATACCACCTGCCCGGCGTCTCCCTGACCCTGGCCCCCTTCTTTTTTATAAAACTGTCGCCGCCCCTGCTTTATTTTCTGCTGCGTTCCTACCTGGGGCTGTTCGCCGCCCTGCTGGCCGTGCTGGTCTATCTTTTTTGCCTCAGGCTCTGGCGCTCGCGCAGCCTGGCCTTTTTCGCCACCGTTGTTTTCAGTTTGACCGTCCCGGTCTTTTTCTATTCCTTTCATATATTCCCGGAAATCCAGGCCCTGCTGCTGATTTTAAGCGCCCTTTACCTGCTGTTTTTCAAAGCAAATGCCAAAAACAACCACTGCCTCTGGGCCGGTTTGCTTTTGGGCAGCACCATATTCTGGGGCGTCAAGTACGCCCTTTTCATTTACCCGATCAGCCTGGGTTTCCTCGCTTATTGGCTCTGGAAAAAAAAATACCGGCCGGCACTGATGCTGATCGTCTTTCCACTTCTTTTTCAGGCCCTGTTTTTTTATTACCTGCACAGCGCCTACGGTAACTTTTCTCCCAACTCCGTCTATTACGGCATGCTCAGTCCCGAGCAGTCCGGGGCATTCTACGAAACCATTCTGAAAAAGATCACACTTAATATGCGCTGGGAAACCCTGCTCGACTATTTCTTTGACCAGCGCGACGGCCTGCTGCTCTATAATCCCTTTTACTTTTTCGCTTTTCCCGGTCTGCTGCTGGCTTTGAGAAATTTCAAGCGCTACCGCCTTCAGCTTCTGCTTGCCCTGCCGGCCGGGCTTTTCGTCCTCAATCATGCCTTCTCGACCATCCGCGCCGGCTACTGCCCCCAAGGCCGTTACCTGACCCCGGTTGTCTGGGCGCTGCTGCTTTTTGCAGTAATATACTATCGGGAAAGCCGCAGTCCCTTTTTTAAAAAAGTATTTCTCAGCTTGCCCCTCTATTCTCTTTTCGTCAGCGTCTATCAAACCGCTCAGCCTTTCACGCTGTACCAGCCCACCACCCACGATACGCTGCTGCGCACGGGGCTGCTGTTTCAGAATTGGAGCAACAGCCGCATCGACCTGCCGGCCCTGCTTCCCTCTTACATCAAGACCGTAAACCGCGATTACCTGCCCAACACTGTATTTGCAATTATTTTTTTACTGCTTGTTTTTTTCGCCCTGACCGGCAGGCGCTCCAAAAGCCGCCACTGGTACAACGGCCTGGCTCCTGCCCTTGTTTTTTTTGGCATCTTTTCGCTGTCCAGCCTTTTCCCCCGCCCCGACCTGGCAAATCCCCAGCGGCTGTCCGGCCCCCGCGATCTCCCCTGCCAGGTCTATTTCAACCCGGCAGCGGCAGCCGGCAACGAAAAAGCGACCTGGCTTTGTTCAAGTCGGCGCTGCCGCATGCGCATCGAAACCCTTGTCCCACTTAAATCCGTTGCCATCAACATACAGAACCGTTCCACCCGTGAGCCCCTGGAAATGACCGTCGCTCTTTTCGATGCCGCGGCGGCACGCCTGAGCTTGCAGCCGGAATTTTTAAAGCAGGTCCGCCTGGACCGACCCCGTTACAAAAAAATCAAATCCCGTTATTGCTACCAGTTCGACCTGCAAGTCCGAAACGGTCCAAAAGGAACCGCTCCGGCCTGGCTGCTGGGGCTCAAAATGCGCTGAGCTTCTGCCCGGTTATCCGGCTGGGAAAAAAATGTTATAATGCCCTGACAGAAACGAGGTTGACCAATGCTTTTTAGCACCCCGGCTTTCCTTTTTTTGTTCCTGCCTGCGGTTTTGCTGATCGGCCTGTTTCTAAAAAGAGAAGCCCAGAACGTATTCCTGCTCTTGGCCAGCCTGATATTCTACGCTTGGGGCGAGGGTTGGATCGTGCTGCTGCTTCTGGCATCGGCCCTGTTCAACCACTGTTTCGGGCTGGCGATCGAAAAAAGCAATTCCAGCGGAAAAAGAAAAGCCTTGCTCATCGCGGGCCTGGGGTTCAACCTGTCCCTGCTGATCGTCTTCAAATATGCCGGTTTCATCCTGGCCAATCTCGAACCGCTGTTGCTGTCCGCCGGTATTGTCATCAGTAAAAATTTCACCTGGCACCAGCCCCTGGGCATTTCATTTTTCACTTTCATGGCCATGGCCTACCTGGTTGAGGTATACAACCGCTCCTGCCCGGCTGAAAACAAATTCCTGCGCACCGCTCTTTTTATCACTTTTTTCCCGACTGTGCTGGCCGGACCGATTAACCGCTATTCCAGCCTCAGACAGCAATTGGCGGAACGGGAAACCACTCCGGAGCTGCTTTCCCAGGGCAGCCGCCGTTTCATCATCGGCCTGGGCAAAAAAGTCCTGTTGGCCGATACCCTGGCCCGGGTCGTCGACCCGATATTCGCCATCCCCGTTTCCGGCCTAACTACCCCGGTCGCCTGGCTGGGAGCCGTCTGCTACACCCTGCAGATTTTTTTTGATTTTTCCGGATACTCCGACATGGCTATCGGCCTGGGGCGGATGTTCGGCTTCACTTTTATGGAAAATTTCAACTACCCCTATATTTCCAGGTCCATCACTGAATTTTGGACCCGCTGGCACATTTCCCTCTCCACCTGGCTGCGCGATTTTCTTTTTCTACCCATGGCCTACTCCGTTTCGCGCCGCATCAAACCCGATCGCTGGCTGGGCATCAAGGCTGAATCCTGGAGTTATTACCCGGCCATGTTTTTCACCATGCTTCTCTGCGGCCTCTGGCACGGCGCCGCCTGGACGTTCATCGCCTGGGGGGTTTACCACGGATCCTTCATTATGCTGGAACGATCCGCACTGAAAAAGTTAATCCGCCACCTGTGGACACCGCTGCAAATCGCCTATGCCCTGTTGACCGTCATCTTCGGCTGGGTATTGTTCAGGGCCGACGGCTTTTCCCGGGCCGCCGGCTTCTGGCGTGCCATGTTCGGCTTCGGCCACGGCGACAGCCTGGAATTCTACCCTGCCCTCTACCTGAACAACGAGGTACTGACCGTGCTGGCTATGGCCATACTGCTGGCCGCTCCCATTGGCCTAGCCCTGCCGAAGATTTTTGACCGCCTATGCCGAACCACAAAAGCAAAACGCTTTTTGTGGCTCAAGGGAGGATACCGGCTGCTTACCACTGCCCTGCTGATTGCCGTATTGCTGGCCAGCGCCATGCGCCTGGCCATGTCCACTTATAACCCCTTCATCTATTTCAGGTTCTAGAAACAATGCTCTCCCTAAAAAAATGTTTTTCAAAAATTCAGGTCTGGCCATTGCTTTTCAATTTTAAAAAGAACAACGGCCTGCCGCTGCTTTTCATTCTGCTGATCTTTCTGCCCATGGCCGATATGGTTTTCAGGATCAGCCAGCCCCTGCCGATCAAGGAAAAAAGGAAAATGGCCGTTAAGCCACAGTTGCAGTTGAGCCGACCATGGGATTTTAAAATAAAATATGAAGACTATTTCAATGACAATTTCGGTTTTCGCACCCACCTGCTATATTATCACAATCTTTTCACGGTCAAGTATTTCAACACCTCACCCACTAACAAAGTGCTACTCGGGCGCCGGGGCTGGCTGTTCATGGCCAAGGAAACGGAAAACCGTAATGTAGTGGATTATTTCCGCGCCCTGAAACCGTTCACTGCGGCCGAACTGCGAGAATGGCGGCAGCTGCTGATGCAACGCTGGTCATGGCTGAGAAAGCGGGGCATTGCCTACCTTTTCGTCATTGTTCCCAACAAAAGCACCGTTTACCCGGAATGCATGCCCGCCGGCATCAGGCGCTTGCACCGGCAAAGCCGCATGGACCAGTTGCTGGAGGCGCTGCAGGAAGAAGGCGCTTTTCCGACGATCGACCTCAGGGAAACTCTGCTTGCCGCCAAGCGATCGCAGCGCATCTATCACAAAACCGATTCCCATTGGAATGAACTGGGAGCCTATTTCGCTTACCAAAAGATCATGGAGAAGCTGGCAATGGATTTCCCGGATCTTAAAGTTGCCGCCCTGAACGAATTCAGCATTGAAAGCCGGGACCGCATGGGCGGCGACCTGGCGGTGATGCTGGGCCTGCAAAAAAATTATTTTCGCGAGCAAATCATCAGTTTGAAACCGCTGGCTCCGGCCCCGGCCAGAACCGTTAGGGAAAGAAAGAAACTGGCAGGGTTTGTCAGGGAAAGCATCAGCGAATGTCCCAGCGGCACCTTGCCCACCACCTTGATGGTTCACGATTCGTTCATTCATCAATTGCGGCCATTGCTCAACCCCCACTTCAAGCGCATCATATATGTCTGGGATGCGAGATTGAATTTTTATCCTGACATTGTCCGTAGGGAAAACCCGAAAATTGTCATCGAGGAAATCACCGAACGAAAACTGGAGGACCTGCAACTGCAAAATCCCGATTTTTCCGGCGCGGCCGCGGCGCCGGAAAGATAAAAGCAGCTGGACCGCTAAAAAGACTTAATCAACGGTGATGGATTTGGAGACGTTTTTCGGCACATCGGGATGAACACCGTGATTTTCAATGTGGGCGCGATTGAGGTACTTCATCTTGGCTACCGACATTTTCAAGGCCAGCAGCTGCAGTACCACGGCTGCCTGGAATATGAAAATATTGCTGTCACCGCTGCGCGGGATCTTTATATATTTGAAAAAATAGCCATCCATTGCAGCCGGTCTGCCCTCCAGCGCCTTCTTCAGCTCTTCATTTTCCTCGGCGATCAGCACCACATCGGCGCCACGGATCTTGTGGGTATGGATCTGCGAAATGGTGATGCGGATATCGCGCTCTTGGGGCGGGCATACGAAGATCAGGGGATAGTTGGAAAAATATCTTTCGGCGTTTACCTGTTCCCGGAATTGACGGTAAAGATCCTGGCAGCAGTTTATTTTTCCGGAGCCCAAAAGCGGATCGTTTTCGATCTCGGTACTGAAATCACTAAATTTGAAATCATGGATCCAATTGAAAAAACGGTCGGCGACTTTCTGCCGGTCACCTTCCGGGACAGCCTGGTTATGAAACAACGCACGGCTGAAATCGGCCATGTCGGAGAGGACGTTTTCCAGGTCCATGAACGAATACAGGGTACTTTTACCCAGGATGGTATTGGGTCCATGCTTGAATTCAGCCGCATCGTAGCCTTCGGCATGGTTCAGCACCACCTCCCTGATCTTCAGCGCCCCCTCACGGGCCAGCCCGATCAACGAAGTCCCCAGAATATGGATCGAGGGTTTGAGAAAGAATTTGAGCATAACCTCTGTGATGTCCTCTTCACAAGTCTTCAGCGTGTAGCCGATAAGATGCGTGACCTTTTCGAGATTAGCCTGCGGTTGCGACGCATCCTTTTTCATGCTGGCGGCGAGCAGGTAAAAAAGGGCCAGCTGGGCGCTAAAAGATTTTGTGGCAGCCACGGCGATTTCCGGTCCGCACAAAAGCGGCAGAAAAAATTCGGCTTTTTCCTGGGGGATGGTGGAATTTTCATTGTTGACCACAGCGATAATGCGAATCAGTTTTCCGAATTTTTTCCACACCTGGTTCAGGATATCAACCAGGTCCTTGGTTTCCCCTGACTGGGTAATGGCAACCAACACGTCGCCGGCACGCAGGCTGTTGATGTAAATGGAGCGGAACAGATCCGGATTGCAGGGGACGATGCCCAGGGAGGTCAGATTGTTGAAGAAAAAACCCGCCGTCAGCGCGGCATGGTAGGATGTGCCGGAGCCGATAAAGAACACTCTGCCGCCGGCGGCGAAGCTCTGCTGGAACATGGCCACGGTTTCATCCTTGAAGCGGATAACTTTGCGCTTTTTTTTCCAGATAATGATCAAGTCCAGGGTAAAAAGAGCCGGGTAATATTCCTCGCCGAATTCGCGTAGTTCGCGCAGCAGCTGGGCTTCGTCGGAAGAAAAAAATGCCGGCACATCGTTGGGCCGGCCCGGGGATTGGAGATCGTTGATTTCCCCGGCTATGGCTTCAAAGCGCGAGCTGCCGACGATCTTTAAAAAAGCATCCTTGAGCTTGTCCCGTTCGAATATGGTGTAGAGCTTGAGCAGTTCGAAAACGATCTCTTTGCAATCCTGTCCGTGGCATTCAAAAATCGAAAAATACGGCTTTTCCCAGTTTAAGGAAAAATAGTATTTCAGCATCATGTCCAGATTCACCATCGTGGAAGCGATCTCCTGCTCCATGAAAAAATGATACTTGGGCTGCAGGGTGATGTCGGTGATATTCAGTTTCGAGCGCTTAAGCCCGGGCACGCTGCGCTGACCGTCCTGCAGGGAAAAAACGAAATACTCGTCAGCAGAGAAATAAATACCCTGCCCCTCGACCAGGGGGATGAGGAAACGGGTCTTGGCCAGGACCGATGTCAAGTCGGAAGATACGACGATGAAATCGCCGTCTTCGTCGGTGCCTTTGCCGGCGTACAGCGACGAACCGGCCTTGACGGCGAAGATGCCGTCGCATTCCGCTGCCGCGAAGCAGGCGGCATAGGACCCCACCGCCTTCTGGTTGGCGCGGAGAATGGCTTGCAGCAGGTCAGTGACCCGGGTTTGCCGATCCGGATTTTTGCGCAGGACCAGCTGCTCTTGGTAAAAATGCTCGACCAAATGCACCAGCATCTCCCCGTCATTATCCGAAATGATGCGGTGACGGGCTTCGCTGAGAAACTCCTTCAGGCTATCGGTGTTGGAAATATTGCCATTATGGGCCCCCAGCAGGCGCGTCCGGCAATTCACCTCGTGGGGCTGGGCATTTTCATCGGTCACCGCACCGTAGGTGGCCCAGCGTACCTGGCCGATAAACTTGTAGCCGCTCAGTTTTTCCAGATCCAGTTCATGGATGACCTTGCTGGGCGACCCCACTTTTTTTTTTAAAGTTACGGTTTCGTTATTTTTGAAAAAAGCACCGCCGGTGGAATCATAACCCCGGTACTCGAGTTTCTTCAGCAGAAATGAACCGACCCGGCCCAGCCGGGGATTGTTTTTGGCATAGACAATACCGACGACACCGCACATTCTCTCTCCTTAAAAAAAGCGAACCAGCCTTTTTTAAATTTGTTTTCACCACTTCTTGTGCTTCCAAAAGAACAGGAAGCTGATGGCGGAAACCACGGCCAGCGACAGGACCAGCACAAAGGCCAGGGGATGATGCTGCAACGGAAAACGAACGTTCATGGAAAAAATGCTGACCACCAGCGTCGGCATCATAATGGTGATGGTGATGATGTTCAGGGTTTTCATCAGCACGTTCAGGTTGTTGCCCACGATCGAGGCGCGGGCATCCATCAAACCGGAAAGAATGTTGGAATAGATGTCGGCTTGCTTGTAGCACTGGTTATTCTCGATGAGGAGGTCGTCAAGGAATTCCTGGGTATCGCTGTCGATGCCGATCTTGGCGGAGTTATTCTTGATCTTTTCAATGACCATGGCGTTGGAGTTGATGGCGTTCAGGAAATAAACCAGGCTCTTTTCCAGGATGAACAGGTTGAGCAGGTACTTGTTCTCCATAGAGGCGTTGATCTTCGTTTCCAGGGAGTCGGACAGCATGTTGATAATCTTCAGGTGCTCGATGAAATGAAAGATCGAGCGGTATATCAAGCTCAGCATGATCTTTGGCAGCGACGGCCCGCGCATGAACGGCTTGCCTTCGAAAAGCGGGATGTCCTCGGCCATCAGGACGATCAGCCGTTCCTTGAACAGGAACAGGCCGAGCGAAGAAACCCGGAACAGGAAATTGTCGCAGGCGGCGTAATTCTTGGGCCGCTTGAAGATCAAGGCGACATGCTCCGGTTCGAATTCCAAGCGCGAAAGTTCGTCGGGGTCGAGGGAGGAATTCAAGGTGTGCTCGTCCAGTTTCAATTCTTCGGTCAGGTATTTTTTCTCGATGTCGCTGGGGTTGACATATACCAGGATCGGACTCAGTTCGTTCTGGCTTTCCACGATCTTGCCGTTGGCCAGTTCATAGCGTCTCACCATACGCCACCTCCCATGCCCGGGAAACTCTGATTTTTCGCGCTCAAGCCGATTCTGGGCTGAGATATCTCGGAAATTGATTATACCAGTATTGCCGCATGCTGTCGAGGTTTTTTTTAAAAAAAAAGGGCGGCGTCGCCGCCGCCCCTAACCCTGCAAATTACGACTTGGCTATTTCTCTTCGGTTTCCGTCTTCAGGCATTCGCCTTTTTCCATTTTCATGCCATGCCCTTTCATGCTACCTTTGCCATCCTTGGCCTTCATCCGGCAGCCGCCCATCATGCCGCCATGGCCGTGCATCATGCCGCAACCCATGGCGTCGAACTTGGCTTTCTGCTCGTCAGTGAGCAATGCCTTGACAGCCAAGCGCTGGGCCAGGCATTTCTTCTGCATGCCGGCTTTCATCTTGGCCATCTCGTCGATCTTGGCTTCGATCTTTTTAATATCAACGGGATCCTTCATCAGGGCCTTCATTTCCAGCGCCTGTTTTTCCATGTCCGCCTTCACTGCGGCCATCATTTTCTGATGTTCCGCGTGCAGCTTTTCCAGTTTCCCTTTCTGCTCATCGCTGAGATTGGGGATATGCTTGAGCATCATGCAGCCTTTGTCCATCATTTTTTCAGGGTCGACCTTTTTCTGGCAGCCCGGGGCAGCCTGCAGCGGCGCGATCACGACCATGGCCGCGAACGCGGCCAGCACCAGTACTCTAAAAAACTTTTTGTTTTTCATCGGGTAAAACCTCCTTTATAAGTTTACCATTTTGAATTTACTTTTTTTCATCTTTCATTCCCGCGCAGCCGTTACCAGGTTTCCCCCGGAATGCCGTTTGTCCCGGCGGGCAGGCTGCTTCGGACATCAGGCCCGGGCAGAGCCCCCGCTCCAGGAATCCTTCGTACTTGCGCAGTTGGGCCGGGGAGAAAACGCTCCTGGCTTTCAAGGAATGGAGAATGAACACTTTTTCGATCCCGGCCTGTAGGCGCGAGATTTCATGCAAAATTACGTCAAGGTCGGCGTCGTGGATATCTTTGCCCTTCAACAGCACGAACAACTCGCGGCGTTTTTGGCGCAGCGCCTCCTGCAACGGCTTGGCCTGGGCCAGGACCTGCCGGCGCTCGTTTTCCATGAGCCGCGCCTGCTTGGAGCTCAGTCCGAGATGGTGTTTTATGGGGCTGGCATGCCAGCCGGACGGGGTGCGGGCCGTTGCTCCCGGAACGATCTTCGGCCAGAACCAATGAAGCAGGAAGCCGATGTTGATACCCAGGGATGCAACCAGCAAAATGATCATGAGCCGGTTTTTCATTGCAGTTCTCCCTGCAGCAGGCGGTCGTACACGGCCCCGAACGAATCAGCGGGCATGTCGGCGTAGGCATTGAGGTTCATGGTCTGGTCGAAAACCGCGGCAGCGGTCTCAGCTGCCGGAGCATCCATGCGACTGCCCAGGAAAAATCCCAGCAGGGCTGAAAAAATCAATACCATGAGCATGGCCGCCCGCAGCAAAGCCGGCCGCCATGCAGCCGGACCGAAAGAAAGCAACCGCGGCCGGGCCGAGGCTTTGTTTATTTTATTTTGCAGTTGGGCGTAAAACCCCGGCGACGGCTGGATCATTTCCGCAGTGTTGATCTGGTCGCGCAGCCAGAGCTGCTCCCGGTTCCAGTTTTGGCAGGAAGGGCAGCCGCGCAAATGCACGTGCAGCTTTTCCAGTGCATCCGCTACCAGCCGCTCATCCATGGCCAACGAAATGTTCTTTCTTGCCTTTTTGCAACGCATTTTCATATCCACTCCTTTAGACCACCCCGGCGCAAAAAACTTGCGCTCACAGGTCACCTTTTTTTTTTAACGGTCGCAGGGTTGCGGCCAAATTTCTCCGGGCCCGGAACAACAGGGACTCGACGGCGGGGACGGATACCTCCATGACGGCTGCGATCTCTTCGTAGGACTTGCCCTCGAAACCGGCCAGGATCAGGGCCATTTTCTGGCGGGCCGGTAGGGCGGCCATGGCCCGGCCGAGCAGATCTTGCCGCTGCCTGGCTTCCAATCCCTCTGCGGCAGCCTCGGCCCTTGACTCCAGATCCGCGGTCAACGGCAAGGACTTAGGTCGCGATTTTTTTCGCTGGCGGTAATTCAGGCAGGTGTTGACCGCCAGGCGGTAAAGCCAAGTGCTGAAAGCGGCTTGTCCCTTGAAAGACCGGGCATGGCGCCAGACCTTGAGAAAAACCTCCTGGGCCAGATCTTCGGCATCCTGGCGGTCACGGCTGAAGCGGTAGGCCAGGTTGAGGACCCGGATTTGATGGCGCCGCACCAACATCGCAAAAGCCGCCTGGTCTCCGGCCGCGGCCTGTTCGAGCAGCTCCCGGTCAGACTTTTCCCCGATCACGGATTTATCCCTGATCCAGGATTGGAGGCAATATTTACATTGAATGTGACCTGCATTTTCTTTAGACAATTTGCAGCGGAAATACTTGCGCCTGAAACCAGACGGGAACCGGTGCTTTTTTCGACGGCAACTGTCCGCAGTGAGTGTATCCGATTGCCCACTGCAAAGTCAAAATTTCTCGGGAAAAGAAAGATAAGCAAAATTGGAAATGAGCGCTAAAAAAAGTTTAACTATCCAAACAGCTGTGCTAAAATGCTTCCATGCAGCAAAAAATCCTGGAAATAAAAAACCTGAGCAAAAGCTATGGCGAAATTACGGCGCTGGCCAACTTCAGCCTGAACCTCGGCAAGGGCGAGGTGCTGGGACTGCTCGGCCCCAACGGCGCCGGCAAGACGACCCTGATCTCGATCCTCTCCGGTACCCTGCGCGATTTCACCGGCAGCGCCACCTTCAAAGGCCAGGACCTGTTCAGCGATCGCCATCTGAAGAACCTGATCGGCATCGTCCCGCAGGAGATGGCCTTTTATGAAGACCTGGGGGCGTTGGAAAACCTGATGTTCTGGGGCGGCCTCTACGATATCCCGAAAAAGGAACTGAAGAAGCGGGCGCTGGAATTGCTGGCAGTGGTGGAATTAAGCGCCCGGGCCAAGGAAGCGGTCAAGAAATTTTCGGGCGGCATGAAGCGGCGGTTGAACATCGCTATCGGCCTGGTCCATCAACCAGAGCTGCTGCTGCTGGACGAACCGACGGTGGGCCTCGATGTCCAGGCCAAGGTCAACATCCTTGACATCATTCGCCATATCGGCCAACAGGGGACGTCCGTCGTCTTCACCACCCACCAACTCTCCGAAGTGGAGCAGATCTGCTCGCGCATCGCCATCATGGACAAAGGGTCAGTCCTCGCTGAAGGCACGCTGGCCGAGCTGATCCGCATCGTCGGTGAAAAAGAGATCGTCGATGTCAGCGGTGAATTCACGGCCGATTCTTTTTCGGAGATCATCAAGCTCGCCGACGGTGACGGCATTGAGATCCTGTCGGTGGCCGACAACCAGGCCCTGCTGGCTTTTGCCAATTCCGACCGCATCCCGGCCATGATGCAGCACCTGTTCAAGCATCACCTGCACATTTCCGACCTGAAAATAAAATCGCCCAACCTGGAGGCCGTATTCCTTAAAATGACCGGCAGGAGCCTACGCGATTGAGCCGCACCACGCTGATCATCAGAAACGACATTAAGCGCCGGCTGAAAGCGCCCATGGCCACGATCCTGTTCCTGATCATTCCCCTGGCCATGACCGCCCTGATCGGCATGATCTTCGATCCCGGTTCAGGCGGCGAAACCAAGCTGCCGGCGATCAAATTGTTGCTGGTCGACAAGGACAAGGGCCTGGCTGCAAAGTTCCTGATCGGCGCCTTCGACCAGCAAGAGATCAGGGACATGTTCCAGATCACGCTGGTCGATGAAGCGGCAGGCGAAAAGCTGATGAAGAAAGCCAAGGCGTCGGCCATGCTGGTCATCCCCGAGCATTTCAGCGACAACCTGGCCGAGCAGAAAATCAGCACCCTGGAAGTCGTTAAAAATCCGTCCGAGGAATTCCTGCCCGGCGTGGCCGAGGAATTCGCCAACACTATGGCCGTCGGTTTTTCCGCTATTGCCCAGGTATTCGCCGAGGAGCTAAAGGTCATCAAAAGCGCCAGCAAATTAAATCTCGAAGCCATCTCCATTGCCGAGCTGACGCCGTTTCTGGAAATGGCCAGGATCAAGATCATCGCCCTCAACTCCTACCTGTCACCGCTGTTACTGCAGCTTAAAACCAGCACCACGACCAAGCCCGGAAAAACCGCCAAACCAGCCGGCTTCAATATTTTCGCTTTCATTTTGCCGGGCATGCTGATCATGTTCCTGTTGTTCATCATTGAAGCGTTCATGCGCGAGATCCAGAACGAACGCGCCGACGGTAAGATCCGGCGCATGATGTTTTCCCCGCTTACCACCCGCGAGCTGATCGTGGCCCGCATCTTCAGCGGCTGGCTGATGGGCGGGCTAATTTGTTTGGCTGCCATGGCCGTAGGCACGCTGGTCTTCAGGATCAACTGGGGCAACACCCTGCTGTTGCTTATCCTGGTTGCAATCAGCTGCTTCTGGTGCACCGCTTTTTTCGGCATGCTCAACGCTTTCTTCAAGACCAAGAACCAGGCCGGAGCCTTTGCTGCCCCCATCATCCTGGTATTCGCCGCTTTCGGCGGCAGCATGCTGCCCTTGGAGCAAATTCCCCAGGGCATGCGCTGGCTGGCCAAATTCACCGTCAACCACTGGTTCATCACCGGCTGCCGGAAAATCATGGATGGCCAAGTGCCGCAGGTTTCATTCATCGTATTGTCGGTTTCCGGCTTGCTTTTCGCCATGGTGGCCATGATCGCGTTGCAGCGACGGCTCAGCACCTGAAATCCCGCATGAACCCTAAGGAAAGATCATGAAGAAAATATGGCATATCGGCTACCTGGACCTGAAACTGACGGTCAAGGACAAGGCTTTCTTTTTTTGGTTCTTGGTCTTCCCCCTGGTCTTCATCCTCATTTTCGGCAATTTGTTCAGAGGGAGCAAAACCGACACCAAGGCCGCACTTACGGTGCTCAACCAGGACCGCGGCAAATGGGGCGCCTACTTCATCGAGAAACTAAAATCCCCGGGCATTGAACTTGCGGTTGAGACGATCGAACCCAAGGAATATTTCCGCATGCTGGTCATCCCGGCCGACTTTTCGGCAAAGATCGAAAAGCGGGCCGCCCAGTCCATGCTGCTGAAAAAAGACGCCGAGGCCAACATGCAGGCCGGCGCCATTGCCGAAACCAAGATCACCCAGGCCATCGCCAAGCTGATCGCCGAGCTGATTATTTACGGCAACCAGCGCGACATTCAGGCCTTCTTCGATTCCCGCAGCCCATACCGGGACCTGGTGCTGGTGCAAACACGCCTGCCCAAGGACACCATCGCCAAAATCCCCTCCGGGTTCGACCACGTCATCCCCGGCGTCCTGGTGCAGTTCGTGATGATGATGGTGCTGATCTACGGCGGCATCTCGGTGATGGAGGACCGCAAGCGGCGGGTGCTGGCCCGCATCCTTTATTCATCGACGTCGTTCGCCGAGCTCTTCAGCGGCAAATTCCTGGGACGCGTGCTCATGGGCCTGCTGCAGTCGGCCATCCTGATCGCCGCCGGCATACTGTTTTTCCATTTGAACCTGGGCAATACGTTTATCTCTTTTCTGAACATCCTGGTCTTCACTCTGGCCATGGCCTGCCTGAGTATTTTTATCGGTTCGGTCCTGAAAAAAGAAGAATTGATCGTCGGGGTTTCGGTTTTGCTTTCCAACATGTTCGCCGCCCTGGGCGGCTGCTGGTGGCCGGCCGAAATCGTTCCGCCCGCTTTCCGCACCCTGGGCATGGTCTCCCCCGCCTACTGGGCCATGGACGTGTTCCACAAGGTCATCTTCTTCGGCAAGGGGTTGGATGCCGTCTGGCCCAACCTACTTTTGCTGCTGGCCTTCACCGCGGTGTTCATGGCCCTGGCCCTGCGCTTCTTCAAGATCGAAGAATAGGAGCGCTTTTTCACACATTGGTTACAGGCAGCCCCATCCTTGCAGGTCTTGACCACTGCGCCGATCCGAGTCAGTCGTGTGAACTTTATGGTTTTTCTGTATCAGAAAATTCTAAAAATAAAAAAAACCGTCCCTGGGCCCTCCCAGAAATTGAATCCGATCAAGAAAAAGTAAATCTCACCGGCGAAAAGTCGCATCGTTACCCAGTTTTTCCTTTGCTTTCGACATAATTCAAAGTTCATTGGGACACGACCCTGGAGATTCCTTAGCATTTTTTTTCTAATCGCAAGTTGACAAATGTTAGCAAATATGCTAACTATGTTTTGATGAGCTATGCCATCACCTATTTTCACCCGCGCGTTAAAGCCGAAATTGAGAACTGGCCTGATGGTATTTTAGCCGACTATGCGCGCCTCGTGGAACTGTTGGCCGAGTTTGGGCCGAACTTGCGCATGCCACATTCGCGCATTATGGGCAGTGGGCTTTTCGAGTTGAGGCTGAAGGGAAAAGAAGGTATTGGACGAGCGTTTTACTGTTTTCTGATAAAACGGCGCATCGTGATACTCCATGCGTTCATCAAGAAAACAAAAAGCACTCCGGAGTATGAATTAAAGATAGCCCGGAAAAGAATGAAGGAGGTAAAGAATGGCTGAACTGAAATACAAACCCGTCCCCCACGATCATAAAGCGTTTATTGGCAAGGCCAAAAAACGCAAAGGTTTCAAGAAAGCATACGAAGGTCTGGAAGAAGAGTATGCCGTGATCCGGGAGATGATCGCCGCGCGTTGCAAATCCGGCTTGACTCAGGAAGGGGTTGCCAAATTGATGGCGACGACCAAAAGCGCTGTTTCCCGCCTTGAATCATCCGGCAAGCATGCCCCATCCCTGGCCACTCTCAAAAAATATGCCCGGGCGGTTGGCTGCCGCCTTGAAATCAAGTTGATTCCGAAGCGCTCAAACGGCCGCTCAAAAATGCACGCTTCATAGTTCTATCTTGGCCTCCAGGTTTTTCAGTAAAAAGTAATAAAGTCTTACCCCGTCCACGTTTCCTAAAAGTTCATTTTTGACGGGCTGTTGCCCAATTAGGGTAAAAAAAACCATTTTTAATATTCTAACCTAAACCGAAGATTCGGAATGATTGAAGTTACACGGCACCAATAAATAAACTTTTGATAAAAAATTCCCCATCGATTCCCACTGAGTATAACCATTCCATTTGTTTTGCTTTCCAAATTCCCATATTGGGATAGTTTTTTCAGGTTTTGCATCGTCACCACCAGGAGCTGCTGGATGCTTACCCTCCACAATGCCCGCCAGCGAGCCCGCTTATAACCAAAACGTTTACCATAAGCATAACTCCGTTCCATTAGATGCTGACGAGGTGGTCTTGCTTGTCAAGACCACCTCACTGAGCACCGGCCAGGTTCGGATCTCGTTTTAAAGTTCTGGTCCAAAATCCATTTTTATATCTTTTCTAAATTTATCGAGAATTTCTGTGTGTAATGAATATTTCTTTGCCCAGCTATTAATATAATCGTAATCGATCCCCTCTGGCCCCTTGATGATTCTTTCTATATCATCAATGTCTTTTGCCCTGGTGGAATCGAGCTTCATTAAAATTAAATCTTCTTTTGATAGGAACCGAATATCTGAATTGTCTATTCTCAAAATAACAGACCTATTTAAAACGCCTGGTAAATAATCATTGGGGACAATTATAAAATCTATTGGAACAATAATAGAGCTGGTATTTTCAATTTTGACTATATTACGCCATATTTCGTAGAATCTCATTGGGATTGTTTTTTGATTGCTTTGCAGCAATTTGAAATTCTTATCAAGTATTGAAACAACTTTTTCTCTACTTCCTTTATCAAGAAAAGTTACCAGGTCAATATCAGACGTTGCGCGGGGACCGGCATATAGGGAAACGGCGAAAGCGCCGGCAATACTGAATTTAATTTTTTTTTTATCTAACTCTTGGACGAGTTTCTCAAAGATTTGATTTAGCGTATTGTCGGGCTGCATTTTTTAGTTCCTTTTCTTTATAATCAACCAATTCTTTATAGACGATCCGTGAGACTTCATCTTTAGATTTGTCTGGAAACAATTTGCAATAGTATTTTATCTTTAGTTCGATAAGAAAGCCCGATAATTGAAATGCCATATTCAAGTTATCAAGGTAAATCTCGTTCTGATTCATCATTAAAAGTATACCACTAAAATAGTTTTTAATCATTTTATTGACCCTAGGGAATGTGGACGAGCTGCTCGGCCATTGCCGATTCATGCCCTAGACATTGGTACCAGGTCTTTCATTATTACTTTTTCCATTCCGCTTACAGCCCCGCACATTTGTTGGGATCGTGGAATTGAACCTAATCGCGTCTATCGGCTCGCCCGAAACAGCGCCGGCATTTTTGCCCAGAGCTGATCCCCGGCGTTTTGCCACAGCAAAATGATTATTTTGTTGTAGATCGTGACCACTTGCACGCTTTCCATATTTGAAGAAGGCATTGGGGCGCGTCTCAACGATGAACACTGAGTTTTGGGAAAAAGTCTTATAGGAAAATGATTGTCAGTGGCTGATTTTATGACTTTTCCTCAAGGGCATGGATTCGCCGGTTCGGCACAGGCGGCCCAGGAGATTTGCCAATTCCATAATAAAAAGAAACCCTATGCTGAATTGACCGGGAGGAGTTTTCCGTATTTTAAATCAACTGGGATAACAGGGTGATAAGGGGAACACGTACCGGTCTTTTTTCAGCAAAACAATCCCGGTCGACATAATCCATAGCGAAGGCAACCTGAAATGCATGAGGAGCAGATGTTTGTTTTTGAAAGTATGCCAATGAAGGATTTATAGATTTTGTTTCCGAGAATTTTGATTCTACTAAAAAAAAGGGATGATTGTCCCTGGTTATCAAAAAATCCACTTCCCGTTTTTGTTTATCTCGGAGATAGAACAAGCCGAAATCTCCAAATCCGGCATCTGTCCAAAAATGTACCGCTTTCAGCAGATGTGAAGCCAAAAAATTCTCGATTTTTGCTCCCTTGTCTTTTACTAAACTCCAATCCCATAGATAAATCTTCGGTTGTTTGCGCAAAGATTTGGGAATATTTTTAAACCATGGCCGGATGGTATAACAGTAATACATGGATTCGAGAATGGCTATCCACCTGAGAACAGTATCCAGGGGCGTATTGATATGAGTTGAAATGGTGCTGTAATTGAGCATTTTCCCACTGTATTCCCTTATCAATTCTGCCAATAATTCCAGCCTGCCAATCTCTACGATATTTGTCAGATCTCTGATATCTTCCTTAAAGAACTGTTCTGTTCTCAAACGTTTCCAGCGATTATAAAAGCGCTTGTCAGAGCGCAAAAAAGGCTCCGGAAACCCGCCGAACTCCAAAAGATTATTGAGAGAATCCTGATCGAGACGTACAGGTGAACATATTTCTTTTTTCAACAGGCCAGGATTTATTAACTCCCGAATTGAAAGGGGATGCATGCGATAGGAAAAATAGCGCCCCATGAGACTGTCCCCGCCCTTTTTATATATATTCATGCGTGAACTACCCGTTATAATTACCTGGCAATCCTTGCCATATACATCAAAAAAACCCTTAAGAAATTCCTTCCATTTTGAGTATTTGTGGATTTCATCAAGGATCAATAATGGCATGTCAGCTTTGAGCTCTTGAAGATTTATATGGTTGGCAACAGCATCAGGACCGGAGACAATAATCCTGCGCTGGACTATATTATCCCAAATCAGATAATAATGGTCTTTTTTTACTTCCCGCGCAGTAGTGGTTTTCCCTACCTGCCTGGGTCCGGTCAGCATAACCATTTGTCGTGCTGACTGCAAATGATTCAGAATAAGATTTTCATAAATTCGTTTCATAGAAACGAATTTTAATCCATATTATTCAAAAAGTCAAGGACCATTATCTTGCTGATCGTTTATTGGTCCGGACCAATATACGAGCATACTTAATTTGGTTTTTACTTAACCTGGCAAAGCCAGAACCAAAAAATTGTTCCAGGGCAAAATCCTGACAAAAAAAGCAAGAATCCAACTGATCAGATCCTAAGTATTGGTACCAGGTCTTTCATTATTACTTTTCCAATTCCGCTTACAGCCCGGGCGGATCACAGGCGTTTTGCTACAACAATAAAATTGGTATGGTTTGCGACCGATTCGAAACTTTTCGATTTTAAATAAGCTTTCAGGGATGCAATATTGGTTTTTTGGAGCAGATCATGGCCGCAGCTGAGCATTGACACTTCACAGCATTTCGTACATTATTTGATAGTGAAAAAATGCATTGAAAACCTTAACAATTTCAAAATGCTTTTTTGGGAATCAGATGTTTCGGCAATCGATCTTGATAAATACGATTTCTATATCATTCAACGTTTTTTAGAGTATGGAGACGATCAGGAGGTTAAATGGATGTTTGATCACTATACAAATGAAAGAATTAAAGAATGTCTTTATAATCACCCAGGCCTTTCCAGAAGAAGAGCTTTATTTTGGAAAGCATATTTTAAAGGTTTATTAAAATGACTTCCGTAAACCCATATTACGGCCTTCAGGTCTCAAATCAGGTCGGGCGGAATATTGATTACTTGAATGAAAAACAGCTCAAAATATTGACCGCAAAATTCCGGGATTATTTCGAAAAGGCACCGGGACCCAGGGTCGCCCGCATAAGGGGACGTTACTTTCTCATGTTTTTGTTTTTGCGCTTTACCGGCGCCCGGATCTCCGAGGTCGCCGGCATCGATGACCAGGTCGATGTGGATTATCGCGCTGGTGATGTTACCCTGGCGGTCCTGAAGCGGCACAACCCCCATAAAAAGAACATGAGAAAAATGGTTTCCGTGCCCCTGCAGGCGGTAAACAAACTGGCCCGTTACCTGGCGCAGTATCCCGAAATGAAGGGCAAAGCTTTTTCAGTCAACCGTTCAAATTTTTTCAGGCTGTTTCAAAAGCTTACCCTGGACTGCGGATTTTCCAAGACCCTTGCCCATCCGCACGTCCTGCGCCACACCCGGGCCCTGGAAATGGTCCGGGCCGGCGTGCCGTTAACGATCGTACAGCAGATCCTGGGCCATGCCAACCTGAACACAACGGCAGTTTACCTGCAATTTTCCGGCCAGGAAGCCAAAGCGATCCTGAAGGACCGCGGGCTTATATGAGGCGAACGCAGAATTCGGAAAATATTATACCCCAGGACCCACTCAACCTATGATACAATATAATTTTGCCAATGCCTTTAGCAATATAATACCAACACGGAATTTGTCTTCACTTATTGCCCTTTTTCACTATCTATTTTTTCCTCGGGCAATTGAATCTTTTCAGGTGGGACTTCTACTACCTTTCCGTCCTCCCAAATAAAAATTGACCGTCCAGCCTTTTTGTGCTCAGCCTGCGCCCTTGCAGCGGCTCTTCGTACCCCAATATCTATTTTTTTGTTCAGATCGATTTTTTCTTCATTGGTCATTTTATTGCCTCCTGAATTGTCTTCCATATTTGCTCATCAATGATTTCCAGGGACTGCTCGGTAGCCTTCTGGGCAATTAAAACCGGGCTCCTGGAAGAATTGTCATACAAAATCCAAGTGTTTGCTATGGGAATATAAAGTTTAAAGAAATTCTTAAGACCAGATTTATATCTTCGCAGTACAAATTCATCCGGGACATGATGTCCGCCATTGAGCACTCTGGAAGCGACTCGTTTTAAAGCAAGTTCAGGCGAGTGAAGCCATAAGAACAAGAGATGCACAGTGTAGCCATTGCCTTTGCATTGCAGCAGAAATGGGAGGAATGATCGTGAAGCCATGGTTGTTTCAAATGCAAAATCTTTTTTTTGATCTGCGAGCTCATGAATTCTCTGCAACATGAGCCTTCCGGCCTGAATAGCTGTCGCTTCCGGTTTGAATGGGGAAAGGCCGGCTGCGATCGCATCGGCGTTTACATATTCTTCGCAATCGAGCAGATCCGGCATCAGATCCATGGCGGTTGTAGTTTTGCCTGCTCCATTTGGCCCGCTGATCATGAAGATTCTATGCATTTGGGTTACTCTTTATGGTTGATTTTTCCATGCCACAATTGCTCTCAACGTGCTATTACCACAACTCATCACAACACTAATACAATAAAACTTTGAAAATGACATCAAATGTGGCATTATTATCTCATAGAATTTCAATGCGTTCAAGAAAGTAATGGTACCAGCTTTCATTATTACTTTTTCCATTCGGCTTATAGCCCTGCGCAGCAAGGAGGGATTAGAACTTTTGGAAATAAATGAACTACGCAAAAAGCGTAAATCATTTATTCTAAGGTTCCAAATGCTCAAGCCATTGAATTACCAAACGCAAGTGTATTTGCGTTTAGATCATCTTTATGCAAGTTGTCTTCGCTAAACTTATCATCCCTTCTGCGCCATACCCGGGCCCTGGAAATGGTCCGGGCCGGCGTGCCGTTAACGATCGTGCAGCAGATCCTGGGCCATGCAAACCTGAACACAACGGCAGTTTACCTGCAATTTTCCGGCCAGGAAGCCAAATCGATCCTGAAGGACCGCGGGCTTATATGATCTCCGAACTCGACCGCGAGATTGCGCTTTTCAATCCATTTTAAAATGGCATCGCGCACGGAGCGAAACGCTGCCAGTTTTATTTCTTCGCTGCCGGCAACGGCAGCATGGTCTCCCCCGCCTACTGGGCCATGGACGTTTTTCACAAGATCATCTTCTTCGGCAAGGGGTTGGATACCGTCTGGCCCAACCTGCTCCTGCTGCTGGCCTTCACCGCGGTGTTCATGGCCCCGGCCCTGCGTTTCTTCAAGATCGAGGAATAGGATTCCGCAGGGACAGGTCGCGACCTGTCCCTACTGGCATTCATTCCCTTCTCTTAAACCGCAGGGTAATATTTTTGTGAGAAGGGCAGGGTGGAATGAAATGGAGAGGTTTAGGCGAGCAGGGGATGGCGGCTGGCGGCCAGGCGGATCAGGCGGCTGCCGAGTTCGCCGAAGGACATGCCGATATGCTTGGCCGCGTAGGCCATACTGGCATTGGAACTGATATCGGGATTGGGATTGATGTCCAGTACATAGAAAACCCCGTTGCGCAGCCGGATGTCCAGGCGGGCGTAATCGCGGCACTCAAAAACACGGAAGCACTCGACGCAGATCCGTTCGAGGTCGCCCAATTCCCAGGCCGTCAAGCGCGCCGGCACCTGGGTGCCGATGATCTCATAGTGCTTCGATCCGGGCTTGAACTTGGCGTCATAGGTGCAAAGCCGGTCGTGAATGTCAGTGCAGCGCGAATAATCCATTTCCGCCGGCGGCAGCATGAGCAGGGAATCGTTGCCGAGGAGCGACACGTGAAATTCCCGGCCGTCGATGAAATCCTCGACAATGGCCGGTTGATCGAAGCTGCGGATGATGAAGTCGATCTGCCTCTCGAGCTCGGTTCGGTCGAGCACGACCGATTCGGAGCTGACGCCGAGGCTGCAATGCTCGCTGGCAGGCTTCACGATCGCCGGGAACTTTTTCCAGTTTGCCGCGGACGGTTTTTCATAGATGCGCCAGAGCGGCGTGGGCAATCCGTGCTCTACCAGCGTCTGCTTGACATAATGCTTGTTTTCGCAATTGCAAATCGTTTCGGGAGAGGAGCCGGTATAGACCATGTTGCGCTGCTCGAGCGCAGCCGCCACTTCGGCCTCGCTGTGCGGCTGGCCGGGTATCTCCTCGCAGAGGTTCATGATGATCCATTCGTCCGGCTGATATTCGGACAGGGTCTCGTGCAATTTGTCGTCGGTGATCTTCAGCAGGGAAACCGGATGCCCCAGTTGGTCGAGAGAATTTTGCATGCGCCGGACCTCGACGGTCTGGTTCCTTTTTTCATACCTGTCCCAAGCGGAATCCAGGTTGTAAATTACCAGTACTGGCAATTCAGCGGCATCCCTTCGCGAATGCATATTCCTTCCCGCAGCATTAGAAATATATTTTTGCAATGCGTTTGCTGCTCGTGTATCAATTTTTTTCAACATGCTGTTTTCTTTTTAACGTTTATTGCTTTTGATGTCAAGTAAAATTGAAAAAACGCTTCATTTTTTTGTATTTTTTTATTTATCGATGCAAATGAAAAACAAAAATTAGAAATAGAATAATAAAAAAGACAACAAAAATAAAAAGTCAGAATAAAATAAAATCCTTTAGCCGCAGTTGAAATATTTTTATGGAAGAACAGCGCCACGTTCCGCCAGCCATTTCGGCAATAGCCTCGGTTCGTGCGGGGGGGCGTCGATTTAATGGGCCTTGGCCGCTGGCCCCGAAAATTCCTGCAAGAAGGTGGACCTATGCTTGGCCTAGGTGCCCAACGCCCAGGCGGCGCTGGAGGAGTTGCGCCGAGCCAAATAGGCCTCTCTATTTTTCCCCCAGCGCCGGTCCTCTGGGCATTGTTTTTGCGGATGATAAGGACGGTTTGACTACAAAGTCAAAAACCTATATTCCATTTCCTAAAAATTATATTTTATTCCGCAACGAAAGGTGCGCGGGATTCGGGGTCCGTATACATATCCGGCATCACGTAACCTGCCCTTGTCCAGGTCTTCCTGGAAGCGGTCAAAGATATTCAATATGGATGCGTTTAGAACGAAGGACCTGCCTTTACCGACGGCGATTTCCCTGTTGGCGCTGAGATTGACCACCCAAAAAGGATCCGTTGTTTCCAGTATGTCTTCTTCGATATAGCCGGCAAAATGCGGCACCTTCATGGAACCGGTATAATTCACCTCCAGGTGAAGATCCAACAGGCCAAAGGTTTCCCATCCCACCCGTACCGAACCATACAGGCCAGGTGAGCGGAATATCTCTCGGCAACCGAAATCCGGTTCGGGCTCATCCAATTCGCTTTTTTGCAACGTCCAGCCCGTGAATATTTCAAAAATTCCAGCCCACTTGAACCCCGCTTCCGCCTCAAAGCCATAAACCTTGACCCCGCCGCCATTGAAACGCTCGAACACAGCGGCATTGGGCAGCGGGTCTATCTCTGCGAGCGTGAATGCGTTCTCGATCTGGTTGTGGAATGCGCCGATGCTGAATTGATATAGTTTGTTGCACGCCTGCTTGCCGAAATCGATGCCCAGCGTGTAGCTATGGGATTTCTCTTCTCTCAGGCCGGCCCGGTTGACGATCAGTTGCCCCTCACCATTCACCTGGGTGATGTGCAAATCCTCGTCGAACACCTGGGGGGCGCGAAAACCGGATGAGAAAGTCGCCCGCAAGGTGAGGTTTTTTAAACCCTTGTACAGCAGGCTGGCACGCGGGCTGACGATCAGGGATTCGATCTTGGAATGCTTGTCGGCCCGGGCCCCCAGCAGCAGGGTCACCGCATCGCCGAACATCGACATCTCATCCTGGACGAACAGGCCGTAGTTGTTGTACGTTTCATCGATCGTGCGCTGGTAGGCCGGGGCGCGATCATCCAGAATATCCGCCTGGAACGAGATCCCCGCCAGCAGCGAATGTTTGTCAAGGGAAAAATTATTAAAGAGCAGGTTGGCGTTGAATACCGGATTCGAGGTTTGTCCCCAGGCATTGGGGTCTTGCTGCGCTCCATAGTATGATTTGCGTTTGGTAAAGGAATAGCTGGCGTTGAATTTGAGTATCGACTCTTTCGCAAAAGTTTGTTCCCAACCCAGGCCCAGGTCCGTTCTGCGGGTGCGGATCGATTCGGCGATATCGGCCATGTGTTCAGGAAAATCCAATTTGTTCCCTCCCCGGCGGTCCTCAAATATGGAAGAGAAGTTCATTTTGAACTTGCCGCTGATGCGGTTGAAATAGTGGCTGAAGTTGCTCCCGAAAGAAACATTGGTCAGTTCGCCCAGGTCGGAGAAACCGTCATCGTCATAATCCATGGGATCACGCCGCTGGAAATTGGCAAAAAACGAGGCCCGGGTGTCCGATTCCTTGGCGACAAAATCATTATTAATATTGACGATACTGTTGGGGGCGCCGTGAATGGCTTCCTGGGTGAACGACAGACGGGAAGCGTTTCTTGTCGCTTCCTTGAGGACCACGTTCACCACCCCGGCCACGGCATTCCCGCCGTATAGCGCCGAGCCGCCGCCTTTGACCACCTCCAACTTGGCGATCATATTGGCCGGGATCTGTTCGAGAGCGTACACCCCGGCCAGGGATGAGATAACCGGCTGGCCGTCGATCAGGATCTGCGAATATTTGCCTTCCATGCCGTTTATGCGGACCTGGGTGAAGTTGCAGTTCTGACAGTTGTTTTCCGTCCTGACTCCGGTCATGATCTCCAATGAATCAGCCAGGGAAACGGCTCCCTTGTTCTCGATTTCACTGGCAGTGGCCACACTGGTCTTGACCGGAGTTTCGCGGTACAATTTTGGGGTTGCCGTCCCGGTGACGACCACTTCTTCCATAATGGACGGATACAGCGTGATCCGCGGCAGCTTGATGCTCTCATTCCTTCTCACTTGGAATTCCCGGGTGGCAGCAGGTAAATAGCCGGCTTTGTATACTTCGACATGCATGCTGCCGCTTTCCAAAATGGGGATGATAAAATAACCGTTGAGCCCGGTTTTCACCACCACGTTTTTTCCCGGGATCAGCACGTCCGCCTCCGGAACGCCGTTTTTATCCTCGTCGATGACAAAACCCTCGATAAAAAACAGCCCGATATTGATATTGTCATCCAAACCCGGCATGGTTGTATCCTGCGAGTTTTGCGCAGCACGCAATACTGGAACCAGCAATAGTACGGCCAGGATTCCTGACCAAAAGAACAAATTCTTTTTTTTCATTTCATTACTCCATAATTTAGTGCTTTATTAATGTTTCAATTAATATACCCCAGCGCTTTCAATTCCTCGAGAGTTTCGCGGTCGGAATCTTTTCGCGCAATGCTCTTTTTGTCCCTGTCCAGGGTGTAAAGCGAATATTTTAATTTCCGGCTCAGTTTGAAAACATCCTGAAGCGGCCGTCCGTCCATGTTCCTGTCCACCGGCAGGCCGAACAAATAAAGGATCGTGGGCGCGATATCATAGATGCAGGCATTGATCTTGCCGGGCTTGACCGACGGCCCCCTGACCAGCAAAATTCCCGGAGGCGCCTCCATGTCCTTGGGTAGATCATAATGGTTGTAGCCGCCGGGGTAGAGGCTGAAACCGTGATCCGACATGATGAAGAAATAGGCATCCTTGAATTTCGGGTCGCTTATGTATTTTTGCAGCAGACGGTCCATGTAGCGGTACACCGGTTCCAGCTTTTGGGAGATGCGGCCAATGACTTCACGCTGCTTCTCAGCCGACATGTTCCAGGTCTCGCCCTCGGCGGGGAACATGGTATTGATGTATTCGTAGTCGAACAGGCGCAGAACTAAATGCTGGACGATGTCGGGCAGGCGGAAATAGGTCATATACAGATCGGCTTTTTCTGTCTTGAACAGCCGGTCGCTCACATCTTCGACCAGGGCATCCTGCATAACGAAGGTGCGCGAATTCTGCAGGGTGAAAGATTTTCGGAAATCCTTGCCGGGATTGATCTTTTGGAACAACTCGATAAAATCGGGCATGCCGATGCGCTCGATGGTCCGGCCGTAATCGCGGCGGATGACCTTTTTCAGGCGGTAAAAATCCATGGCGGGAGTGACCGTGTCGACACAATCGTTGGCGAACTGGGGCTTCTTGATCATGATCTGGCGGAAGCGATCCGAGACCATCACGCCGTTGAACTGATCGGGCGGATAGGTAACAAACCAATTGATGACCACACTGCGCATGCCGAAACGGTCGAGCATCTGCCAAAGCGAAGGCTCACGTTTTTCCGAATTGGAAAACGGGACCTCGAGGTTGTGCTCCTTCAGATAAGTGAAATCCAGAATTCCATGCTTCTTCATGGTTTTGCCGGTGGCGATACTGGTCCAGACCACCGAAGACTTGGTGGGCTTATCGGTTTTGAAGTCGGCCCAGGCGCTTGTTTCCTTGAGCTGCTTTAAAAAAGGCAATTTGCCGGCGGCGATAAGCGGATCGATGGTAGGCCAGTTGGCGCCGTCGAAACCCAAAATGACCACCCGAACTTTTTCCTTTTTCACGGCGGCACAAGTTAGAAGGAAGAGAGCGATTACGAACAGAAAAGACAATTTCAGTGCTTTGTTCCACATGATAATAAAACTATATCACATCAATCTAAAACCTGTCAAGTTATATTTCCACCTTCTGCCCTTTTCGGCGGCTTGCTGCCTCCCCCGTAGAAGAGTCAACCGGAGTATTTTTTTTAGATCAAACCAGCCGCGACTGGAAGCGCTCCAGAAATTCCTGCACCGAAAAAATCTTCTTCATGCCGAACTGGTGGACCGAATTGTTGGAAATATCCCTGACCCGGGCGGCGATGAAATCCAGGTTGGTTTCAGGGTCCTTGCCGGCGTTGCAGACATAAATTTTGCGCAGCAGGTCGATCTGGCTGCTGAGTTCATGGGCCAGGCCCTTTTTCCTTTCCGCCGGCGCTTTTTTTTGCGCCACGCCGAACAGATCGCGCAGTTGCGCGTCGAAATCATGGGCAAGCGGCGCCGCCTGCCTTTTCTTGTAGTATCGGCGCACCAGGTACGGTACGCCGGCTTCGGTGGAGCGGCGGACCTGCTCATCTTCGACCACCCAACCCAGGTTGTGAAAGGCCACCTTGGCAGAAGCGATGCGAAAAATCTCTTCCACGAAAGGCTTGATTGTGTTTTCCAGCGACTCGGACATGCTGTTGAACTGGTTCAGGACATAATATACCTTGTAGTTTTCCACGTAGTAACGCAAAACCCTGAGAAAGTTATCCTGGGGGAACTGGACCGCGGCTTCGCTGATGAAGTCATCCAGGTTTTTCGCTTCACTGTCGCTGCCGCTTTCCAAAAAATCGCGCAAACGTTGGAAAAACAGGGCCTGCGGAGCACTGGCGGCCTGGAGGAATCGCTCCTGCAGCAGGGGTGACGTCAGCATGATGCCCAGCATGCGGAACAAGACGGCCTTGGCCATTTCAGCCGCGGTATGGGTGGCGGCCCGCAGCTTTGGCGTGAACAGGATGATGCCGCTGTTGGAAAGGGGCAGGAATTCCAAGACGTTGCGGTCGAGGCCGGCTTTCAGGTCGATGACCACGTAATCGGCCTGCAGGCCATTGATGCCGACGATCAGTTTTTCCTTGACCGCCGGACTGAAATTGACGATGTCGTGGACAAAGCCCTGCGGCGAGGCGATGAAGCTGAAATTGGCAAAGGCCCGGTCCGGGTCCATGGCGGCAGGCAGTATCTCCCGGCATTCCTGCAGCGGGCAGTTTTTTTTCAAAAAATGAAACAGATCTTTGTTGACCTTGATGTCCAGAAAATTTCGCAGGCTAGAGGTCCCGGTATCCAGGTCGATCAGGACGGTTTTGTGCGTCTTGGCCAGGGCCAGGGCGAAATTCAATGCGAAAGTCGTTTTCCCCACGCCACCTTTTCCCGAAGAAACCGGTAAAATCCTCATGGGCGGTCTATTTTCCTTGTTTTTGTTTCATTGCTCTTGTTCAGGTCAGCGGCAACTCTGTAACCCTTCTTACCGATTGCATCCATTAGGGCAATATAGACCAATCGCTACGAAAAAGCAATAGAACGGCCGGCGCAGCTGATCATATCGCTATGGATGATATTTTAAACGGAGCTTTGGGAAACCATCAGGGCCGGGTCAGCCATGATCTTGCGTAAGATCGGGGTCACGGTCCGTACAGCGCCGCTGCTGAAATATTCGATCTGACCGCTCCCGGGACCGGGATTGAGTCGGCCGGTCGAAAGCAGCCGGCGCCAAAGCTGCCGGGCCACTGGCTCGGCCGTGTCGATAAGTTCTACCTGAGGGCCGCAGAGTGAGGCGATATCTTCCTTTAACAACGGGTAATGGGTGCAACCGAGCACCAGGGTGTCGATTCCTTTTTTCAACAGCGGCCGCAGATTTTTTTTTAAAATGGCCGTGGTCTGCGCGTCATCCAGGCAGCCCGTTTCGATCCGCTCTACCAGACCCGCCACCGGCTGGGTGTACACCTCCATGCCGGCCGAGAAATTATTCAGCAGCCGGAAAAAGCGTCCGCCCCGCAAGGTCAGGGGCGTTCCCAGCACACCTATTTTCTTGTTCTTGCTCATACTCTGGGCCACTTTTACAGCCGGTTCTACGCCGATGATTTCCAGGCCGGGGAAAGTCAGGCGCAACAATTCCAGCGCCGCTTCGCTGGCCGAATTGCAGGCCACCACCACGGCCTTGGCCCCCTGGGCCAGAAGAAAACCGGTGATGGCCAGGGAGCGCCGGCGGACAAAATCAGCGCTCCTGCTGCCATAAGGGCAATGGGCCGAATCGGCGAAATAGATCAGGTTTTCATGCGGCATGATGCGGCGAACGGCCTGCAGTACCGATAGGCCGCCGATGCCGGAATCGAAAAAACCCACCGGCGCCGTCAGTAGCGAATTGTCAGCACGGCTTTTTTTCTTGTTCATCGGCAACAATTATACATCAATTTGTTTAAAGTGCATAGTTAAAGGGTTTGCGGCAATATAGTAACGAAATAGTAACGGTTTGCCTGAAAAACAGGGAGTTTTCCACAAGCCCAGGGGGGGGAGGCAGCTTCAAGTTTCCGCCTGTTTGATCCAGTATTGATTTACCATTTTCGCCTCATTATATGGCAAACAGAAAAGCAAGGCAAGCAAGACAGGCCCGGTTGATTAGTTTATAAGCTATTGAAATTAATTTGAGCTTCATTTAAGATTGCTTATCGATAAATAGAGAGAGAAAATGAAAAAAATCGGAATAATAATATTGGTTTCAGGAGTCCTATGTTTTGTTATTGGAATTTTTAATTCTGATTTTTATTGGTTATTAAAAATTATTTCATTTCTTCTGCTTGGAATGGGAATATTATTACTGATCATTTCAGCAGTTTCAAAATCAGAAGAAAAAAAAAGATTACAAAAAGATTTAAACATTCCATTGGATTCAATCGATGATGATTTAAATCAATACGAATGGTCCTGGATTCACATGGGGGACGATAAGGTCTGCCCGGACTGCGAACGCCTGGCCGCCTTGCCTGCCGCTTCAATGACTGAATGGGTGACCGAGCGGACTGAGCCTGGCCGGGGTGATACAGCTTGCGGCAAAAAATGCCGATGCGCGATGGTTCCCGCTAATTTAGTTTCAGTTACTCCTGGCAATAGAGACGAGCAGCAAAAGTTAGCTCATGAATTGGATGATTTGATTGGAAAGTATAAGGCTGCAACCAATTATGCTAAGTTACCAAAAGAATATTATGCCATTGATAATTTTGAAGGGCAAATTAAATTTTTGACTAATTTTCTCGAATTGAATAAATAAAGGTGATAGTTATTCACAATAATAAAAAAACTGGGGCTTTTTTTATCGCTAAAATATTATATTTTTTTAGCAACAGCCTTAAAGAAAAAATGATAATTCCTTTTTTCATCTCCCTTTTTAACATTCAGAATTACTCTAAAAGTTAAATCTTTACCTTTCATTTTTTCAAATTC
>JAHIKI010000007.1 GCA_018897435.1 Acidobacteriota bacterium | reverse complement strand
GCAGATACTTACTCGTCGTTGCTGCGCGCCAGAACCCGGATGATGACGCTGGCCAGAGCCCCAGCTTCTGAATAATGTCGGTAAATAAAGGTGAATGGTTCAGAGAGACGATCGGAAGAGGTTTGTTCAAAATATCTTTTGCCAGCTCAAATGACCATTTTAAATCCCATTTTGCATGAGGTGGTCAAACAAAATTACATTTACTACGGCTTAAATAACCTAAAATTATGATGCTTTCATCTATTATCCGTGTACTCTCAAAGTTGATGGGGAATTCTGGAGGTATTACGCGTTGACAAAATAAAAATAATAGTGTAAAAAAATGGTTAGAGAAATAGGAAAATAATGGGAAAAAGGGTAATTGAATCTCCGGTTCCTTTTGTACTGAGAAAGATTTTTCTTGAAAAAAGCAGTGGCGAATTATCCATAAAAGGCGAAAATTTTGAAAAAAACCTTTTTTTTAGCGCTGGGAATCTTTGTTTTGCCAAAACCAATGTTTTGCATGAACGATTGGGAGAGGTTCTTTTTAAAATCGGTAAAATTGATCAAACCCAATTCTGGGATATTCACAAGCTTATTTCCGGGCAAAAAGACAGAATCGGCAAAATTCTGGTTGAGAACAATTTTCTCAGCCAAAAAGATCTTTTTTTTGGTTTGATTAATCAAGTCAGAGTAATTGCGCTTTCGACTTTTTCTCTGACCAGCGGCGAGTGGGATTTTTCATCGCTGCTTCCCGACATCCCGAAAGATTCTCAATTCAAGATAGAATTGCCGGGAATCTTCGTGGAGGGAGTTTCGCGGTTTAAAAGCTTGCCCTTGTTTAAAAACAATTTCCAAAAACGTTATTTCCAGACAAAGCCGATATCAGAAGAGATCTGTAGTTTTCTTACTAGTGAAGATTTGAGTTTATTTAAAATATTAAGCGGCACTCCCGGCGTTTCAGTTGAACAGGCTGCGGCCCAAACGGGAATTGCCGACGAGCCTTTTTGGCAAAAAATAATGCTCTTTTTTTTGTTGAATGTCTTTGAATTCACTATAAATCCCGCCGACAAAGAATTAACCAAAAACCATGAGGGATTGGTTGCGCTTTATGAAAAAATGAAAGCCAAGGAAATGGATTATTATGAATTGTTTAATTTGAAGAACACCGCAGCTTTTAGTGAAATAAAAGATGTGTATTACCAATATGCAAAAAAGTACCATCCTGACCGGCTTGGAGAAGCGCCGAAATCCGGTTTAAAGGAAAAAGCCAATTTTGTTTTTGCCAGCATCAACAAAGCTTTTGAAATCCTCAGCAATGAAGAAAAAAGGCGCGATTATGATACAAAGGGATATAAAGAGATTCAGAATACGGATAAGGTCAGCGAAAATTTAATTGAAAAAGCCAACTTATATTATCGAAAGGCAAAAACACTCTATAAACAACAAAGATTCAGGGAAGCGGCAAGCCTTCTGGAAGAGGTGGTTAGGAATGATCCCAGCAAAGCTTCTTATTATCTCTTGCTCGGATTAAGCCAGTCCAATATCCCTAATTTGCGCCGTCTTGCGGAAAAGAGTTTTCAGAAAGTCATTGAGCTGGAACCGTGGAATGCAGAACCCTATGCTGCGCTTGGATTGCTGTTCCTTTCTGAAAGATTAGAAAAACGGGCTGAAAATTTTTTTAGAAAAGCCCTGGCCATTGATCCCGAGCATGAATTGGCCAAAAAAAGACTCTTGGATTTGAGCGGTGCCAGTAAAAAACAATCCGTTTTTTCAATTTTCCAAAAAAAGAAATAATTTTCTTTCACCCTATATTTTGTGTTTACTAGAATATTATATTGACATTTAGTGTTTTTCAGGTAATATTAGCCTCGTTGCCAAAGCATTGCCAAGGGGACTTTTTTGAACATTCTTTTTTTTACTTCTGAAGCGATTCCGTTCGCCAAAACGGGCGGGCTGGGAGATGTCGGCGGTCTGCTGCCAAAAGCCCTTGCTGCCAGTGAAAAGGTTTTTTTAATCATGCCCGATTATATGACAGAAAATATAAAAAAAATTAAGACGACTCCGATTGAAAGTTTTTCTGTGCAAATTGGCAGTGAAACCTTTTCAGCAATTGTTAAAAAAGCGACAATTTCTCCTAATTTTACTGTTTTTTTTGTTTCGAATGAGCATTTTTTTGCACGTGAGTTCCTTTATGGCGATAGTTCCGGGGATTATCCTGACAATTTTGTCCGTTTTTTGTTTTTCCAATTGGCGGCAATGGAATTCGTCAATAAAAAGCACTTGCATTTTGATATTTTTCACTGCAATGATTGGCAAACGGCCATGATCCCGCTTTTTTTGAAATTGAATTATCGATCTGCGCTTTTTGAAAAAACAAAAGTTGTTTTCTCTATCCATAATCTTGGTTACCAGGGAACATTTGCCGGCAGTCTTTTTAGAGAGACCGGACTGCCTGCCTATCTTTTTTCTCCGGAGTATCTTGAATTTTATGGCAAGTTGAATTGCCTGAAAGCCGGAATTATTTTTTCCGATTGGATCGCAACTGTCAGCCCGACTTATGCCAAAGAGATTATTTCGACGGAAAAGGGATTCGGTCTGGATGGACTGCTTAAAAAATTTTCCTATAAATTGAGCGGGATTCTTAACGGCGTTGATTATAGCCAATGGGATCCTCAGATCGATCCCTTTATTGCCAGTCAATATTCATCGCAATCATTGGACAGAAAGAATCCCAATAAACAAGAGTTATTCTCCGAACTGGGGATTGCAAAAAACAGCCGGATCCCTTTGCTGGCTCTTATTTCCAGGATTTCCGAGCAAAAAGGCATGGATTTACTGTTGAAATTACTGCCGGTTTTACTAAAGGAAGACCTGCATTTTATTTTATTGGGAGTTGGCGATGGTTTCTGGACAGAGAAATTAAAAGAGCTGGCTTATCAATTTGCAGACAAATTGACATTTCTCAATTATTTCGACGAGAAAATGGCCCATCAACTGGAAGCAGCCGCTGATATTCTGTTTATGCCGTCAATTTATGAACCATGCGGTCTCAATCAGATTTACAGTTTGAAATATGGAACGGTCCCGATCGTGCGGGCGACTGGGGGATTGCAGGATTCTATTCAGGACTTTGAGCCCGCAACCCGCCAGGGAAACGGCTTTAAATTCAACGGCAACGACATTAAAGAAATCATTAAATTAATTAAAAGAGTTTTAAGTATGTATGAAAACAGGGATCTATGGCGGGAAATTCAAAAAAACGGCATGATGGCGGATTTTTCCTGGCAAAAAGTTGTTCCGAAGTATTTGGCATTATATAATAAAATATTAACGGAGGTTCCTAAAAATGGCTGATATTATTTCTGCCAATGATGCAAATTTTGAAAGTTTAATAAAAAACAACCGCATAATCATCGTCGATTTCTGGGCGCCAACCTGTATGCCGTGCCTACTTATGGAGCCGGGTTTGGAAAAAATCGCCGCCAAGCATCAAGAAAACGTGAAAGTTTTAAAAGTCAATGTAAACGAGAGTCCGAAAACTTCGTCCCGGTTTTTTGTGCGCACCCTGCCTACGTTGTTGTTCATCAAGAATGGGCAAGTTAAAACGCAGCTGGTTGGCGCTGTCAATCACAAGCAGATTGAAAAAACCTTGCATGAGGTGAGTTGATGGAAAAAAATTGGGATGTGATTATTGTCGGCGGCGGACCGGCCGGGTTGGCGGCGGCGATTTATTGCGGAAGAGCTTTGAGAAAAACTCTGGTACTGGAAAAAAAAGTTTTTGGCGGTCAGATCATCAATGCCGATATTATTGAAAATTATCCGGGATTTGCCGAGCCCATTGTCCCGGCGGAATTGATGGATCAAATGGGGAAACAAGCCGAGCGCTATGGCGTGGTTTTGGAAAACGAAGAGGTTGTCAACCTTAAGCGGGAACAGAATTCTTGGCAGATCGAAGTATACAAAGATCTGTATACGGTAAAGGCTGTTGTCTATGCGGCCGGTTCTCAGCCTCGTTTCTTGGGGATAAGCGGCGAATCGGAATTGTTGGGTCGGGGCGTGTCGATTTGCGCCACCTGTGATGCTCCTTTTTTTGTCGAACGCAAGGTGGCCGTTCTTGGCGGCGGTGATACCGCTCTTTCTGAAGCCCTTCATTTGGCAAAATTCGCCTCAGAAGTGGTTTTGATTCATCGCCGCGACCAGTTGCGCGCGGAAAAAATCCTTCAAGACAGGGTTTTTAAAAACGAGAAGATAAAAATCATTTGGGATTCCGAAGTGCTCAGCTACAAGGGAGATCAAAAACTTGAAGCTCTTGAATTGAGAAACAAAAAGAGCGGAAACTCGGAAATCGTTGCTTTTGATGGTGCTTTTTTGGCTATCGGCACAATTCCCAACACCGATTTACTGAAAAGTCTTGTGAATCTTGACGAAAACGGTTATGTCGTCACCGACATATCTTTACGTACTGACGCCGAGGGACTGTTTGTGGCAGGAGAAGTTATTAAAGGGAATCGTCGCCAGGTAGCCATTTCCGTGGGCATGGGAGTGCAAGCGGCCCTTTCCTGTGAAGAATACCTGGCAGCATTGGATTGATCACGGCAAAAAGTGGAGCATTGAAAGAAATATGGATTGATTCTTTGGCACGATCCAGATGATCAAAGCGCTTCTTTACGAAAAAAAGGAAAATCAACAGGTAATCTGTCATTTGTGTGCGCATGAATGCCATTTAGTGAATGGGAAATTGGGTTTGTGTCATGTAAGAAAAAATATAAACGGTGATCTTGTTTCCTTGAATTCCGACCGGGTTATCGCAATGAATATGGATCCCATTGAAAAAAAACCCTTGTATCATATTTTGCCGGGATCAAGATCTTTTTCAATCGCGGCCATGGGCTGCAATTTTTCCTGCCGCTTTTGCCAGAATCACTCTATTTCAATGATTCAAACGGAAAATGACATCCATGGGGATATCATTACTCCCGAACAATTGCTGGCAATCGCTCTGAGAAACCATGCCCAATCGATTTCCTACACTTACACCGAACCGACCGTGTTCTTCGAATTGATGTTTGAAACTGCCAAGTTGGCAGACAATGTCGGAATTAAAAATGTCTTGGTCAGCAATGGCTATATGTCCCATCAGGCCCTTTCCTTGCTCAGGCCCTACTTGCATGCGGCCAATATCGATTTAAAATCATTCAGTGATGATTTTTATAAAAAATATTGCTCGGCTCGCTTAAAGCCTGTCTTGGAAACAATAGCCGCTATGAAAACCATGGGTATCTGGATGGAAGTCACCACACTGCTGATTCCCGGATTGAATGACGATCGCAAGGAAATATTGCGCTTGGTATCGTTTTTGAGTGAACTTGATGCAAATATTCCCTGGCATGTTTCGCGTTTTTTCCCGCAACATCAACTTTTAACAATCCCTGCCACCAGCATTGAATCGATTTATGAAGTTTTGCAAATAGGAGTTGACCGGGGGCTTAAATTTCTTTATGGCGGCAATATCGTGGCTTCGTATTGGAACGACACGCGCTGCCCGCAATGCCGTGAAACATTGATCAAACGTTCGGGATATCAAGTTGAGAATATCGGTATAAAAGACGGAAATTGTCGGTTTTGTAGAACCGGACTGCCCGGGGTCTGGAAATAAGCGATAAAAATATTTCAGGGCAGTGGCCAACGGCGAAAAAAACTATGACAAAGGTGATTTGTTTTAGACAGCAATAATTCCCAGACAAATTGAAAATCACAATTTGTTCATTCTCTAAATCATCAGTAAATAAATCTGCGCAAAATAAGGATTTTCCCTATTTATTTTTTTTCTTTTTTTTAACATAATGACTCATGCCCAAATCGTCAGTCATTATTTTAATACACATCAATTTAAAGTCTTCATGAATAAACGAAAGGTCATTCTTTTGTTCTTGCCTTTTATATTAGCGAATATTGGCATGTTTGGCCAGGAACAGGTCCATGAACGGATCGAGGTGATCAATCAGGAAATACTGGTGCGGGTGTTTTCGGGTGGGAAGCCGGTGGCTGGATTGAATGCCGGGGATTTTACCTTATTTGAAGATGGGAAAAAAATAAAGATCAATTACTGCCGGCAATTGCGGCGCTCACTGGCCGCGAAAGAAGTTCCGGCAACGGCTCCCCAAACCGCAGCAAGCCGCAAACGCCTGTTCCTGTTCATGCTCTGGTTCAATGAAGAGAGCCGGGATTGGCCCAAGGCCTGGAACTATTTTCTGACCCATATCTACCGCAGCGGCGACCGTGTCATTTTAAGCGACGGCGAACGGGTTCTTGAGGTCTCCTCTCCCGAAAAGGAGCTGGAAAAGGTCGTGGCCTTTTTCGAAGGAGTAACTGTTGGGTTGAAGCGGAAAAAACTCGATAAGGCCCGCCTGGTCAATGAACTGGAAAGGAGCACAGCTGAGTTTTATGAAGACCTCATTTTTATCCCTACCTATAGCTACGAACAGCGCAAGGCCCTCGAAAAGACATTGCTGGAGCGGTTCAAGACCAACTATCTGGGCGGTCTCAACGAGTACCGCCTGGAACGGCTGAAAGGTTATCCGCGCTGGCTGGAACGCCTGGCCGCTGCGCTGAAGGCCGTGGAGGTCGAGAAGTGGGTGCTGGTTTTTCTGCAGAACGAGCGGCTGCCGCTGCTGAGCCGGGACGGGCGCCTTTTTCGCGAAGCGCCCATGCTGCAGGAGACCATCAGCGAACTCAAGCGCTTCATGGAGGAGACGGAGCGCCAAATCCAGCTCGGCACTGATGTGATCAGCTATTTCCGCGACCTGCAGCCGCTGTTTATCGGCGCCAACGCCACCTACCACCTGTTCCTCAGCGACGCGGCCGGCGAGACCCTGTCCGGCGAGCATTTGCAATGGAAGTCGGTGTTTTCCAACTGGGAGGGGGCATTCCGCCAGATCAGCGCCGACACCGGCGGCCGGGTGAGCGATACGACAAAACTGGGTGATGCCCTAGAAAAAGCGGCCGAGAGCGAAGACATTTATTACGTGCTCACCTACCTGCCGGCTGAAGGAAAAGATCGCAAACGCGATCTCAAAGTCGAGGTGAATAAGCCCGGGATGAAGGCGGTCTATTCGCGCAAGCTGACGCTGGGCGAGATCTTCCCCTTGAAAATATTGAGTCTGGACTGGCAGGACAATGTGCTGAAAATATCGCTGTCCGATTACCAGCGCCTGTACGGAGAAGCTGGCTTGGCCGGCCGCCTGCGCGTCGGCGTCCAGGCCGCAACCAAAGGCATGAAGGCCCTGGTTTTTGAAAAAGAGATCCTGCCCATGGAAGCGGCCGTGACCGTGGAGATGGCTCTGAACTTTCCCGCTCCCGGCCGCTACCTTTTGCAGGTCGAAGTCGAGGATCTGTTGTCGAAAAACCGCGCCCGCGCCGAGAAGGAGATCGAGATCCTGCCGCCGCCGCCAGTAGACAAACCCCAGGAAGCAATTGTCGAGGAAACAGCCCCGTCCGCGGAGTTGGCGGCGCTGCTGGAACTGGCCGCTGGCTATTGCCGGCGGCTGAAAGAGGGAGCATTCCGTTTTTACTGCCTGGAAAAGGTCGTTGAGAAGGTTTTGCAGCGCAATCCATTGAAACAGCAGGTGGAAACGGTGGAGCGGCGTTGGGCCTACGATTACCAGATCGTCGGCGCCGGCGGCGAGATCAAGGAGCAGCGGCGGCTTCTCAAAAACGCCGGCCTGAAGGTCGGCGCCCAAAGCGTCGCCCTCGAGACGCGCTTTTCCTCGCGCTATTCGGTATTCTTGCCAGCGACCCTGCTGGCCGCCGAGAATCGTGGGAAATATCGCTATCGGTTGGTCGAGCGGGAAAAGTTGAAGAAGCGGCGCTGCGCGGTGGTCGAAGTGCTGCCGCGCCACCCGCAAAGCGGCGAGATCGCCCAGGGCAAAGTGTGGATCGACGAGGCCGACGGCTCGGTGCTGAAGATCGAAATGAACCCGCGCGGCGTGGTCGGGGTGGAAGCCCTGGAAAAGGCGGCAAAAACCATGGCGGCTCGCCTGTTGCTCGAAGTGACCCACTTGTATCTTGTCGCAAGCGACGGCATTCGTTTCCCCTCCTCGACCACATTTCGCGAGGTCTATTTTTTTGAAAAAACAACGACCACCAATAGCCAGAATTCCCCATCAAGTTTGAGACTACCCGGATTATAGATGTAAGCATTATCATTTTAAGTTATTTAAACCGAAGTAAATGTGTTTTTGTTTAATCACCTCATGCAAAAATTGCATTTGCGATGGTCACTCGAGCCAG
>JAHIKI010000062.1 GCA_018897435.1 Acidobacteriota bacterium | reverse complement strand
GGCCGCGGCCCGTTGACAAAGCCAGTTACGGCCGCATCCAGTATTTTCGTTCTGAAGAATACCCTGACCGCTGGCGAGAGTTGTGGGATATTTTTTCACGCGAGGCGGTGTGGGCGGGATCGTACGACAAGTTCGCCGCTTCCAAGCGCAAGCGCGGCACCTCGGAGGTGGACAGCGAGTTCCTGAAGGAAATTGAGGGCTGGCGCGATTCCCTGGCCCGCAATATCGCCCTGCGCAATCTGTACCTGGGCTATGACGATCTGAACACCGCCGTGCAGCGTACCATCGACCGCCTCATTTTCCTGCGCATAGCCGAGGATCGCGGCAGTGAATCTTACGGTCAGTTGCTCAAGCTCTGTGAACAGCCGGAAATTTATGCCCAATTTATGAAACTGTGCCGCAAGGCCGATGAGAAATACAATTCAGGCATCTTCCATTTCCAGAAAGAGGATGGGGTATCTGAACAGCACGACCGCCTTACTCCGGCGCTGACCATCGATGACAAGGTGATCAAACCCATTCTGCAGAATCTCTACTTCGAGCATGGTTCGCCCTACCATTTCGGCGTCCTGCCAGTTGAGATTCTGGGTACGGTCTATGAACGTTTCCTGGGCAAGGTGATTCGCCTGACTCCCGAGCACCGGGCCAAGGTCGAGGAAAAGCCCGAGGTGCGCAAGGCGGGAGGCGTCTATTACACTCCTGCTTATATTGTAGATTACATCGTTAAGAACACCGTGGGCAAGATGATCGAAGGCAAGAGCCCGGCGCAGCTCGCCGGCGGCAAAAACGGCCAGCCGCTGCGCGTCCTGGACATGGCCTGCGGTTCCGGCTCTTTCCTTCTCGGCGCCTACCAATACCTTCTCGACCACTGTCTTAAATGGTACCTGGAAAACCACCCGGCAAAACATAAGCAAGCCGTTTATCTGGACAGCCGCGGCAAGTATTGGCGCCTCGCCATCGCCGAAAAAAAGCGCATCCTGATAACGCATATTTTTGGCGTGGACATCGATCTCCAGGCGGTCGAGGTCTCGAAACTGTCTTTGCTGCTCAAGGTTCTGGAAGGGGAAACCGACGAAACCGTCGGCCAGTCCCGACAGCTCTTCCACGAAAGGGCTTTGCCCAATCTCTCTAATAATATTAAATGTGGTAATTCGCTCATCGGTCCCGATTACTTTTCCGGTCGCCTGATCCCCGACCCCGAGGAAATGAAGCGCGTCAATCCCTTCGACTGGACCCGCGAATTCCCCGATGCCATGAAGTCCGGTGGGTTTGATTGCGTGATCGGCAATCCGCCTTTGGATTAGTGCATGGACAAGTGATGATCTTTTTCGAAATTATATTTTAAAAAGAGAATCTAGTTTAATTGGTCATTGGGACCAGTATCTTGCTTTCCTTTTACGTTCATTTCAGATTTTAAATCCACATGGAATGAATGCATTTGTTTATCCAACTTCCATTTTAACCGAGTTGTATGCTAAGGAAATTCGCAAAGATATTGTGCATAAAAATAAACTTGTTCAACTAGCAGTGTTTGGTCAAGAGAGAGTGTTTTCTAATGTTTCCAGAAAAATATGCATATTAATTCTGGAGCCCAAAGGAAAACATACGGAATCACAAGTTGACTATTTTGAAGAGGGCATAATAATTAAAGAAACTAGAATCAGGCCGCTTCTTTGGTTGCACAATCACAACTATATGTTTGATATAAATACATCAAATATTTCTATTGCATTAAAGAATAAAGTAACCAAGCAATCAATTAAAGTTGGAAACGTCTATTATGTGAATTATGGTGCACAAATTTGTAGTAAGGAAAAAGGAGCTTTCTCTCAAGAGGCCCTACTTGGCAATAAAGCTATAGGTAATGCCAAAAAATGTTTACGCGGCACAGATATTAAACGTTATGCTCTTAAATGGAATAATTATTATCTGAATTATCAACCCAAGATTATGTATGGACCAAGGCATCCGTATTTTTTTGAATCTCCAAAAATTATTATTAATAAAACTAGCAGTAAGGGTTTTGGGCTTATGGCGACCTATGATATTAATAAATTTTATTCTGACCAACGTTCAATTTGTTTAGTTCGATATCATTTTCTTGAAGGAACCAATCTAAAAATGGATTTTCCTGGTTATGAAAAATCAAAATGCACTGAATCCGAGGTATTTCATTTGGCATTATTAAATTCCAAACTTATTAAATTTTATTTTGCTAATTTTATTGCTACAAAAAACCTGCAAGGTGATTACACAGATGTTTTGCCAAAAATGGTACGAGACCTGCCTTTACTTTTGATAGATTTTTCTTCTCAGTTAGAAAACTCAAAATATATCAGACTAACTTTGCTGGCTAATTCAATGTTAGAAATGCATGTTCAATATATTTCTTCGAATTCCGAAATGCAAAAAAATACAATAAGTAAACAAATCGAAGCAATCGACAAAGAAATTGACGGGCTAGTTTTTGAATTGTATGGTTTGACTGACGAAGAAATAAAGATTATAGAAGATGGAGTAGCCAAATGAACAAGAAACTAAAACGGACTCCGCTTGTTATGGAACATCTTGAAGGTATTTCAAGAACAGCAATAAAACGTTATCCTGAGATTGTCACTGAGTTCGCGCGAAGGAAAAGTGGAGTTTATGCCCTATATAAAGGGAACACTTTGCATTATGTTGGACTGGCCAAGAATCTTCGTACTCGTTTGCGAGATCATTTAACTGACCGTCACGCTCAAGAATGGAATCGCTTCAGTATATATTTAACTCAAGGTGATGAACATTTGAAAGAACTCGAATCACTCGTTTTAAGGATCGCGATGCCAAAAGGAAACCGAGTGGCTGGGAAGTTCTCAGAATCAAGAGACCTATTCAAATTTTTTAAGCAGAAAGTCCAACATATGCAACGTAAGGAACTTTTTGAAATTACGGGGGATGGACCTGCGGAAATATCAAAGGATCGAGCCGAGCGCCGCCGGCTCGGTGAATACGATACCATCGTTTGTCCCGCCCATCCAGAGGGATTCGAAGAGGAATTTCTCGGGAAAAATCGCTGGTATGCAATACGTCTGTCAAAAAAAGTAATCCCCAATCTTAAATATATTGCGATCTATATGACATCTCCATTGCATAAAATCACACACTATGGCCGGATCGACTCGATCCAACCCTACCAGGACAGTGGGAAATACATGGTCAAGCTGAGTGGCAAGGCCAAAATGATCGGCCCGATCGTTTATTCTCCCGGGATAAACATGCAGGCATCCCGGCTGACCCTGATGGAAAAATTGAAAAACGCGCGTACACTGGCGGAAGCATTATAAGGTGAGTGAATATGAAGAAATTCAGAAATATTAAGCATTTATTAATTGAAATCATAGAGTCATTTTGGGTACCAATACTCTTTTTAATCCTCTCGATTATTTTTTTATTCAAATTAACAAATATAAAAGATAAACAGACATTTCAAGTTGTAATTGGTATTGTTCTTGGTGTCGTTTTAGGTTTTACCGCAGATATAATGAAGCGTAGTTTTGATGAGTATCACTACAAGATGAGGTTGAGAAAATCTTCCTTAAAGTTATTAAAAGATGATGCAAAAGGGGTTTATCGAACATTTTGGCAATATAAAAATATGCAAAACGCGAAAAATTTACCTTTTAATGCGCAATCCATTTTGCCTCCAAAATTAGATTTGAGATACTGGTCTTTTTTGAAGAAAGAAAAAGATTTTCTATTGCTTGCCTCAAAACCTCCATTCGATCAAATATTTGAATTAATATGGGATCTAGAAATAATCAACGATCAAATTGAAAAAGCAAAAGGTGGGGATAAGCAGGCACCAGGACTTGTCTTTGCCTTTTACAATCAGACAATAATAGATAAATCTCACGAAAAATTACTACTCTTTTTTATGACTAATTATGAAATTGAAAATTGGATAAAAAGTTCAATGAGCTTCCCTGAAACGCAATAATGGATAAGAGGAGAGCGAAGTCAGGATGGCATTTTGGGGATTAATAATAAGAGGTGATCATGGAAACAAGGATCGCGGTTTTCAAGGGAAAATCGATACGCAAGACAATCCATAATAGTGAGTGGTGGTTCGCGGTCGTGGATGTGGTAGAGGTATTATCCGATAGTGCCGATCCGGTGCAATATATTAAAAAAATGCGCAACCGTGATCCGTAACTTCTTGCCAACTGGGGTACAATTTGTACCCCCCTTGATTAATCATTAAAGCTATACATCGGTAAAGGAATATTGTTAAAGGGTAAGTACAAATTATACATACCCTTGGAGAGGCATTGGTGCCAGGTCTTTCAATATTACATTGAAGAGATAAGAACCGGGTGCAGTGCAAGTAGTTGGACGTGGTCCGTGTGTAGGGGCACGGCGCGCCGTGCCCTTACACCTCTTCGTACTTATTCAGGCAGCGCTGCAGTTTTTCGAAAAAGCGGTCCAGCCTGGCTTGGACCTTCTTGTCTGAGCAGTGGTTAGCCGCGGCCGCAACATCTCCCTGGAGTTCTTCAATATCAAGCAACGTCATCGGCACGACGAATCCATTTCCTTCACAATCGGCCAAGTTGGCAAAATCGGGATCGTAAAGTGTCTCATCGCGAACGAGTGTACGCTCGGCAGGGGTTAGGTGAAAGCGGATCAATTCGCCCTCAGGAATCTTCTTTTTCATGGATGCCTCAGTTCATTTTTCATTCATACTGCAGATCCTTTTTTATCTCTTATTCCCGCCTGGCGACCAAGCAAAAACATCATATTAAATGGGGCAGAAATTGTCAAACCGTAGGGGCACGGCTCGCCGTGCCCATTGTCATCGTGTCCCTAGTCACCACACAAATTTTCCAATTCCGGATCGATGATTTTGAAGAAGGGCGGGATAACCCCGCCCCTACGCCAGAATAGACATTGGTGCCAGGTCTTACATTGTTATTTTTTTTTATACTGTCATGCCAGTTTTTGCCTCTAAAAGTTGACAAAAGAAAAATATTGAATATAATATCTGTGCGGGTAAGTCCTGTGATGTCCTTCGGGTGCTTCCTTCCATAGGTTGGCCCTGAGCCCGGAGGAATCAGCATTACAGGGTCCGCATTTTTTTTACCCCTTATTTCAAATATTCCGTTTCATATGCGATTTTCTTTTTGAACAAATCATACCATTCCAAGTCTTTCTGTTCGTATTTGCGAAAAATCCCCCAACAAAACAGATCGACGGCCTGCAATTCAAAGGATTCGGTTGAAGATAGATGACGAATATGCAGGAAAATGTTCAAAGGCAAATATGCTTCCAGTTGATTGGCCAAATAGATATTGAAGTCTCGTATTTCTTCAGAGTTTTTAGATTTATCTACAATGAGCTCAATATGTTGTTTGGAAGTTTGCAGCCGCGGCGCCATTTTTTCAATTAAAATTCTTGAAAGGAAATTATAAAGTTTTTTCTTGCCGGTTTTTGTTTTCAAATCATCGTGTACCCGGCTTTTGTTCAAAGCCAATGTAAAAATCTCCCAGCCATTGTTTTTTACTTTTTCAAAAAAGTATTTTTTTATTTTGAAATCGGTTTTAGATCCTTTCAGTTCCTGCAATTGCTTCTTTTTTTTACCTTTGTTGATTTTGCATTTGATGGTTCGTCGGATGGCCTGGCGAATATTGCGCCTGGACAGGTCAGAAGAGCAGACCAGAACAGTTATGACGAATTTCTTGGAACTACCCTTTTTATCAGGATTAAAGCCCAGATCGCCCGATTCATCCAGATACAGGTACATTATTTCTTCTTGTTCTTGGTACTAATGGGCATTTGAACTTGTTTCATGTCGTAAATCGTGTTCTGCTCGGTTAACAGATAGATCAAGAATTGGTTCAGGCTCAGGTTTTCCCTGCGGGCATTTTCAGCCAGCTTACGGTGGAGTGATCTGGGGACCCGCAACACGAACTTGCCGCTGTGGGTTTCCGGCTCGGGAATGGCGATTCCCCTGTCCAGCGCCGTCGTCAACCAGGCCTCCATGGCGTCGCAGATGTTGCCGGCAACTTCCTCCAAGCTCTCTCCCTGGGTCATACATCCCTTCAGCTCCTCTACCCGGGCAAAAAAGCCTCCCTCAGCTTCCGATTGGATATGGATGCTGTATGGCAGGGAAAGGTAATAAGAGATGTCTTTCTTTTCCATGGCTTATTCCTCCAAATCAAGCATTTCAATAATCATCTGCAAGTAGGTTCTTTTGACCATGTGATTGTGAACCGGAATTGTAATCAATTTATCTCCTTTAAAATAAACAAAATGGCTGCCTTTTTGGTTCTTTTTGTCCAAAGTAAACCCGTAATGTTCGAGGATCACAGCAACCTCCTCAAAACGCATATCGACAGGTTTGCGCAAAAGCCGCTCAATCAATTCCTCCTTTTTTGACATGCGTAATATATTAGTACTATATTTGATACTATTTGTCAACAATTTGAAAACTTTATTTTAATTTTGATTGCAATTTGAAATATTTCATTCGCAATATGTAAAATTGAACAATCCCGGTGTATGAAAGCACATTGAATAATTAATAATTCTCTGTAAAATGGGGGGCAATCCCTTTCGGGGAAGCAGAGAGTAGGACAAATCGGACCAAGCGACAAGTCAGACAAGAGGAGAACAAATGGATAACGACACAACCCTTATCCCTCCCCACGGCGGCTACCGCAAGCTGCGCAGTTTTCAAAGCGCCCAACTGGCATATGATTTGACGGTTGTTTTTTGCAACCGTTTCATTGATAAGCGCTCACGTACTCATGACCAGATGGTGCAGGCAGCGCGAAGCGGTGTTCAGAACATCGCCGAGGGGAGTATGGCTTCTGGCACATCCAAGAAGACCGAATTGAAGCTGACGGGAGTGGCCCGGGCCAGCCTGGAGGAACTCCTGCTGGACTACGAAGACTTCCTGCGCCAACGCGGCTTGCGCCTGTGGGACAAGAACTCCCCGGAAGCACTTGAAGCAAGAAAGTTCTTGTCAGACGAGTCCGACAAGTCAGACCGGTCCGACTCTTTCAAAAAAAGTTCTGAGGAAACCGCGGCCAACACAATGATCTGCCTAATCAACCAGGCGAGTTACCTGCTGCACAGGCAAATGCAGAGCCTGGAGCGGAAATTCCTCGAAGAGGGCGGATTCACGGAGAGGATGTATAACCAGCGCCGGTCTTGGCGCGATAAATCGTAATAGCGACCGCAGATAAAGTTGCTGGATCAGCCTTTAATCTCTTCCATATCGGCCCAGTTCAGGCCTTTTTTCAAACTGATCTGCAGCGGCACCTGCAGCGGCAATGCGTTTTCCATTTCGCTTTTGACCATGGTGAGCAACCGTTTTTCTTCGGCGGCAGGGTATTCAAAAACCAATTCGTCGTGCACCTGCAGGATCAGGCGGCTTTGCATGGAGCGCAGATGCCCGTGGATGCGGATCATGGCGATCTTGATGATATCGGCGGCGCTGCCCTGGATGATAGTGTTGATGGCCATGCGGTTGCCGTTCTCCTTGACCGTACGGTTGGAGCTTAGAATTTCGGGAATGGGACGGACGCGTCCGGAAATGGTCCTCACTTCGGGATCCTTCTCCGCGGCGGCGATTACTTTGTCCATGAAGAGTCTGACGCCGCTGTATTTTTCAAAATAACGGTCGATGAATGCCTTGGCCTCGGCAAAACTCACACCCAGCTCCCTGGCCAGAGAATAGGCGCCGCTGCCGTAAATGATCGAAAAATTGATGATCTTGGCGCGCCGGCGCAACTCGCCCCGCGGTGAAAAAAGGTCGGCGGCAAAGACCAGGTCGGCGGTGTGCTGGTGGATGTCCATACCTTCAGTAAAAGCCTGTAGCAGGTTTTTATCCCCGGAAAAATGGGCCATGACCCGCAGTTCGATCTGGGAATAATCGGCCGACAGCAGCAGCTTGTCCTTGGCGGCTACAAATGCCCGCCTCAGGTTGAGCCCGGCGATCTCACCGACCGGGATGTTCTGCAGGTTGGGATTGGAAGAAGAGAGACGTCCGGTGGCCGTGACCGTTTGGTTGAACGACGTATGGACGCGGTCATTTTCATCGTGATTGTCCAGCAGGCCCTGGACGTAGGTGGAATGCAGTTTTTTATAAGTCCGGTAGGCGATGAGCTTTTCGACGATGGGAAAGCCCTTCAACTCGTTCAGCACGTCGATATCGGTGGATTGGACCTTGGTCTTGCGGGTTTTTTTATTCAGCGGCAGGTTCATTTTCTCAAAAAGCAGTTCGGCCAGCTGCTGGGAAGAGTTCAGATTGAATTCATAGCCCGCCAGCTCCTGGACCTCTTTTTCGGTCGAGGCGATCTGTTCCTGCAAACGAGTGGCGGCCTTTTTCAGGAAAGCGCGGTCGATGGCGATGCCGTGCCATTCCATGTTCAGCAGAACGTGGAGCAGCGGCATTTCGATTTCGCGATAAAGGTCCAGTAGTTGTTTGTCCCGCAGCTGCGGCAGCAGCTTCTCCACCAATTGCCAGGAATTCCGGGAATCGGCCACGCAGTAGCTTCCGACCTGTTCCACATCCACTTCAGTGATTTTGACCCGGCTTTTGCCCTTGCCGACCAATTCATCATAAGTTGTCTGTCTGACCCCCAGGAATTCGGCGCTCAACTCCTTTAACTGGTGGGTACGGCGGTTGGGAAAGAGAAGATAAGACATGATCATGGTGTCGTGTTCGATGCCGCCGGCCGGCATTCCCTCCCGTAACAGGTGCAGCATATCGAACTTCAGGTTGTGCCCGGTTTTTTTGATCTTCGCGTCATGGAAAAGTCCGGCCATTTCCTTATGAAAATCTGCTATGGTCAATCGGAAACGCGCCGCGGCCGCGCTGGGAACCAAAAAGGGAACATAATACCCCCCGCCGTCAACGAAAACCGAAAGGCCGACAAGCCCGGCCTTGAAAAATTCGATCGCCGTGGTCTCGATATCCCAGGCAAAGCTTCCGGCCGCCTTTATTTTTCCGGCGAGCTCCTTTAGTTGGGCGGGATTCTCAACCAGGCGGGCGGCTATGGCAGGTTCCGCATTGGCAGCCCGGGGAGCGGCGTCCATTTTTTTCAGCAAACTGTTGAACTGGAAGCGGCGGTACAACTCCAGCAGGCGCTCGTCGGCGCGGGCCACAAAAGGCGGCACCTGCAGGTCAAGATCCACGGCCGGGATTTTGGAAAAATCGAGCAAGCGGTACCACAGTTCGAAAAGGTGGATGTTGGCCCTGATTTTTTCCTGCAACTTGACTTCGACCTGGTCGAGTCCTGCAAGCATGGCCGCCAGGCTGCCGAACTTTTCAATCAGTTTGGTCGCGGTTTTATCGCCGATGCCCGGGATGCCGGGAATATTGTCCGAAGCATCTCCGGCCAGGGCCAGGTAGTCGACGATCTGCTCGGGATAAACCCCGAAGAATTCCTTGACATCGCCGCGATCAAGTTTTCTTTTCAGTTTGGGGTGAAAAATAAATATCCGTTCCGCTACCAATTGAAACAGGTCCTTGTCGGCGCTGAAGATCAGCACTTCGCTGCCGTCGGCGGCGAAACGCCGCGCCAGCAGGGCAATGATATCGTCAGCTTCCAGACCTGGTTTTTCCAAAAAATGGATGCCGCGGCAGGTCAGGTATTCGCGGATGGCCGGCAGCTGCTGGATCAGCTCTTCGGGCGGCAGCAGGCGCTTGGCCTTGTATTCGGGATACAGGTCGCGGCGGAAATTCTTTTCCTTGGAATCAAAGGCCACCACCAGCCGGTTGGGTTGCAATTCCTGGATCAGGCTTTCCACCCGGCTGATGAAACCGAAAAGGGCCCCGGTGGGCTCGCCCTTGAGGGTGCGCATGGCGTGGTAGGAGTAAAAGGAACTGAAAACCAGGTACATGCCGTCGATGAGGAGAATATTTTCGGGCATGAATCAGGGGGTTTCGTTGCTTAAATATTGCAGCACCATTTCATCAAGGGTTTGGTCTTCGATGTTCTGGGTGTCCATGGACATCAGGTGCGAGAAACGTCCCTCTTTCAATTCGGCGATGATCTGGTCGTGCTGGTTTTTCATTAGGCCCTTGACCTTTTTGGTTTTTTCCGCCGATGTCAGCAAGTGGGCGTAGGAGATGCGGCGGGAGAGCAAGATCTCGCCGTGGAGGTAAACCAGGGTTTCGATCAGGGGATTGCCATGGCCTTTGTCCTCGGTTTGGATATGAAAGACCTCTTTGCGGTATTTGATATCGGTGTTGTAGCCCACAATCATGGTTGAATCATAAATAATTATTAACCAACTGTCAAGGTCACGTTCCAGCTGATCTTGTAAGGGAGGGTGCTCGCCCCCTTCAGGGGGTTAAACCCTCCCCTACCCGCCTTTGACGAAAGCGCGGACCTGGCGGTAAATGCCGGCGCTGTTCAGGCCGAAATGCTCCAACAGTTCTTCCCGGGAAGCCAGGGGCATGGCTCCTTCCCCGACGGCCAGGCTGAGAAATTCGTGGCCGTTCGGCCCGAGTTGCAGGAATTCCTTGTGGATGATGGAAGCGAAACCGCCCATGGCCGTTCCATCCTCTATAGTGACGATCTTGTTGATCCCGGCCGCCAGGGAAAAGATCAGCTCCCGGTCCGGAGGCTTGATGAAACGGACATTGACCACGGTTGTTTCGATTTTGTCCAGAAGAGCCAGCTGCTCGGCTGCTTCCATGGCGCGATACACCAGGGGCCCCACGGCCAGGATCAGGGCGTGGCCGCCTCGGCGCAGCACTTCCGCCTTGCCCTCGGGAATTTCAAGCAAATCCTTATCCAGGGGCACGCCCCGACCCGGTTCCTTGGGATAGCGGATAAAAACGGGCTTGGCCAGGCGGCTGCCGGAGTAAACCATGTGCTGCAGCTCATTTTCATCCTTGGGCGCCATGAGCACGATACCCGGGATGGGATTCAGCAGGGCGATGTCATAAAGCCCCTGATGGGTCGGGCCGTCACCACCCACCAGTCCGGCCCGGTCCAGTCCGACCAGGATCGGAATGCGCATCAGCGAAATATCGTGAATGATCTGGTCCACGGCCCGCTGCATGAAAGTGGAGTACACACCCAGCACCGGCTTGAAACCACCCAGGGCCAAGCCGCCGGCGAAATCGAACATGTATTGCTCGGCGATGCCGACATCGAAGAAATTTTCCGGGAATTCCTTTTGCACGGCGTCCAGGCCGGTGCCTTCAGGCATGGCCGCGGTCAGCGCCACCAGTCGGCGGTCCTGTTCGACCAGGCGCCGGACCGTCTGCCCGAAAATTTCCGAATAGGAGGGACTTTTGCAGCCGCCGATGAACTTGCCGTTTTCGATATTGAAAGGGGCAGAGGAATGAAAAGAACTGGGATCCTCACAGGCCGGCACGTAGCCCTGGCCTTTGCGGGTCACCACGTGCAGCAGGACCGGAAAATCGTGCTTCTTGGCCGCCTGGAATTCCTTGAGCATTTCGCCGAAATCATGGCCGTTTACCGGACCGATATATTTGATGCCCAGCTCATCAAAGAGCGAACCGGGCACCATTATGGTACGCATCAGCACTTCCAATTTTTTGGCCAGTTCGTACATCGATGGGCCCAGGCCGGGAATGGACTTGAGAATATTCTGGATCACTTCCTTCAGGCGGATGTAGGGCCGGCCGGAAACCAGGTAGTTCAAGTGGCGGGAAATGCCGCCGACGTTGGGAGAGATCGACATCTTGTTGTCATTGAGAATGATGATCAGGCGCTGCTTGACCTGGCCGATGTGGTTCAGGGCTTCCAGGGCCACCCCGCCGGTCAGCGCCCCGTCACCAATCACGCTGACGATATGGAATTTTTCACCGCGGCGGTCACGGGCGATGGCCAGGCCCGAGGCAAAGCCGAGCGAGGTCGAGGCATGCCCGGTGTTCAGTACATCGTACTCGCTTTCAGCACGGTCAGGAAAACCGAGCAGGCCATCTTTTTTGCGGATGGAAAATATCTTTTCCCGGCGGCCGGTGATGATCTTGTGGGTATAACTCTGGTGTCCGATATCCCAGATGATCTTGTCCAGCGGCGCATCGAAAACCCGGTGCAGGGCCAGGGTCAGGTCCACGGCCCCCAGATTGGATGACAAGTGCCCGCCGTTCTGCGAGACCACCTGAACCAGCAGTTCCCGGATCTCCGCCGACAAGCGGGACAGTTCTTCCAGAGTAAGTTCCTTGATATCGGCTGGGGAAAAGATCTTTTCGAGCAATGCCATTATTGGCTCCGGTACAACATACTTTTCATCAGGAACAGGAGAGGGGGAAAATCGATCTGCAGATCTCCGACCAGGGCCTGCGCCTCGCGGTGATACGCGTCAATTTTTTCCCTGATAGCCGGCAACCCGAAATACAGAACGGCGTTGGGACTGCGGTTGGCCTGGTCCTTGTTTAATTTTTTGCCGACCTTGTCTTCGGAGCCGGTGATGTCCAGCAGGTCGTCAGTCAGCTGGAACCCCATGCCCAGGGCGATGCCTGCCCGGGCTAGCAATTGCTGGCGGTGGTCTTCGAAATCGGCTACCTGGGCAGCCGCCAGGAGCGAGCCTTTGATCAATTCGGCCGTTTTAAGACGGTGGATGGCGGCAATGGTCTCGGCTTGCCCTGAAAACTCCAGGTCAAGGGCCTGCCCCTGGGCCATGCCCTGCTTGCCGATGCAGCGGGTAATGATGCCGATGATGGCCACAATCTTTTCGGCTGCCAGTGGCGCGGAAGCGATCTTTTCAAAAGCAAAGGTCAACAGCGTGTCCCCGGCCAGCAGGGCCACAGCTTCGTTGAACTTGCGGTGGACCGTGGGCATGCCGCGGCGCAGGTCGTCGTTGTCCATCACCGGCAGATCGTCGTGAATCAGCGAGTAGGTGTGGATGATCTCCAGGGCGGATGCCAGGCCGATGAAGCGCTCCGCCTCGATCCGGCAGGCATCGAGCAGGGTGAGGAACAGCAGCGGCCGCAGACGCTTGCCGCGCACCGTCAGCGCGTAGTGCATGGCAGCTTCCAGCGTTCCATTCCCGGGCTGGATGCCGTCAAGGAGCTCGCGATCGACGGCCGTGGTCAGGCGCTGCAGGTAATCAGTCATTTTCAGAAGGCTCGAAATCGGCTTCCTGCAGGTCGCCCTTAGCGCCCTTCTGTAGTATTTTCACTTTTTTTTCGATTTCGTTGAGTTCCTTTTTCATCTGCCCGGTCAGGTTCATACCTTCTTCATACAAAGCAAAGCCCTCTTGCAGGGGAACTTCGGGATTCTCAAGCTTTTGCACGATGGCTTCGAGTTTTTTGAGCGCGCTTTCAAAATCAAGCGTTTCTTTTTTCATGGTTCACTCCTTGATCACTTTGGCGGCGGCCATGCCGCGGGCAAAACGGATAGAGATCTTTTCATCCGCGGCCAGAACGGACGAATCTTTGACCAGCCGCTGATTCTGGTCGGTAGTAATGGAATAGCCCTTAGCTAGAACATTTTCCGGGTTCATGCCGGCCAGCTTGGAATCCAGCACGTTGATCTTTTCCCGCCACTGTTGCAGTCGTTCGGAAAAATTCGCTGCCAAGCGTGTGCCCAGGTTCAGAACCTGCAGGTCCCTGTTTTTCAGCATGGCGCCCATGTCAAAAGCGGCAAAGCGCTGCACGGCGCGGTTCCAGCGGCTGAGCCCGCGATTCAGGGACTGCTGGAAAAGGCGGTTCATGGCGAACTCGCTGCCGTCCAAGCGCTGGGCCAACTCCTGCAAGTGCCCGGGGAAATCGGCCAGGCTTGATCCCATAAGCAATTGCGCCAGAGTGGATTTTTTTTCGTGCACCAGTTTTTCCATGGAGCGCATGAGGTTATGGCGCAAAAAATCAATGCGGTTCAGGAACTCGTCCTTTTTCCCCACCACGAGTTCAGCCGCGGCCGACGGCGTGGCCGCCCGCAGATCGGCGACAAAATCGGCGATGGTGAAATCGATCTCATGGCCGACCGCGGCGATCACCGGGATGCGGCTGTGGTAGATGGCTTCGACCACAGGCGCCTCGTTAAAAGCCCACAGGTCCTCGTAACTGCCCCCGCCACGGCCTACGATCAAGACGTCCACCTTTTCATCCGGGTCGGCGTTATTGAAATATTCGATGCCAGAGGCAATCTCGGCGGCAGCGCCCTCCCCCTGCACCTTGGCCGGGAAAATGACGATGGCGATGCCCGGGAAGCGACGGTGCAGGATGCGCACGATATCGCGCACGGCTGCCCCGGTCGGCGAAGTGACCACGCCGATGCGGCCGGGGAGCAAGGGCAGTGGTTTCTTCCTTTGCGGATCGAAATAGCCCTTTTCCTGGTAGGCTTTCTTTAGTTTTTCCAGGGCGGCGAAAATATCGCCGATGCCCTGCAGTCGCATGTTGCTGGCAATGATCTGCATCTCACCGCGCAGGGGGTAGACGGAAAGGGTCCCCTGGACGATGATCTGCTGGCCGTTTTCCAACCGGTTTAGCGCGCTTTTCTGCAGCTGGCCGCGGAACATGACCACTTTCATGGCCCCGGCGCCGTCCTTCAGCGTGAAATAGAGGTGCCCGGAACTGGCCAGCACCACGCCTGAAGCTTCTCCCAGCACCTGTATGGAAGCAAACTGGGTCTCCAGCGTCAGCTTGACCAGCTGGGTCAATTCCGACACCTTGTAGATTTTTTCTTCAATGGGCCGCATATTGCTTATTATAGGCCTTCTCCGCTTGATCCTCACGTTTCGGGAAAAGACATATTTTCTCCATGTTCAATTATAACGCATCAGCCGGCAATCGGCAACCCGGATCGGCCCACCCTCAACTTATGCTTATCTGCAAATGAATTGGATAATAATGAATCACCATTTAATTTTTTAAAAAAGTGGGGATAATCATAAAAATGAAAAATAGTTTTTTTTGTATTCATACTCATTTCTTCGACAGTGTATTGTGCGACACATACTTTCAACTCATTTTACATCATTCCCAAGCACTCTGAAAAATAAATTATCTATATCTAAATATCGAGACCTGGCTCCGGAGGTACTTGCAATTATTTCAATTTCGCCGTAGAATGTCCCATGGAAGATCACCGTTGACAAACGAGTCCGAAAGAAATCCATAGGAGGCTGACAGCAAACATGAAGATTGCAACCGACGAAAGCGCGGCAGGGCATGAAAAAACGGATCTCAAGCGTGCGATCGGCGCTGCCTGCTTCCGCTTTAGGGCGATCAGCGTTGTACCGGTCATATTACTCATTTATTTCATCTTTAAACCCGTCGATCCCGGAAGCTTCAATCCCATACTGAACATCCTCGGTTTCCTGCTCGCTTTGACCGGCGCCGCGACGCGGATCGCCTCGGTGGGATACTCGAAGCCCTTTACTTCGGGCAGGGAAAACTATCTCAAGGCCGATAACCTGAACACCAGGGGCGTTTACTCGATCGTTCGCAATCCCCTGTACATTGGAAATTTTCTCATCTACAACGGCGTCCTGGTCGCGTACTCGAGCCCGGCCGCCCTGGCATTCTTCAATGCCTTTTTCATCGTTAATTACTATTTTATCATCCTTTCGGAAGAAAACTACCTCGAGAATCAATTCGGGGACGACTACCGCGAGTATCGCCGGGCGGTCCCCAAAGTGATCCCGAGATTAACCCTGTACCAGAAGAACGACCGACCCTTCAGCTTGGCCAAAGTCGCCTACAAGGAAATGAACACGACTTGCTACTGGATCTTCTTTTACGCCGTGTCCTTGCTGGTGAAGCAGTACAAGGTCAACGACGGGGCCATCAAGAATTTCTGGTGGCATGCCATTCCCGTCCTGGCATTGTTCGCGCTGAATCTCCTCCTGCGCGCAACAATGAGATCCAAGCCCGCATAACGGTCAATCGAAACACATTGGGGCCGGATCTCGATATTGGCTGTTCGCCTGTAATCGCAATGGCTATAACGCTTTCAAAACGGTTTTGAATCTGATCTGCCGCTTCAGCCGATTTTTACTGTCGGGGAGGAGAGAGGAGTGACAGTGGCGTCCTCATTGACAGGCGGGCGTGATTTCATCCGCAGCATGGGGATAAGACCGCTGACCGCCAAGAGCAAATTCAGCAACCGCCGCACCAGGATTACCGCGATGCCGGATTTTTGCGGGATGCGCAGGATGGCGAACACCGACATGAAGGTCATTTCATAGATGCCGATGCCGGCCGGGATCACCGGCACGATGTTGGCCAAGATGCCCAGGGTGGTGATCAGAAAACTTTTCATTGGGGTGATCTCGCGCATGCCGATAAAGAGAAATGTCAGGTGCATCTCCACCGCCCAAAGCAGGATTATGGCGATATACAGCATGAACACGCGCAGGAACGACCGGCGGTGGTGGGAATAGAAGTCGGCAATAATCACGTCGGTCTCGATCAGCCGTTCCCTCTTGGCTTCCAGGTACTTGGATTTGATGCGCAATTTTTTCAAGATCTCCAGGATCCAGATAAACAGCCCCTTTTTTTGCCGGCGAAAAAATAAAAAAATCAGGACAACGGCCGCGGCGGTCAGCGATAAAAACAGGATGCGCTGCATGGCGGCCATGCGGATGCGGGCCAGCGCGATGAACAAACCCAGGCTCATCATCAGGACGGTGGCCATCAGCTCGATGGACTTGTCCAGTACGACCGAGGCCAGAGATTGGTTCTTGGGAACAGGGCCGACCATCATGGCCCGCATGACATCGCCTCCCAACTTGGCCGACGGGGTAAAATGTCCCACCGCATGCCCGGCCAATTCGGCCCAGAGCAGGGTGAAAAAGGATATGCGGCTGGCGCTGCATTGCCTGAGAACGATCCGCCAGCACAGGGTACGCAGCATCCAGAACAAAATGCGCAGCGACAGTAGGCAGGCGATGCCCAGCAGCGAGAGGCGGCCGAGGATGAGGAGAAGCTCGCGTGGGTTGGCGCGGATAACAAAATAGAGGAACATGCCCACGCAGATGAAGGCTGAAATTTTAATTATTTTACGCTGCATATCCGCTAACCGATCGAAAAACGTATGATTTCTGCACCTGAAAAGGATTGTAGGAGTGATTGCGACAAATGTCAATAAAAATAATCGTAAGTCCCGACCCATATCAAAAATGACAATATCGGCAGACTTATTTTAAATAAAAGTTGTAAATTGTATTTATTATACTATAATGTACACAGGAGAACACAATGGGACAAACATCAACCATGACCATCAGGTTGCCCGAAACCATAAAGAACAAACTTGAAGATTTAGCCCAAGCTACCGATCGCAGCAAAGCTTATTTGGCAGCCAAAGCCATAGAAGAGTTCGTAACCACTCAAGAATGGCAAATACAAGCGATCCAGGAGGCGGTAAAAGAAGCCGATTCACCTCAGGCCAAATTTATCGAGCATGATGTTGTGGTGAAGAAAATGAAAGCACGAATGGCGCGACGGAAAGGGAAATAACCTTGAAAATATGCTGGCTGGAAAAAGCAGCTATAGATTTAGAAGAGTCCTATGAGTTTATCAGCTTTGACAATCCACCGGCAGCCGCAAGTGAGATCAATAAGGTCTTAGAAGCAGTTGAATTGCTATCAATGAATCCCGCGTTGGGCAAGGCCGGACGAGTCGCGAAAACCCGGGAATTGGTTGTCGCCGGGACGCCCTATATCGTGATCTACCGCGTAAAAGGCAACCGCCTTGAAATCTTGCGCATCTTCCATAGCGCGCGCCAATGGCCCGATAAAAACAGAAAATGGATGTATACGAGAGTCTTCCAGCACTGCCTGAACCGCGTGCGCAACTGCAATCAGATATGCGATTAATCGGTCAACGGCTTAGCGCTTCAGGATGACGTATCCTTGCGGGGGCGGGTTCAGAGTGGAGTTCCAGAGGAGTCCCGACTGCGGGTTAAAATAGAGCGGGTTATTGCCGCCCGGGATTGAGTTAAGCGGGACATCGACCCGTTCTCCCGCGGGGGTGCGATAAGATTCATAGCCCATGATCGCTTCCTGGCGTTTCGCGGAAAGTTCGCTGTCAACCTTGTTTTTATAAGCCCAGCTGCCCATGATGGTCGAGGAATCGTAAGGATTGTTGCGGGGCAGGATACGCTTGGTGATCAGTTCGCTGGCGCGGATAATTTTGATGTTCTCCTGGACAATGGACGTGGCCGCGGCCTGACTTTCCCAGCGCTCGGGTCGGGAAATTCTGGTCGCCGTGACGATGATCCAGCCGTAGAGACCGGTGACGTGGCGTCCGCACATGACCATGCCGGTCAACACTCCGTGCACGCGGGAAACGGCCGCGTCGCCCAGGGTCGCCTCGAATTCCTCGGCCCGGGCTTTCCAGGTCCTGCCCATAGAATCCCTAAAATCGGGAGCATCGACGGCCGCCAGACGCTTGTAGATTTTGGCGATGCTGAAGCAGGGTTTCTGGCCGGGATAACACGGCTTGGTCACGGCCGCAAAGAGGCGGGGAATCGTCATGGGCGCGGAATCACTTCCGAAATCGCTATACCCCGACAACACCCCGGCGTCTCCTGCGGCATTGGTGAAATTGACCGAGTTGGATGATTCCTCCATGATCCGCCACCCTTTAGGGGCCATGGTCTCGAAATATTTCCCCTTAAGCCTGACCAGGGCGACCCCGGGCGTGCGCTGGTAGCTGGCGGCGATGGCCTGCAATCCAGCCCGCTTGGCGGCAAACTCTGTGGCTGGGGCCCAGATAATTGTCAGAACATAATCCGGAGGCCTGGCAGCGGCTTCCGCCAAACCGGAGACCGGTGTGCCGGCCATCATGCCCGTTACCTGGGCCGTGGCCCGGAACCGGTCGGCCGCGAGGTTCGAGAATTCGATCCTTGACGTTCGGTTCGAAGACATCTTCAGAATATTGAGATAGCTGGTCAGAAAATCCTGGAGTATGAAACCTGCTTTCGGCTTTACCGGGTAGATCAGGACACCCTCCCTGGCCTGGTCATCCTTGAGGATGGCAATAACACCCGTGGTATAGCGCAGCCGCCAGCCGCCTGGCCGTTTGACACTGAAACCGATGACATCATCCTTGAATATGGATAATGCCGGAATCTGAAGAATTGCGCCCTGGCTGCGAATGTTTGGCCACAGAAAGACAATGATCAGTATGCCCAAAGCCAGCCAATTAGCGGCACGGAAGAAGGCTCGATAAAGGAAACTCATGTATCCTCCTTTTCCTTCGCTCCCAACAGGAATTTTGCTTATAGAAAATTCCTGTTAATCATAAGGGAATTTTAAGCGGTTCCCAAAAAAAAATCAAATAGGAAATCTGGGGACGATGCTTGACTTTGTGACTTCAGGCAACGTGGGACACGAATAGGTGAAAATGCCATCCATACCTAAGAAATTTTTATCAAATTCCTATATTGAATACAGCGGGAAGCCTTATTCCTCAGGCAAGCTGCTGGCCGTAAGTCGCCTCGTGGTAGCGGCAGGCCTCGATATACAGCGCTTTGCCGCTTGTTGCGTCGACGTCGACCAGGGTCATGTCCAGCACCTGGTTGCCGCCGGCCACTTCGAATTTCTGGTGGATACCGTTGTAGAACTTGCTGATTATGGGTTCGCGTTTCATGCCGATGATCGAATCCAGGGCGCCGGTCATGCCGACATCGGTTTGGTAGGCCGTGCCGTTTTCCAGGATGCGGGCGTCGCCGGTGGGTACGTGCGTGTGGGTGCCCAGTACGGCGCTGACCCGGCCGTCAAGAAAAAACCCCATAGCCTGTTTTTCGGCCGTGGCCTCGGCATGAAAATCGACCAGCACGATCGGGTGGGAATTCTTTTTTAAAAATTCGTCTATGGTTGTGAACGGGTTGTCCACCACCGGTTCCATGAACACCCGTCCCTGCAGGCTGATGATCACCACCGGGTAACCCTCAGCGGTTTTGTAGACCATGGAGCCGTTGCCCGGCGTGGAGAAATGATAGTTCAGAGGTCTGAGAATACGTTTTTCCGTTTTCAACAGTTCCAAGGCTTCTTTTTTATCCCAGATATGGTTACCTCCGGTCAGGACATTGACCCCGGTTTCAAACAATTCGTCAGCTGTACGTTTGATGATGCCCATGCCGCCGGCCGAATTTTCACCGTTGGCGATCACCACGTCGGGACTGAATTTGGCTTTGATCAGCGGCAGGACCGCCTGGACGAATTTGCGGCCGAAGCGACCAACCACGTCGCCGATCAGGATGAGCCGGACTTTTTTACTTGGCATATTCGATGGCCCGCACTTCTCTGATCACGGAAACCTTGATCTGTCCTGGATATTCCATCTCTTCCTGGATTTTTTTGGCGATGTCCTTGCAGATCAGAAAGGTACGGTTGTCATCGAGCTCGTTGGCGTTAACGATGACGCGGATCTCGCGCCCGGCCTGCAAGGCGAAGGCCTTGGTCACCCCGGCAAAGGATTTACTCAGTTCTTCCAGTTTCTCCAACCTCTTGATGTAGGTTTCCAGGATCTCGCGCCTGGCCCCGGGCCGGGCGGCGGAAATGCTGTCCGCGGCCTGGATCAGGACCGCTTCGATAGAAGTGAACTCGGTGTCCATGTGGTGAGAGGCGATGGCGTCCTGGACCGCTGTGGATTCTCCGAACTTCTTGGTAAGGTCAACTGACAACGACGTGTGCGTGCCTTCGGTTTCGCGGTCAATGGCCTTGCCCACGTCATGCAGCAAACCGGCGCGCTTGCAGATATTGACATTGGCGCCGATCTCGCGGGCCAGCATGGCGGCGATCATGGCCACATCCTTGGAATGCTCCAGCACGTTCTGGCCGAAGGAAGTCCTGAATTTCAGCTTGCCCAGGTAGAAATACAGCTCAGTGTTCAGATCCCTGATTCCGAGCTCCGTGACCGCGGCTTCGCCTTGCTTGCGCAGGTAAGTATCGAAATTGCCCTTGATGCGGTCGACGACCTCTTCGATCCGGGCCGGATGGATGCGTCCGTCTGCGATCAGCGTTTCAATGGCCTGCTTGGCAATTTCGCGGCGGATGGGATCGAAAGAAGAGACCAGGATCGCTTCCGGGGTGTCGTCGACGATGAAATCCACTCCCGTGGCATTTTCCAGGGCGCGTATATTCCTGCCTTCGCGGCCGATGATCCGGCCCTTCATCTCATCCGAAGGCAGATCGATGACCGTAACCGAAGAGGAAACCACGTGCTCGGTCGCGATACGCTGCACAGCGTTGGAAATTACATCCTTGGCCAGTTGTTGGCTTTTTTCCTTTAACTCTTCTTCGATCAGTTTCAATCTTTGCGCCGATTCGAGCCTGGCTTCACTTTCATATTGCTTGATGATCAATTCCTTAGCCTCCTGAACGGAAAGCCCGGATATTTTTTCCAACTTCAGCTGCTGCTCTTCATAAAGTTTGTTGACGCTGCTTTTTACGGCCGCGTTTTCCTCTTCCTGAATGGCCAAGTCCCTTTCTTTTTTCTTTAAATCCTTTTCTTTGTTTTCCAGGTTGGTGTAGCGCTTGTCCAGATTTTCTTCCTTCTGGATAAGACGTTTCTCCATGACATTCAGGCGGTTGATTTTTTCGTTGTGCCGGCTGTTGTATTCGTTCTTCCATTCGGCGAATTCTTCCTTCACCTCAAGCAGGGATTGTTTCTTGGCCCGCTCCAGTTCTTCCAGGTTCCTGGCCTCCAGTTGATTTTTATAAACCTGTACTTTTTTGTATTCACCGGCAAAGATCTTCTTTTTAAATAAAAATATCGCACCGCCGCCCAGTAAAATGCCGAACAGCAAAAAAGCGATCTCGGACATTGTCTTCCTCCTTTTTCAGGATGACAAACTGACAGTTAACTTTCCATCCTCACTTTCAGGCGACAACAACGTGTCGATTCTCCCAAGTATCTGCGCCAGTTTCGCATTTTCCTTTTTCAAAGAAAACAGGTCCTGGGCAATGTTTATCGAAGTTAACAATCCCAATTTCAGGGAGTCCAATTCGTTCATCCTGCTCTTGATTTTGTTGATCTTGTTTTCCACATATTCAACCACCTGCAGGAATTCCTCTGGCTGGACATCGTCGGCCAGCTGAAAAACGAATTTCTTGCCGGTGATCTGAACTTCAATTTCTCTGGACATTATTCCCCGATCGAATCAACCAGGTCGATCAGCGAAGCGATTTTTTTGCGGATCTCGCTCTTTTCACTGTCACGCTGGGAAGAATCTTGCTTGACTCCCTGCAATTCCTTTTTCAACTTCTGGTTTTCATCCCGCAGGGCTTTCAGTCCGGCAATCAAGCGGTTGATCTTTTCTTCAAGTTTATCGAACTCTTTGAAACTCATCTTCGTACTCCTTATCTTTGAATTAAATGCATCTGTTCCACCATTTTCGCGGTAAATTCCAGATGGATGGCGTTCACCTCATCTCCGGTCAGGGTGCGGTCCTGGGCCCGGTAGGTGAATCCCATGGAAAAGCTGACCTTGTCGGCCGGGACAGATGGTCCCTGAAAAACATCGGTCAACTCGAAACTTTCGAGGACCTCGGGCTGCAAACGTTCGAGGCAGGAGCGCAACTCCTCATAACTGACGGTTTTGGCCATCAGAAAAGTGAAATCGCGGCGCACGGCCGGAAAACGATTCGTGCCGCTGAAGCGCTTTTCACCCACTGCCGCGACCAAAGCCTGCAGATCGATCTCGGCAGCAAAAACCGGCCGCTCCAGTTTGTAATAGCGGCAGAACTCAGGGGCCACTTCCCCGAGCCGAGCGCACGGCCGGCCGGCAATTTCAATGGCGAAGCTGCAGGTGTCGATATAAGCCGGGTGCGCTTGCTTTTTAAAAGCGAAGTCCAGGCGCATGAGCCTGCCGAGCATGGCCAGCAGGGATTTGAAATAAGAAAAATCGAATGCCTCTTCCCGGCTGCGCCAATCCTTTTTCTGCTTCAGGCCATAGGCACTGATGGCCAGTTTTTTTTCTTCCAGGATCCTGCCCTCGTGCTGGCCGAATACATTGCCGATTTCAAAAATGGCGATCCTTTCCCAGTACTGGTTGGCGTTGAAAGCGGTATTCTTCAGCATGCCGGCCAGCAGGGAATTCTTCATCACGGAAAAATCTTTCCCCAAAGGATTCTTCAGGGCCAGAGGCGGCAGCTGCGGGTCGTACAGCGCGTTTTCTTCCGGACTCTGAAAAACGTAATTGATCACTTCGTTGAAACCACTGGCGGCCAGTTGGTTCTTCAAGCGCTGTACGATCTCCCGCTCGCGATCGATGCGCAAAAACGGATTGGTCGACAGCGGCATCTGCGCCTGCAGGTGGCCGTAGCCGTGGATGCGGATGATCTCCTCGACAAGGTCCTGTTTGCAGGAGACGTCGACGCGATGGCTGGGCACCTGCACCTGCCAGCGGCTGCCCTGGTCCTGCAGTTGAAATCCCAGGCGCTGCAAAATGGCCGAACTGGTTTCCGGTTCAATATTGATACCGGTCAGCCGGCTGGGGTAATCTTTGTCCAAAGGGACCACCGTGGGAGGCAGCGGCCGGGGATAGACATCTTGAAAATAGGAGGGCGGCTGCGTCTGGCCGAGCAGGAGCAAAGCCATTTTCAAAGCCGGGATGGTGGCTTCGACGTCCATACCCCTTTCAAAGCGGTAACTGGCGTCTGTCTTAAAACCAAGAAGGCGCGAAGCGCGGCGTATGACCAGCGGATTGAAGCAGGCACTCTCGATAAAAATATGGCGGGTTCGGGGGCTGATGCCCGATTCCAGACCGCCCATAATGCCGGCTAGGGCCAGGGGCCGCGAAGCGTCGGCGATCAGGAGGAAATCCTCGTTCAAGGCGACTTCGCGTTCATCCAACAAGCGGATCTTTTCATTCTTTTTGGCGCGGCGGACCCGGATCTGTTCCCCCTGCAGCTGCCCAAGGTCAAAAATATGCAGCGGCTGTCCGCAGGTCATCATCACCAGGTTGGAAACGTCAACAATATTGTTGATCGGCCGCAAACCAAGGCTGATCAGCAGCTTTTGCACGGCGGGATCCGACTCCCCCACCCGGACATCACGAACTATGGCACCGGAATAACGCCAACAATCCGAGGCGTCTTCGATGGCGATGGCAAACCTTTTTTCACCCCCGACCAGGGCTATTCCGTCAACCATCAGGGGCAAGAAACGCGCCTGCCCGTTCGCGGCTGCGATTTCCCGGGCTACGCCATAATGGGAAAGCCAATCGGGTCGGTTGGGGGTGATCTCGATCTCAAAAACGGTCTGGCCTTCGACAGTCATGACCTCAGCCACTTCCAAACCGCTAACAGTCAGCAAATCTTGCAAGGCCTTCGTGTCCTGCTCAAAGGAAATGAATTTCCGCAGGTAATCAATGTTGATTCTCATGGTTCATCCGAACTGCCCCAGCAGGCGCAAATCATTTTCGTACAGCATACGCAAATCGGGGACACCGAGCTTGATCATAGCCACCCTTTCGATGCCCATGCCGAAAGCGAACCCGGAATAGATCTCAGGATCGATGTGGCAGTTAAGTAAGACCTGGGGATGGACCATGCCGCTGCCCAGAATTTCCAACCAACCGCTGCCCTTGCAGACTTTGCAGTCAGACTGTACCCGCGAGGCCGCGTCAGCGGCCGAAGTCCCCGCAGGGGGAATCCCCTGTCGGGGGGAACACATGAAGCAGCTGATGTCGACCTCGGCCGACGGTTCGGTGAATGGGAAATAACCCGGGCGGAAGCGCAGGTTCACGTCGGGGCCGAAAAATGAACGGCAAAAAACTTCCAGCGTCCCCTTCAAATGGGAAAAATGGATGCCCTGGTCCACCAGCAGGCCTTCCACTTGGTGGAAGACCGGCGTATGCGTGGCATCGGGGTCATCCTTGCGGCACACTTTGCCCGGGGAGATGATCTTGAGCGGCGGCTGGTGGTCGAGCATATAGCGGATCTGCATGGGAGAAGTCTGGGTGCGCAGCACCATGTTGGCAAAACCCTCAATAAAAAAAGTGTCTTGCTCGTCGCGGGCAGGATGGTATTCGGGAATGTTCAAGGCCGTGAAATTGTATTCTTCAAGTTCCACTTCCGGCCCCGAAGCGATCTCATAGCCAAGATTCAGGAATATGTCCTCGATCTGCCGCTGGATTTCGGCAATCAAATGAAAACGGCCGATGGGCAGATCGGACGCTGGCAGGGAGCAGTCGCTCCATTGCTCCTGCGTGCCGCGGCGGGCGCCGATTTTTTCCTCGATCCGGGCCAGCTCGGTCTCAATGAACATCTTGAGCTGATTGATGAGTTGCCCGGCAACGGGTTTTTCTGCGGCGGCGCAATCGCGGAGTTTCAGAAGCTGCTGGCTGACAATCCCTTTTTTGCGGCTAAGGAACCGCTCCTTCAGGGCGGCCAGCTTTTCGGGAGATTGAATTTGTGCTATTTCATTTAAAAAAGACCGTCGGACTCCTTCAATCTCTTTTTTAAGTCCATCGATCATGCCACTGATTTGGCTTTATCGACAATGGACTTGAACGTTTCGGGTTCAGTGGCAGCCAGGTTGGCCAGCATTTTGCGATTCAACTGAATATTGGCTTTTTTCAATTTGCAGATGAACACCGAGTAGCTCATGTCAAATTCACGGATGGCCGCATTGATGCGGACATTCCACAGGGTGCGGAAATCCCGCTTGCGGTTGCGCCGGTCCCGGTAGGCATAGACCATTGCCCGCTCCACCGATTCCTTGGCCGAACGGTAATTCTTGCGTTTGGCGCCCCAAAACCCCTTGGCCATGGCCAGTATTTTTTTGCGGCGTAAAAGTTTTTTGTTTCCTCTGGTAACTCGCGGCATAGTGCCCTCCTATTTTGAATACGGTAGCATTTCCTTCATTTTTTTGAATTCCGATTTAACCACCAGCGTAGATTGCTTCAGGTTGCGTTTGCGCTTGGAACTCTTCTTGGTCAGTAAGTGTGAACCGAAAGCCTTGCTGCGCTTGATTTTCCCAGTAGCGGTTACTCTTAACCGCTTGCTGGCACCTTTATGGGTTTTTAGTTTTGGCATCCTTGCCTCCTTTTTTCGCTCCAATCATGATATGACAGAAAAAACCCTCCCGCTTGGGAGGCGATTCGATCTCCGACATCTCTTTTAAAATTTCCATGATGCGATTGACCATCACTTCGAGCATTTCCGGTTTTCTTTTCTGGCGGCCTTTCAGCCAGACCGTCACCTTGACCTTGTTGCCCTCGGCCAGGAATTCCCTGATCTTTTTCAGCTTGACTTCCACGTCGTGCTCACCGATCACCGGTGTGAACTTGATTTCCTTGACCAGAACCTTGCGTTGATGGCGCTGGGCTTCGTGGGCTTTTTTCTGCAGTGAATAGAGAAATTTTCCGTAATCCAGGATGCGGCAGACCGGCGGCTTGGCTTCCGGGGAGATCTCGACCAGGTCCAGATCTTTTTCCCTGGCGATTTCCAGGGCCTGAGCAATGGGAACAATCCCGACCTGGTTCTTCTCCTCATCGATCAGGCGGACTTCCTTGGCCGGGATCTCTTCGTTGATCCGGTGCGGATTCCTTTTTTTATTGGGGATGGGTTTACTGTATCTCATAATTTAAATTCTTTTCCTCGATTTTGATTTTAATTTTTTGCATGAATTCGGCCAAGTTTATCTTGCCTTGATCTCCTTTTTTATGAATACGGTAAGAAATGTTCTCCTCCTTCTGCTCCCGGGCACCGAGCACGATGATATAGGGAATTTTTTGCATTTCAGCATCACGGATCTTGCGGTTGACCCCCTCGGCGCGTGCATCGAGTTCAACGCGTATGCCGCCGTGGCGCAGCTTTTCCAGCACGCCGCGAGCATAAGGCAGGCAATCGTCGTTGAGCGGAGCGATGAGGGCCTGCACCGGCGCCAGCCAAAGCGGGAAAAAGCCCCGGTAATGTTCAATCAACACCCCGAAAAAACGTTCCAGGGAACCGAGCAGAGCCCGGTGCACCATGTAGGGCTGGTGGGCGGCGCCGTCGGCGCCGATATACTTCATGGCGAAACGTGCCGGCATATTGAAATCGAACTGGATGGTGGTGCACTGCCAGAAGCGGCCCAGGGCGTCCTTGATCTTGATGTCGATCTTGGGGCCGTAGAAAACGGCTTCGCCCTCCATGCGCTGGTACAGTAGCTGGCGGACCGTCAAGGCCTTGACCAGGGACGCTTCGGCCTGGACCCACATTTCGTCGCTGCCGGCGTACTTGCCGGTGATCCGGGGGTCGCGGACCGAAAGTTCAATTTTAAATTCACTGAAACCGAACGATTTGAGCAAATCGAGCGAGAAATCGAGCACGCGCAGGATCTCATCATCGATCTGCTCGGGTGTGCAGATGATATGGGCGTCATCCTGGGTGAAGCCGCGTACACGTAAAAGTCCATGCAGCGTGCCGCTGCGCTCATAGCGGTAAACCGTCCCCAGTTCGGCCCAGCGCAGGGGCAGGTCGCGGTAGGAGCGCTGCCCGGACTTGTAGACCATGATATGGAACGGACAATTCATGGGCTTCAGGTAGTAATTCAGGTCATCGATGGCCATGGGGGCATACATGGAATCCTTGTAAAAATCCAGGTGACCCGAGGTCTGCCATAGCCACTCGCGGCCAATATGAGGAGTATAAAGAAGTTCGTACCCGCCTTCGTAATGCCGCTGCTTCCAGTAGGACTCGATCACGTGGCGGATGCGCGCCCCGCGCGGATGCCAGTATACCAGCCCCGGGCCCGCTTCTTCCTGGAGCGAGAAAAGGTCCAGTGTTCTGCCCAGCAACCGGTGATCGCGCTCCCGGGCTTCCTTTAGAAATCGCAAGTGCTCTTGCAAGGCCTCGGCGTCGGCAAAAACCGCACCGTAGATCCGCTGCAGGGAATGATTCTTCTCATCGCCCTTCCAGTAAGCGGCGGCCACGCTGAGCAGCTTGAAATGCTTCAGCAATCCGGTCGAGGGAAGGTGCGGTCCGCGGCATAGATCGACAAAATCGCCCTGCTTAAAAACCGAAACCTCGTCACCGCTGACTTTCTCTTCCAGCAATTCCACCTTCAACATCTGCCGGCGCTCGAGGAAATACTCCCTGGCCTGATCTTTCGACCAGATCTCCCTGCCTATCGGCTGATTCTGCTTGACCAGGTGCGCCATCTTCTTTGAGATTTCCGTCAGATCGTCTTCGCTGAACGGCCGGGCGGTTAGGAAATCATAGTAAAAACCGTTTTCCACGGCCGGACCTATGCCGTACTGCGTTCCGGGAAACAATTCGAGCACGGCCTGGGCCAGAAGGTGGGAACCGGAATGGCGATAGACGTCCAGGGCCTCGGGCGAATGAGGATAAATTTCCTCCACGCTGGCGCCGGGAACGGATGGCGCACCGATCTCTTTCAGTTCGCCATTTATTTTAAGCAAAATCGCCTTTTCTTTTTCCATGAATAAAATAGGCGCGGGCGGGCTCGAACCGCCGACCTCTACCGTGTCAAGGTAGCGCTCTAACCAACTGGGCTACGCGCCTGTATCTTTCCCGTTTATTTGACCAGTGTTTTCAGTACTTTGCCAGCTACGAATTTGGGTACTCTTTTCTTGGGAATATTGATCTTGGCGCCCGTCTTGGGGTTTCTGCCCACCTTGGCTTTTTTATCGATCACCTTGAAGGTTCCAAAGCCGACCAATGTCACTTTGCCTTGCTTCTTTTTCAGCACATCACCAACCACCGTAACCAGTGTATCGATGACCTTAAGCGCGTTGCTCTTGATAATACTGGAATCTTTTACCATCAGCTGGGCGATTTCATTTTTGTTCATTTTTTAATTCCTCCTAATCGACAAAGGTGAATTTACCTCAAAAGCAACCGAAAGTCAATACCCACAATAAAAAAACATCATGGCCGACTCCAGCAATCCGGCCGGTTTGGCCCTGCCTGGCCGCGAATTTGCTTTTTGGCGAAAAATCCTTTATAATTAACCGTAAAAATATGAGCAAATTGAGGAAATTCAATGGCAGAAGAATTGTTGAAAAGCATCAAGCAGATCAGCCGGGAGCGCGGCATCAATCCCGACATCTTTTTTTCTGCCATAAAAGAAGCCCTACTGACCGTATCCAAGAAGTATTTTGATCCCGACGCCACCATCCAGATCGAAATAGACGAGAACAAAGGCATCATCGAAGTTTTTGTCTCCAAGCTGGTGGTCAAAGAAGTCAGCGATCCCCTGGCCGAGATCAACTGGAAAGAGGCCTTGAAATACGATTCCAAGGCCCGCGAAGGCGATGTCATCAAAATACACCTCCCAAGTGAGACCCTGGGCCGCATAGCCGCCCAATCGGCCAAGCAGATCATCATGCAGAAGATCCTGAAGGCCGAGCAGGAGAATATCTACGAAAAGTATTTCCAGCTGGCCGGCACCCTGATGTCGGGCGAGATCCGCCGCATCGAAAACAACAACATCATCTTGGGCCTGGAGTGGGGCGAAGCCATCCTACCGCCCAAAGAACTTTCTCCCAAGGACAATTTCCAGCGCGGCGAGGTCATCCATTTCCTGATCAAAAGGGTTTTTTCCGAAGGCAAGGGGCCCCTGGTCCTGGCCACCCGTTACATGAATGATTTCGTTGCCGAACTGATCAAGAAGGAAGTGCCGGAAGTCTCCGAAAACATCGTCAGGATATTCGCCATTTCCCGCGAACCGGGGATCAAGTCCAAAGTGGCCGTGTATTCGACAGACAAGGCCATTGACCCGGTGGGGGCCATCGTGGGCATGAACGGCAACCGGGTTCTGGCCATCACCAAGGAACTGCGGGGCGAACGCATCGATGTTATCGCCTGGAGCAATGTCCCGGAAAGGTTTATCGCTTCTGCATTGACGCCTGCCGAAGTGGTCAGCGTTCACCTGGTCGACCCGATCAACCACGTGGCCGAAGTGATCGTCAAGGACGAAACTCTATCTGCGGCCATCGGCAAAAAGGGAGTCAATATAAAACTTGCTTCCAAACTTACCCAGTGGGATATCCAAATCGCCAACCGCAAAAGCGAACACAGCGAAGAAAAGCAAACCAAACAATAGGAGGGCGAGAATATGTCTACCACAATCAAGCTTCATGAAGCCACCAAGCAATTCAAGATCTCGAATAAACTGGCCATGCACTTTTTGGAAAAGATCAATCTGCCGGTCAAGTCGCACTCCTCGGTCATAACGGTCGATCAACTCGAATTGTTGCGTGAATTGACCGCCAATCCGAAAAAAATCAGCACTCTGGAAGCCGAACTCGCCAAAGGCGGAACCGGAAAAAAAGCGCCGGCGGCATCATCCCCTAAAGTGGACAGCAAAGGGCCCACGGAAACAAAGAAAGCGGCCGGCAAGAAGCCGGCGCCGGAAAAAAAGGAAAGCGCCAAAAAACCGGCTGAAATAAAAGTTCACGAAAAAAAGGCTCCGGAAAAGAAAGCGTTCGAAAAAACAGCGGCCGCTTCACCACCTAAAGGTGGCACGTCCCCCAAAGAGGACAAGCTCCCTTCAGGAGCCAAGAAAGCTGTCCCTGAAAAACAAGCCGCGGCGCCTGCGGACAAACCGTCCGTTGCCTCGGCGCCCAAGCCCGCTGCGGCGCCTCCCGCCGCCCACTCGGCTGCGCCCCCGGTAGTGGCCAAGCCGGCCGCCGCTCCGGCACCCAGGCCCGCCCCCCCTGCGGTCCCCAGGCCCTTCCCAGGACCACAAAGGATTTTCAGGCCGACACCGCAGCATGGCAGAAGACCACCTTACCAGCAATCCCAGCGCCGTTCCGAACCACGGCCGGCACCGCGGCCGAAAAAGGAAATAATCGTGGAACCCTTGTCCCTGCCGGCCAAGATCCAGATCACCGATTTCTGCACGGTCAAGGAACTGGCCGAAAAACTGACCATTAAATTGAAGCTCCTGGAAGATAAAATTGCCCAGCTGAAAATGAACTACCTGGGCAACCAGATCATGGAAAGCGCCGACATCGATAAATTGTGCGCCGATTTCGGAGTGGCCCTCGAGATCCTCACCTATGAGGATTTCGTCTTCCAGACCCAGGTGGCCAAGAGCGGCGGAAAAATGTCCCCGCGGCCGCCGGTGGTCACCGTCATGGGCCATGTGGACCACGGCAAGACCACTCTGCTGGACACACTGCGCAAGACGCGCGTGGCCGAAAAGGAAGCCGGCGGCATCACCCAGAAGATCGGTGCTTACAAACTGCGCACACCTGAGGGGACTATTGTCTTTGTCGACACACCGGGACACGAAGCATTCACCAATCTGCGGGCCCGGGGAGCCAAGGTCACCGATCTGGTCATCCTGGTCGTGGCCGCCAACGACGGCGTGCAGCCGCAAACCATTGAGGCCATTCACCATGCCCAGGCCGCCGGTGTACCGATGATCGTAGCCATCAACAAGATAGACATCCAGGGCGCCGACATAGAAAAGATCAAGCAGGACCTGAACAAGAACAATATTCTGGTAGAAAGCTGGGGCGGCAAAGTGGTTTCCGTTGAAATATCGGCCAAAAACAATATAAACCTGGACACTTTGCTGGAAATGATCCAGCTCACCGCCCAGATACAGGAGCTGCAAGCCTTCCCCCATATTCCGGCCCGGGGTACCATCATCGAATCGCGACTCGATCCCCAGCTGGGACCGATCGGCACTGTGCTGATCCAGCACGGTCAATTGAAAAAAGGGGATTATTTCATTTGCGGCAGTTCCCTGGGCAAGATCAAATCGATCTACGATGACAACGGCAACATGCTGAACTCAGCTCAGGTTCCCGATCCGATCGAGATCATGGGTTTTGAGGCCGTCCCCCAGGCCGGTGACATATTCCAGGTCGTTGATGACCTGGAAAAAGCGAAAAAGATCATTGAGATGCGGCAGATCAATCAGAAAGCTTCCAAAAACAAGGACTTTTTGGCCGAAAAGAAACTGAGCCTGCAGAACCTTTTCCAGATGGTCGAGCTGGAGAAGATCCAGGCTTTTCCGGTGATCGTCAAAGCCGACAACTTCGGCAGTGCGGAAGTTCTGGGACAGATCCTCGACCGTCTCAGCCAGGAAAAATTGAAAATTGAAATTATGCACAGCGGCCTCGGCAACATCACCGAAGGCGATATCCTGCTGGCTTCGGCCGCCGGCGCGGTTATTCTCGGCTTTAACGTCAAGGCACCGCAAAAAATTCTCTCCATGGCCAAGATGGAAAAAGTGGAGATCCGGTTATACAGCGTGATCTACCACCTGGTCGAGGACATTGAAAAGGCCGTCAAGGGGAAGATCGGCCCGCAATACCAGGAAACCCTGATCGGCAAAGTGGAGATCCTGCAGAAATTCAAGATCTCCAAGGTGGGCATTGTAGCCGGATGCGTGGTCCGCGAAGGCAAGGTCACACGCAAATCCAAGATCAAGGTCATGCGCGAAAGCGACCTGGTCTTTGCAGGCGAGATCGAATCCCTGAAGCGCATCAAGGATGAAGTTTCCGAGGTTCGGGCCGGGACCGAGTGCGGCATCCGCATAAAAAATTTCAGCAACATTGAACCAGGAGATATCCTGGAAATATTTGAAACGTCCATCATCCCATGATAATCGGCCTGTTGGAGATTGATTTGTTCAGCGAACAATTTCACAGCCTGAAGGAAAAACGGCGGCTGCTTTCCAGCCTGAAGGAACGTTTGAAAAACAAATTCAACATCGCCGTGTTGGAAAGCGCTTATCAGGACCTGTGGCAACAAGCCCAGTTGTCGGTCGTTTCCCTGGGACCGAACCGGTCTATCCTGGAAAATACATTCAAGCAGATCGAAGATTTTATTTTCCTGAACTACGCTTTGCAGATCAGTAAAATAAATATTCAGTATTTTTAAAATGTCCTACCGCCTGGAAAAATTCACCAGCACGCTGCAGCAAACCTTGGCAGAGATTCTCACCCGGGACAGTTTGAATCCGGATTTCAAGCTTGTCAGCATCCTGAGGGTCCAGCTCGGCCGCGACCTGAAAAAGGCAACCGTTGCCATCTCCTGCCCACCGGGCAAAGAGGATCACGTGCTGCAGCAGCTCAACCGATCCCGGGGCTTCATCAAACGGCAGCTTGACCGGAAAATGATCCTGCGCCACATGCCCGAACTTGAATTTGTCAAAGATACGGCCCAGGAACTCGAGCAACAAATTTCCCGCCTACAAAAAGAAAGGGATCATGAAAACACGCATAGCTGAGAAGATCAGGCAAGCCAACAACATAGCCATTAGTTCGCATGTCCGCCCCGACGCCGATTCCATCGGCAGCGGTTTGGCCCTGTTTCTCATGCTCAGGCAAATGGGCAAAACCCCAGCTTTTTTCAATACCGATCCCGCCCCCTATCCCATCAGCCGTTTGCCCGGCTATGAACATATCCGCAGCGGCCAGATCCATCCGCAAACCTTCGAACTGGTCATCCTGATCGAGGGCGGCAATGAGGATAGAACCGGCCAGAAACATCTAAAGAATTATTTTTGCATCAACATCGATCATCACGCCAGCTCAAGCGACGACGCCGATATCAACTGGGTGGTCCCCGATGCCGCGGCGGTCGGAGAACTGGTCTATGAACTGGGATTGGAACTGGCCGTGGATTTCAGTCGCGACATCGCCTTCAACCTTTACGCGGCCATCGCCTCGGACACCGGTTCGTTCAAATATTCCAATACCACGCCGGCTTCACTGGTCATCGCCTCCGACCTTACCATCCGCGGCGGCTTCACTCCTTTCGAAGTCAGCAACCTGTTGTTCAACTCCAACCCTCAGGAAAAGATCCGCATGCTGACCCGGGTTTTGTCCACCCTGGAAATGGCCCTTGATGAACGTGTGGCCATGATCCATTTCCAGCGCGATTTCTTAAGCCGGCTCAAGCTGAAAGACATTGAAACCGAAGACATTATCGCCATCGCCCGCTCCATCGACGGCGTGCAGGTACTGTTGTTCTTCAAGGAGATCGCCGATAATTACTTCCGCGTCTCTATCCGTTCCCGCGACAACTTTTCGGCCCGCCGGGTCGCCCAGACCTTCCATGGCGGCGGCCATCATCACGCAGCCGGTTTCTTTTTCAGCGGCGACCTGGCTGCCGCCAAAAAGGAGATTCTGCGGTTGGTCGCTGCCCAGTTCCAATGATCCATGGCCTGATAGCTGTCAACAAGGAAAAGGGCGTCAGTTCCCATGCGCTGGTGACCAGCATTCGCCGGCTCTTTAAAACCAAAAAAGCGGGCCATTTCGGCACCCTCGATCCCACCGCCACCGGCCTGCTGCTCATAGCCCTGGGCCACGCCACCCGCTTTTTCGATTTTTACGTCAAACAGAACAAATTGTATTCCGGCCTCATCCGTTTCGGGTTTGCCACCAGCACTTATGATTCCGAAGGCAAGCCCCAGAAAGCCAAGCAGAGCATCGACCTTCAACAAATCAACCTGGAAACCCTGCTGGCCGGATTCCGGGGCAAACAAATGCAAATGCCACCGGCATTTTCCGCAAAGAAATTCAAGGGCAAACCGCTGTATACGTATGCCCGCCGTCAGCAGGAGGTCCCCATTAATCCGGTTGAAGTCAGCATCCACGAGTTAACCGGGCGGGTGATCGACCATGATACCCTGGAATTCAGGGCCTTGACATCGTCGGGAACATACATCCGCTCCCTGGCTCACGATCTCGGCCAGAAAGTCGGCGTCGGGGCATATCTGTTGGAATTGAAAAGGGAAAGGATCGGTTCTTTCAGCCTGGAACAGGCAAAGACACTGGCCGAGATCGCAACCCTGGCGGAAACCGGGAGCGGGCTGCAGGCGGTCATCCCCATCGAATCGCTCCTGGATGAATATCCCAAAATGATCGTCAACCAGACCGGACGGCGCTGTATCTGCAACGGCATGGCGCTGAAAGCCGCGGATATCCTGAAAATATTCCCGGCCCCGAATACCGCTTATTTTCGCATCTTTGACGATGAGGGTAAGCTGCTGGCCATCGCCCAAAAGGAAGCCAAGTCCATGAGCTTCAAGCCCTACCTGGTCATTCCCGAAAGCGAGCCCGGCAACTGAATCATTTTTTTTGCAACAGCCCCATAAACCGGAAGAAATGATCTTTTAAATTTCGTCGAACGTAACCTTAAAAACGACGTCGGCGCGGATTGGCTGTAGGGGACGATGAACTGGCAGCGGCCGCCACAGTGATTCGGCTCGCGCTCCAGGTGCCGCTGATAACGTTGTCGGATGTCCGGTAACGTTTACAGGTCCCGCTCATCGTGTTTGCATCAGAAAAACTTCCCGTATATTCATAGGTGACGTCGGGAAATACCAGGGTGAATACAACTTCGTCGTCCATGCCTTCGTTGAAAGTATAGGTTCCACTGCCGCCGTCACTGTCGGTCACAGTGCCGCTTTTATGGGTCCCAACGAATACAAGTGTGACATTGAATGAACTGTTATCGTTATAGGACTCGGAAAGTGACCAGGAGCCCTGGATATTGTCTGTTGCTACAGCGCTGGCGTTCAAGCTGTAATCTTCCGACATCGTGATGGTGCCATGGCTCTCGACATCGACTCCGTCCAGTTTCACGAGCAGGTAGGAGTACCCATCGGCAAGAACATAACTGTAATCGACCAAAGCGCCCTGCGCGTAGGTATAGGTTCCCGTCTCCGGAGTTCCGTTTACTCCGGTTCCCCTGGTAACTGTCAGAGTGAATTCGGTGTTAGCGTCCGAATATGCCCGCATGGTGTGATCGCCGGATACGGTGATCGTTCCACTGGCCTCGACTTCCTTGCCATCCAAAAGCACCGTCAATTTTGCATACCCTTCATTCAGTTCGTAGCTGTATGTCAATTGATTGCCTGCATCTAAATAATATGTTCCTGCAAGCGGTGTTCCGGAAACACCAACGGATACCGTAACCGTAACCGTGTAGGTTTCCACAGCCGCTTTCTTGCAAGCGTCAAACAAAAAAATCGCCGCCAGCAGGACCGCGGCCAAGACCGGAATTGTTTTTCTTATCATTTTTGCCCTCTCCAGGATCTACAGCTGTATCCCCAGACCCAGCGCCAGATGGAAGCCGCCCAAATTGCTGCGCACGTCATCAATTTTATCGGACGCATACATGTAACCCATGGATGCCTCTGCGAAAATATTCTTGTAAAGCCCGTAGGTGAAAGCCAGATTTCCCCGCACGCCGATACCTGACTGCTTGGCTGATTCGGAACGGAGCCGTTCATTCGTGTCTATTTTGCTGATTGTCGATTCGATGTCATTGCTGATGGAGCAGATACCGACTTCCGTCCTGATCGCGATCTGCTTCTCTTCGAAATAACCGGCAAAAAATCCGCAGCCCCCTGCGATGACCCTCTTGGCCAACGTTCGTTTCATGCTGATGTCCGCGTCGAACGAATTTTTCGAATTCCAGCCGGTCCAGCTGTCGCGCAACGGGAAATAGCCGTGGCTGGCCCATAAATATATGTTCCCGGAAATGGCGACCGCAGCCTTGGCTTCAAAAAAAACTTTGCTTTGACTGGCCTGGCCTGTGAAATTGTTCTCGGCCAGGTTCAAATAGTTGCCGTAAAATGTGAGGATGACTCTGTCCCCCGCAGCGGTCGCAATGCCCGAAAAAAGAAGCACAAGTAAAACCAAGCCTATCGGCTTTTTCATGAACGCCTCCTTAGCAAATTCCATGCCAGCGAATCGCTTCCTGCGTTTTCGTACTACGGAGTCCCGCATGTTTCGGACCTTTGGCAGCTCCGGGGGACTTTCTGCGGTCAGTGGGTGACTCCTTCGCATCGCTATCTTAACACATTTTTCAACATATATAAACCTGCCAAAGTGATTTTTCTTGCCGGCCGCGATTTCCATGTGGGGAATGTTCCCCATTTCTGAATGCAGCGCATCCATCAGGGAGAAGTCCGCATTCCAGTATTTCCGTTCAAAAGCATGGAACCCGCTGTGGGACCGGTTTAGCGAAAAAAATTACCGCGGCAGATCAGGCGGGTGAGGTTGTGAACAAAAATTCCCTGCTTCCAGCTAACGGCGATCTTTTCAGCGGCGCTGCCGGTCGAAGAAGCCGGGGTCACACCGACTCCCCGCTCATAGAAAAAACGAAGAAGAGGGGCGGTCTTTTATAATTTTAGTTTTTTTCTTGCAATTTTTTTTTCGCCGTACCGTAAAGATTTCCCAAGAAATTGAATTTTAAATCTCTGAAAAAATCGATCTCTGCTATTTGCGAATATTTCAGTCCGCACATATTTCTTAGATAGACCAACAATTCCCCACCGCAATCGCTTCCCGGCCCAAGCCCCGATTCATAACATGATGAAAAGCGCCCAGCCAAGTCAATCGTGCCTGCCTCATGGCAGTAATATATCATCAAATTCTAAAAATCTAAAAGACTGTCCCTTGTCTCATCCTGGTTTGTCATTACAGCATCTGTGCTGACGATTGTAGTTTATCTGGTTCCCCACTCTGCTTTCGGTTCTGAGCTCGATATCCGGACCGGTCAAATGAAAAGAATTTTCACTTCTTATCCAGCTTCATTTCTGGATAAATTTTCTTGGCGCATTCAGGGCACAGACTATGGCTGAAATCTGCTTCCGAATGCTGCATAATATAGACCTCGATCTGGTTCCAGTATCCCTTGTCATCACGAATTTTCTTGCAACTCGCACAAATCGGCAGCAAGCCCTTGAGGTTCTTGATATTTGCAAATGCTTCACTCAGATCTGTGATTAATTTTTCTTTCTCCTTTTCTGTCTTCTTTCTTTCTGAAATCTCGATTTCGAGCCTGCTGTTCTTTTCCTGCAATTCTGTCGTGCTCTCATTCACAATCCGCTGAAGTCTCTTTTCACCCTTTTTCAAATGGTTGATTCTCATCCGATAGGTTGTAAATCCAAGAACAACAAATAAAAAACCCAGAAGCAAGTAAAACACTTTGGTTTGATAAAAATGGGGCTTGAGATAAAAGGAAAAGGAATCCCCGATCGTGTTCCAAACCCCATCGTTGTTGCAGGCTATGACCTTGAATTTATAGGAACCGGGCGGGATATTGGTATAGTAAGCTGTCCGGCGCTGTCCGGCATCGATCCAATCCGGGTCAAAGCCTTCAAGTTGATATTTGAAGAGAACTTGGTCTGGAAGCACGAAACTCAATCCCGTATATTGAATTTCCAGGTTTTTCTTTCCAGCAGGCAAATGAATGAATGGCTTTGGAGGATATCCTTTTCCTTCGATCACAACCCTTTCGATCTCAACTGGAGGGGAAATACGGTTTACGGGAATATGTTCGGGCTCAATGAGAACAATCCCACTGGTTGTTGGAAAACATAGCCTTCCCTTCCCGTAGACATAACCCGCCGGCTGTGCCGGGCCACTCCCTTCGGTGTACTTAATTCCCTCGCTCCGTCCATATGCTATGCAGGGAATTCGCTTGATTTTGCCAGTCTCAAACCTTGTCAAATCGCTTTTTTTCACTGCATAGATACCATTGTTGCTATTCATCCAGAGGCTGCCTTTCTGATCCTCTAAGATTTGAAAGGCAAGATCACTGTAAAGGCCATCTCTTGTGGTAAAATGTGAAAAATGGTTGTTTCTGAAACAGAGCAGACCTCCATCATTGGTTCCAAACCAGACAGCCCCCTCAGGATCAGGGTATATTGCCCAGACAGCGCTGGTGACCTTGAGCTCCTGCCTGCTGAAAAAATAGAATTTTCCATTTTTGAACCTTCCAATCCTGCCGCCAAAGGTTCCGATCCAGATGGTTCCTTCCCGGTCTTCATTGATGGCATAAATATAATTGTCGATCAAGCCATTCTTGGTACTGTAATTAGTGATTTTTTTTCTCTGGATCACATCGATCCCGCCACCGTTGGTTCCAACCCAAATCCTGCCTTTCGAATCGGCAAAGACCACACGGACCACATCGTTGGCAAGACCATTGCGTGTCGAAATCACATCTATTTTTCCATTTTTCAAGCGGTGCAGCCCACCACCATAGGTTCCGAACCAGATCGATTTATCCAGGCCCTGGCAAATGGACCAGATCCGGTTGTTTTTCAAACCCTGTTGAAGGCCATAAGTAAAGAATTGGCCATTTGAAAATCGAACCAATCCCCCACCTACAGTTCCGATCCATAAGTTCCCATCCGCATCCGCGTAGATCGACCGCACCACATCAACTGGCAAACCATGACGGGAATTGTAAAGGATAAACTTGTCATCCTTCAACTGGGCTATTCCATTCTTGTAGGTTCCAATCCACAGACTTCCTTCACGGTCTTCGTATATTGAGCAGATCTTATCGTGAATTACCGTTTTCAGGGCAATTGATGAGAACACCCCGTTATGTAGCCGGTTCAGGTCGCCATCCATGGTTCCCAGCCAAAGGACACCGTGGCTGTCTTCAAACAATGCCCTGATATCATTGCTGGATAACCCATCTTTTTTGGAAAAAATCTTCATGCGGTCATTTCTCATCAATACCAGACCATTGGATGTGGCAGCCCAAATCCCACCATCCCGCTTTCTGCACAATGACCAGACTTCACGACCGGGGAACCCTCCTTTTTCAGTATATTGGATGAATTGGCCATCAATGAATCTGTTCAACCCGCCGCCATTTGTGCCAATCCATAAATTGCCATTCATGTCATCCACAATGGAAGAAATATAATTATGGGACAATCCATCCCCAGATTTAAAACCTTGAAATCTCTCCTGTTTAAGCCAGTTGAGTCCGCCTGTGGTACCCACCCATAAGATGCCTTTTTGATCCTCGCATATGGCAGAGATATAATTGTTAAACAACCCGTCTTCTGTGGAATATCTTCTGAAAGATCCTTTGGAATAAGAAATCAAACCGTCCGAAGTTCCGATCCACAGAATTTCTTTACGATCCAGAAAAATGGTATTGACCCCATTGGTTTTAATCTCAGGAGTGTTGGTCTTGTCAAAAATGTCAAATTTTTTTCCGTCAAATCTGGTAAGGCCTTCATAGGTCCCGGCCCAGATGTATCCATCCTTGCTCTGAAGCACTGACAGCACCGAACTCTGCGGTAATCCGTTTTCAATTGACCAGGTGTTCAAGCTGTACTGGTCAATCTCCCTTCGTGGATCAAGGGCCAAGCTATTTGATGGTAGAAACAGAAAAACAGCCAATAAGATCAGGGCAATGATTTCATGCCTAAATAATAATCTATTTCTATTCATTTTTCCCTGATCACAATTAAATTATATTGCAACAAATTTACTCTGTCAACTATATGTAACCTGTCCCTTGTCCCCGTCTACGATCAATCGAATTTCTCCTGATCTTCAATTTCATCCTTGCCCTTTACATTGAAGTTGAATATTTCAATTTTATCGTAGAACCAGTCAAACATATCACGGCGCAGCTTAGCCATGTATACCTTGCCTTCAGCTTTGCGTTTGAGGTTGTAAAAAACTACTCCTTCAGCAAAAACTTTATCGTCAATTCCCTTCTTTGACGCCAGTTTGGTATAGTGGCGGGAAAAGAGCCAGTCTTTAAACCATCGGCTCCAATTGCCGAATGTCCGCTCGTGCTCAGCGAATGATTTATAGCGCAGGTCGGCAATTGACTTTTCGAAAGGATACCATTCATGAAAATCCATCTTGTAGGGATTGCCGTTGACACTCGGCCCGATCAACTCGCCAGCCTGCTCGCCGTCATTTTTCATATACCCCTTGGCAACAGAGCGGAAAACACCTTCAATGATAAATGTTTTCCCTTTGATAATCTGCAGGGGGTCGATAACATTTTTGCGGTTCTGCAGGGCGACCAGGCGTCCGTTCTCGGTTTTAAGCTTGATATTTGTGCCATTGAGTTTTTCGACGGCTATAGTTTCTGGATCCTCAAAAACCCATTCATAGCCGGGATTTACTCTATCAATTACCAGATAGACTTCAGGAGCGCGGAGCTGATAGCTGCGTCCGAACTGCTTGAAATGGTCTTTGTTGATCTTGAAGGTCTGACGAATGAACGGGCAGTAAAGTTTCGGGAAGTCACTGAGTGTTTCCATTTCCATGACTCATAGGAAAATCAATAGCATCACTATGCCGCTGACATCTTGAAGATAATGATCTGAAATGTCAATAGTTTTTGTGGACAATTACAATTATTAAAAAAGAATTTTTATCAAAAGCGGGTGCGCTTTTAGAAATTTGCCTGAAAAATGGCTAAAAATCAAATGCTTCATTTTTTCCCAGGTTTTAATGAAAATCCGAGACATATCCAACTTCTAAAAACTTTTTTAGTCTTTATTTTAAAACAAATACTGCCGATACCGGGTTGTGATCGCTGTTTTGGAAACCCAGGTCGTGCCCTAACACCCTCAGTATTTCGACATTGGCAGATACCAGGAAACCGTCTACAACAGCGACAAAATTTTTACCTTCCTGGTAGGCAAAAGCATTGTCTCTCACCGTAGGGACGGTTTTGTCCAATGCCCAGGCAAACCCTGGCGGTGTAAAATCTTCCGCTAGCGTCGCATACCAGCTGGGCCATGGCCATGCTGAATTAAAAAACTTTGGATCGCTACCCGGAAGTCCATGGTTCCAGTCAGCACCGACAATCACATGGTTGCCATTTTTAAATTCAGCGATTATCCGCTTCTTCAAGAATGCCAACTGCAGTTTCCTGATCCGACCCCCCTTGTCATAGGCGGACAAATGAGCGTTAATCAGCAGCAATTCCTTGCCATCTTCCAGCTGCAGCCTGCATTCTATGAAACATCTGTCCAGCTCGGCCAATTGCCGCGGCCATGGTTCACGGCCCGGGAACTGATATCTGGTCGCCGCTTGCACATTATATCGGGAAAAGATCAGCAAGCCGCTGTATACCGAGCCCATTGGCCGGGTGAGCGGTACCGGCACCCATGGCACTTTATAGTTGACAGCAAAAATACTGGCGTAGCCGACAATTTTTTTTTGCAGATGATCCAATTCATTGACCTGATGGCTCCTTGAGGATCTGATGTCCACTTCCTGCAACACGATCAAATCCGGCTTTTCCTTGGACAAGAAATTTGTGATATGATCCAGATTGATCAGTGTCTGTTCAAGGCTTTTACAGCGGGACCGAGTTCCGCCATCCATAAAAAAGTCCTCGGCCGCGTCCAACCCGCAATAACCGACATTAAAGGTCAAGACAGATATCGGCATACCTTTTTTCAGTATTGCGGCCCTATTGTTCTGAATGTCCAGATTGGTCTCTGCCTCTGGTCTGAAGTCCGTGGCGCTCATGAACGCCAGGTAAGCCAAAACAAAAAGTACCAACAAACCAATGAAAGCCAACAGCCCCTTGAATATCTTAGGCAGCATGGATCTCCCTCCCAGCCATCATCCGAACTTGCAGATGAAAGTTGGATGAGTGTAATATATTGCTTAAAATACAGTTCTCTGTTGTGATGGGCATTAACATGATGAAAACGTTCAGACAAAGGAAGAAACTTATCTAAATACTTGAGACATTGCACATCCTTGCCTCTTTTCCTGATAATAAAGATTGTCAACGCTACTGTCTTAATCTTTGGCTTATAGCTTTGCTTTCTTTTCATTTGTGGAAGTCCCAAAAGTAATTATTTCTTTCCCACCGGCATTAAATAAAGGGGCTCTTCTTGGCCATTTTAAAACTTCCTAACTGCCTCATCGGCAAAAGCACCAATGGCTACAGTTAAGATTAAAAAGTATCTCTTTGTTCTTCTCATCTTTATCGCCATCCTTGAATATCCAGATTGGTAAGGCCGGCTGCCTTTGCCCATCTTACCGCTTCCTTAAATTCTTCCTGGGTAATTCTACGGGATATCTCTGGATATTCAAATGCTTTGTGTGTCGGCGTATATTGCTGCATAATGTTAAAATAGGTATCTTTGGGTAAATTTTGCGCTATCCATTCAATAATTTCCTTTGTTCCGGCAACCCTATTGGGCATAACTAGATGCCGGATCATCAACCCTCTAAACATAAGGCCATCCTTAGCTGGTCTTGCTACGCCCACCTGACGTTGCATCTCTAAGATTGCCTGCTCTGTAATCTCTGGATAGGTCGCTGCTGCCGATAGATGTTTTGCAGCCATCTTACCATCCCCATACTTAAAATCAGGTAGATAAATATCGATTATTCCGTCAAGCATCTTTATTATCTCCAGGCGTTCCAATCCACAGGTATTGTAGACAAGAGGTAACCTCAGACCTTTGCCGGCGGCGATATCCACGGCAAGAAGAATGTGTGCAGAATAATGGGTTGGTGTAACCAAGTTAATATTATGGCAGCCCCTTTTTTGGAGGCTAAGCATCATCTGCGCCAATTCTTCAATACTCGTAAGCTTACCTTTACCTCCCTGGCTGATTTCCCAGTTTATACAAAAGACACATCTTAAGCCGCAATTACTGAAGAATATGGCTCCTGAGCCTCCTCTTCCTACAAGGGACCTCTCCTCTCCGAAATGGGGATGATATGATGCAACAAAAAGTTTGGAAGTTGCCTGACAGAATCCTTTTTTTCCAGCTAAACGGTTGAATCCACACATTCTGGGACAAAGCTTACAGCTTTCCATTATGTTCCAAAGTTCTTCTCCGCGTTTTTTCAACTCTCCGGTTCTGTGTAATTTTAGATAAGCTGGTTCATAATTCGGATCAATTTTTGCTGCCCTTTCAACAACAAGTCGCTCTTTCTTTTCATATTCAAGAACGTCAGGAAGGGATGTCGATTTTTCATTTTTTTTGCACCCAGTGCAGAGAAATACAAAGGTTGGACTTAATCCTGATAGTGTGAAACATAGACATGATTGAATAAATTGTCTTCTTGATTGTTCCGTCACAGAATTTCCTCTCATCATCAACAGACTGTATATCTCAGTTTTTGCTCCATTTATTGTGTCTGCCATCAATAATCAAATGATACCAAGTCTGTTGAAAATGTCAAACAGGAGCCTCTCATGGGTAGTGAACAGTACAGGCAAAAGACGGAATTGTAATGGTCCCACTTATTTAGACCAAAAAGTTGCTAATTTAAAGTGTACTCCTTACAATGAGCAAGGAGGACCGATTGAGACTTAGAAAGGTGTATGACGAACAATTCAAGGCCAAGGTGGCGCTGAAAGCTGGATAAAAATGGGGACACTTTATTCGCGGCTTCAAATGGTATTGACAAGCAATACCACCTCTGTTCACCCTCTGAACTTAATTCTCCTTTTTTTCATTAATACAAGCTTATTAAAATTTAAGGCTGGTCTTTCGATCAACTTTTACGAAGCGATAATCTCGTTGCTTATCATTTTTGCTTTGGGGCTCGCAGCATTTTTTGTTATTAAATGGATGATTAAAGACCGTATAAAATCATCTTTGATCTTGAGTTACACATTGTTTGTTACACTCTTTTTCAGAGATATAGTTGAAGTTCGTGCTTATGTCAAAATTACAAACGCAATCAGTCTATTTTCAACTTTTATTGGAGAATTGTTTTTTACTGTCGCATTAGTAATTATTTTATTATTTGCTTTAACTTTATGGCTATATAAAACTAAGCTGAAACTATTAAAACTGAATTCCTACTTAAACTTATTGACCACAATTTTTTTATTTATTGAAATTATTGGTTGCGGTTTTTTAGAAATATCTAAAGTCGAGTTAAAAAACAAAATAGAATTAAAGCAGTCTTTGAATAATATAACAACTAAACCGGATATCTATTTCATCATACTTGATGGTTATAGCGGATTTAACGTCTTACAAAAACATTGGAATTTCGCTAATGGTGAACTAAAAAAATTCTTGATTGAAAATGGCTTCTTCGTTGCTGAAAATGGAAAAACAATTTACAAAATTACCAATTATTCAATAGCATCTACATTCAACATGGCTGAACTCAATATCGATACAACTTATTTATATGCCAAGAGCAGCTACTTATCCTTGGCTGAACTTATCAAAAACAATATAGTCGTTAAGCACTTTTATGAATTAGGTTATGATTTTATTAATCTATCATTTTTCGATATTTTGAGTGAGAAGAAGTTTTATCAGGACATCTACTTCTTAAAAAAAGGGAACATTTATCAAGCTCGTACAATATATGGTTACATTTATGAGATTTACAATGAGAACACAGCTGACATGGCTAATATAAACCTCGATATTTTTAATAGATTAAGAACGATACGAAGCACATTTAACGAAAAGCCAAAATTTATTTACGCTCATATAATGATGCCTCATCCACCTTATTATTTTGATGCCGAAGGGAACGAAACCGATTTTAGCTATGCAAGCGACATTAAGAATAAGTACAACTACTTAGAGCAATTAAAGTATACAAATAAACTTTTAATAGAAACGATAAACAATATTTTCATTTCCGCTGAAGAGCCGCCAATCATAGTAGTTCAGGGCGATCATGGCTTCAGGGCATTTGAAGGGGAAGATAAAAGTGAAATAGAATTCTCGGTTTTAAATTGTTTTTATTTTCCCGACAAAGATTATTCATTACTTACCGATTCGTCAAAAACAATAAATACATTCCGAGTAATATTTAACAAGTATTTTAATCAAAAACTCGAACTACTGGATTAATAAAGACCTTTGTTGAAGTCGATTAATTAGGGTCTGCTGAAAAACAAATTATATTCCTTGAAACATCGGCATACCTTTTTTCAGTATTGCGGCCCTATTGTTCTGAATGTCCAGATTGGTCTCTGCCTCTGGTCTGAAGTCCGTTGCGCACATGAACGCCAGGTAAGCCAAAACAAAAAGTGCCAACAAACCAATGAAAGCCAACAGCCCCTTGAATATCTTAGACAGCATGGATCTCCCTCCCAGCCATCATGCAAACTTGCAGATGAAAGTTCGCCCCAATTATCCGAAGTAATTGCCACGGCAGATCAGGCGAGTGAAATTGTGAACAAAAATTCCCTGCTTCCAGCTGACGGCGATCTTTTCAGCGCCGCAGTCGATGGCCAGTCGGTCCCGGACCTTTCCCTGCCGCCGTAAAACGGCGAACACGGCGGCGCTGCCGGTCGAAGAAGCCAGGGTCGCCCCGACTCCCCTCTCGTAAAAAAAGACCCGGCATTTTTCGGCGCTGCTGAAATTGACGAATTCCACGTTGACCCGCCCGGGGAACATGGGGTGGCATTCCAGTTTTTTCCCCAGGGCGGCCAACCGCCCGGGGGCAAACCGGTCCCGGCAAAGGACCACGGCATGGGGATTGCCTACGGAAACCGGAAAAAATTTCAGGCCGGCGCAGGTGGAACTCTCCTGCCCGTCCTTTAGAAAAGGAAAAAACCGGCGCTGGGAAAAATCGGGCCGGCCGATTTCCACATCGAGTTGGAAGACCGGACCCCGGCGGGCCAGGAGATCGATCCGCCGCGAACCGACGGCGGTAAGGAGCCGCAGCGGCGAAGCCGCCAGGCGGCGCTGGAACAGGACCGCAGCCAGTCCGGCCATGCCATTGCCCGACAATTCGGCCGCGCCGCCGTCACGGTTGAATATCTCAAAATGAAATCCTTGCTTCTCGACCCGGTAAAAGACCGCGCCATCAGCGCCGACCCCGCGCTGGCGGTCGCAGATCCGTTCGGCCAGGGCGCCCTTGTCGGCCGCCCCGACCGGCAGGTCCCTGGCATCGATCTCGATGAAATCGTTGCCGAAGGAACTGGTCTTGTAAAAGATCATTCCGGCAGGGCAAAGCGGATGTACACCTCATCGCCGTCGCGGTTGATCAGCAGCAGGACCATGGAACCGCTGCGCCGTCCGGCCAGGAAGCTTCTTAATTGAGCCACACTCTCTACTGCAGTGCGGTTGACGGCCAGGATCACGTCACCTGTTTTGATCCCGTTCTCGGCGGCCGCGCCGCCCCGCTCCACATTCTCGACCACCAGGCCCTTGGCCGTCTTCAATCCGTATTCGCGGGCCAGGCCCGGAGTGTTCTTGACCAGGGCCATGCCCAGGCTCATGCTTTTGCTCTCGGCCGCGGCCTGCTCGCGGACCGCATCCGGGGCCTCGATCACCTTGACCTTAAGCACCTGTTTTTCGCGGTTACGGTAAATGGTGGTGGTGATCTCATCACCGGGAGCCGAATTGGCGATCTCCATCTGCAGGTCGGCAGCAGCTTTGATCGCCTTGCCGTTGATGGCCACGATCAGATCATAGCGCTTCAAACCGGCTTTCTGGGCCGGGGAATTCTCCTCCACTCTGGAAACCAGTACGCCGGCGGTGGGCAGGTCCTTGGCATCGCTTGCGCTGATGTTCTGGATCTGGATGCCGAACCAGCCGCGTACCACCTTGCCCTTGGTTTTCAGGTCGGCCACCACTTTCTTGGCCATGTTGGCCGGAATGGCGAAGCCGATGCCGATGTTGCCGGCGCTGGGGGTGAGGATTGTGGAGTTGATGCCGATGGCCTCACCCTTCATATTGATCAACGGCCCGCCCGAGTTGCCCATGTTGATGGCAGCATCGGTCTGCAGGAAGTCCTCGTATTGGGCCAGGCCGAGATGCCGGCCCGTAGCCGAAATGATCCCCGAAGTGACCGTCAGGTCCTGGCCGAAGGGGTTGCCGATGGCCAGCACCCACTCACCTACTTCCACGGCATTGGAGTCACCCAGATCAATGAAGGGGACGTTTTTGGTACTGATCTTCAGCAACGCCAGATCGGTTTTGGGATCGGTGCCGATGATCTTGGCGGTGAATTCCGCATTATCGATATTAAAAATCTTCACTTTGACGGCATCCTTGACCACATGGTTGTTGGTCAGGATATAGCCGTCGGCCGAGATGAAAAATCCCGAGCCCTCGCCGGAACGCTTTTCCTGGCGCCGCGGAGCGTTGAAAAACTGGTCGAAGAAATCGTCGCCGAACCTGGAGCGCCTTTCCACAATCGATTCAGATATCACCTTGAGCACCGCCGGTTTGACTTTGCGGACGATGTCGACGAAACTGTTGGGAACGACCGACTGGGAAACGGATTCAGCCCTGACTACGGCCGGGCTGATGACAGGCTCATTATTGACTGATTTTTGCAGGAAACCGAAACTTAAGGCGAAAAAAAGCGCGCCGGCCAAAAAACTGGTCCCGGCGATTAAACCTATTTTTTTCATGCGATCCTCCTTATCTTATCTAGAAATATCAAGACGTAAAAAAACCTGATAAAGTTTCATCATTTGCCCAGACTTTGAATAAAATTGATGATTCCCAGGTACAGCCCGGCGGCAACGGCCTGGCGGTACGAGGGCGAGGCCAACCGTTTGGCCTCGTTCAGGTTGCTGAGAAAGGAGACCTCAATCAGCGCCGATGGCATCTGCGCGCCCAACAGAACGTAGAAAGGCGCCTTCTTCACTCCCAGATCGTCGACGGCATCGTATTTTTGCTTCAGGTTGGCGACCATGCCCCTCTGGATCGACTGGGCAAGGATCCTGGATTCGGAAATCTTGCTGTTCTGCAGTATCTGGTTCAGGATGGTACGCATATCGGCCATGGACTTGCTGCTCATGGCATTTTCCTGGGCGGCCACTTCCATGGCCCGGGGGTCGGCGGTGATGTTCAGGTAATACGATTCCACGCCGCGGGCGGTCTGGCGCGGCGCCGAGTTGGTATGGATAGAAACGAAAATGTCGCCCTGGTTGAAGTTGGCGATGGCCGCCCGCTCCTCCAACGGCACATATTCGTCGCGGCAGCGGGTGAGAATGATCTCGAATTCCGCATGTTCATTTAAAATGGCGTTCAGCCTTTTGCCGATATCCAGGGTGATATTCTTTTCCTGCAAGTCCAGGCGACGGTTGATCGTACCGGGATCCTTGCCGCCGTGGCCCGGATCAATGACGATGCGGTGCACGCCCAGCCCGAGCTGGCGGGCGATGGATGGGCTGCCTTCTACCACGGGGAGATTCTGCTCCCGCGCCTGCTGGGCATGGCTGACGAATTCGGCCTGACTATATATGTCAAAGACGATGCGGAAGGGGGAGGTCAAATAAAAACGGTTGTATTTGCCGATCTTGTCGAAATCAAAGACCACGCGGATGGTCTGGGCGTTCCATTTGCCGATACGTATCCTCTGCAGGTTCCCGGCCTGGATCTTGATCTCATTTTTCTTTTCAAAAGGGTAATCCGCGGCAAAGCGGCAGTTTTTCAGGTCAAAAAAAAGGCGGCCGCTGCTGCTGCCCTTGAGGGTTTTTTCGGCGATCTTGATATCGGCGCTGAGATCCAGGACCACGCGCGTGTACTCGGGATAAGAATAGTAACGAATGTTCTGCAGATTGACGGGCCCCCTGGCCGGCAGGGAAAGGCAGGCCGTCAGCATGAAGTATATTCCCAATAAGCGTTTCAACACGATTATAATGTACTAAATATTTAACCAGAAATCAATATCAGTCGCACAAAAGCAGGGAATCGGGTCGCGCTTATTTGCCCTGGGGTCCGGAATATTTTTTAAACGGCCGTTGCGCCGTATGCGGATTGTTGTTGGCGCGGCCGGATTTTTTTTCGCTTTTACTCATTTGCACCCGCGCCTGTCCCCCAAGGGGATGGCGGCCATGAAGTCCCGCCTGGCGGCGGGTGTTTTTGAACTGGTTGACAAAATTTTTGGCGCCCATGTTTCTCCAGCCGTGATCATACCACGATTCAATGGAATTTGCGATTGGAGCGGTCAGGCACCTCGAAAAATCCCGCTCTCCCCCCTTTTCATTGTGACCCTTAAAAAATACTTAGTCATTACATACTTGGAAGCGAACGGCAAAACAATCGGGAAATACCTGATTCCGGCATTCGAAAAACCTTAGGGCCGAAGTGCAGTTTAAACGAACTTTCGTGACGCATAACGAGAGAAGACTCAAATTCCAAATCTCAAATTCCAATGTTCTAAACCAGGAAGTAAATGAGTAGAATGGTGAAATGGTAGACGGGTAAACGCGTGTACGAGTAGACGGGAAATGGCAATAATTCGAACGATTTTCTTCCCCTTCCACTCGTTTACCCTTTCACCCATTTACAATTTCTGTCTCCATCCCAAGCCTCGTTTTTTTCTTCACCGTCAACCGTGCACCGTACACCTTACACCGATTTTCATCTGTGACCCATGACCCATTGTCTATCGCCCCTAGCCTCTTCCTACTGACTACCAACTACTGTCTACTAGGCATCACATATCCAGGGAGGTGATCCCCTCCTTGATGGCGTATTTGGTCAGGTCGGCGATGCTGAATATTTTGAGCTTGTCCATGACGTGCTGGCGGTGCGTTTCAACGGTCTTGACCGACACGCATAGCTGGTTGGCGATGCGCTTGGTGGTGCTGCCTTCAGCCAGGAGCTGCAGGATTTCTTTTTCGCGCGGGCTGAGCAATGAGGGATTGCTTTTGCGCATGCGCTGGATGTAATCGCGGATCACTACACCCGAGATCATGGAACAAAGGTACGTCCGCCCCGAAACCACCTGGCGAATGGCCTGGATCATTTCGTCAAAGGCGCAGTCCTTGAGCAGGTAGCCCATGGCCCCGGCTTCGAACATCCCGGCCACAAAGCGTTTGTCGGCGTGCATGGACAAGGCAATGACCCGGCAGCCCCATTCCTTGGCCACGATGTGGCGCGTGGCGTCCATGCCGTTCAGGTCATCCATGGAGATGTCCATGATGATGATGTCGGGGCGCAGCTGCTCGACCAGGCGGATGGCTTCACGGCCGTTCTTGGCTTCGGCGATCACTTCCAGGCCTTTTTCCTTTTCGAGCAGGGTGCGCAAGCCGTCACGCATGATCTGGTGGTCATCGGCGATGATGATCTTCACGCTCATGAATTCTCCTTTTTGGCAACAAGCCCGGGGCCAGGCAGCGGAACGGTCAGGATGATCTGCGAACCCTTCCCGGGCTTGGATTTAACCTCCAAGCCGCCGCCAAGATAATTCAAGCGTTCGCGCATGCTGAAAAAGCCGAAGCCACTGTTCTGATCCTTGGGACTGAATATCCGCGACGCATCGAACCCCACCCCGTCATCGTTGACCTGGATCTTCAGGAACGGCTCCTGATGAGACAGGATGACCTTGGCCTGGCTGGCTTGCGAGTGCTTGCCAACATTGACCAGCAGTTCGCGCACTACCTGGAACAGGATCACCTGCCGGTCATTATCCAATTCAGGATCCCCGAAGCGGCTTTCGAATTCGACCGGGACATGGAACTGCTCCTGGATCCTTTCGGCCAGCCATTCCAGCGCGGCCGTGAAGCCCAGTTCATACAGGACCGGCGGGCTGAGATCGAAGATCAGGGAGCGGGCGTCCTGGATGCTGCACTCCAGCAGGCGGCGGACGGCAGCCAGCTCCAATTTCATGGCAGCTTTCGGCATGTTTTTTTCCATAGCCGCGACTTTTAATTTGCACAGGGCCAGGTTCTGCCCGATCTGGTCATGGATCTCGCAGGCGATGCGCCGCCGCTCCTTCTCCTCGATCAGGGTCAGTTCCGAGGTCAGGGCCCGCAACTGCTCCTGGTAGGCCAGCAGTTTGGTTTCGGCCTCCTTGCGCTCGCTGATGTCCTCAATGGTACCCTCGAAAAAAACTTCCCCGTCGGGGCTGGAGGTTGATTTCACGTTTTCACGGACATGGATCATGGAGCCGTCTTTCTTGCGCCAAACCGCTTCCGATCCCTTGATCTCGCCCTCGTGCTCCAGTATGGCCAGGTAGTGGGCGCGTGGATACTCGGTGTCAAAAAAATCCTTTTCAAGATTCCTGGCGGCCAGTTCATCAAAAGATTCGTACCCCAGCATCTTGACCAGGGCCGGATTGGCGTCCACGATTTGGCCGCCGGGTGTGGTGCGGTAGATGCCGATGGGCACGTTTTCAAAAAGCTGGCGATAGCGCTCCTCGCTATCCAACAGGGCGCGCTTGACCTTTTTATAGCGCTTGACGTCGACGACGACCAGTTCGCGAGTGGTTTCTTTTTCATCCATTGGCGGCGGCACCTCGCTCCGTGTTGAAACATGGTATCCAGTAGCGTTTTTTTTGTCAAGGACAGGGCAAGTGTAGGGGCGAACCCCCGTGTTCGCCCTTCCTTAATTCCTTTTTTGGGATCTGGTGTTTGGGATTTTGGGGAAAAAGGGCGGCCACGGGGGGCCGCCCCTACCCTACCTATTCCCTTTTTCTTCCCTACGCCGTCCACCGTCCACCGATTCCTTGACTTTGAACCCTGTTGCTTTGGCCCCCGATTTATGGTATATTGATATTCTCGTGGGGCTGTAGCGCAGTTTGGGAGCGCGTCTGAATGGCATTCAGAAGGTCGGGAGTTCGATCCTCCTCAGCTCCACTTTAACTTCCCTTAATAAATCCAGAGAACATACAGGAATATTTAAAAAAATCATATTTCTCAAATATTTTTCGTTCCGACCATGACCTGACGCTGGATGTTATCTTCGCAGCGACCGTAAAGCTTTGAACTGCCGCACGATATCCCTGATCCCCTGGCCAAATTCCACCTCGATCCGGAAGCCGAGTTCCTCACGGATCAAGCTGGTGTCGCATAGCCAGTAATTGTTGCGGGCGCTGCGCAAATCGCTGCGTGTAACCAGGGGCGCATTTCCCGTCAGCCTTGAGATGGCCTCGGAAACAAATGCCACGCTCAGCATAAGCGGATGGGGTATCTTCAGCACGAATTTCAGATTCATTTCCAGAAGCAGCTGATTTAGAATTTCCCGCCATGAGTAAAATTCCTTTGCCGCCACGAAATAGGTTCTGCCCCTGACCGACTCATTTTCCGCAACCAAAACCAGTGCCCGGACCAGGTCCTGCACGAAGCAGATGCTGGTCTGTTTCTCGCCACGGCTGATCAGAGGCACGATCCGCCGCCGCAGCAGGTTCATGACGGCAAGCAACTCCCTTTGCCCGGCCCCCAGCACGTTCGCCGGGCGCACGATCACGATCGGCAGCCTGTCGAAAAAAGCGATCGCCGCCTGTTCGGCCAGGTATTTGCTTTTTCCATACAGCGACACGGGCCGACAATCGTCCCCTTCACGCAGAGGTTTTTTATCAAGGGCCGGACCAACGGCTGAAATGCTGGAAACAACGACCAATTTCCTCAGCCCGGGATTTGCCTGCGCGCAGGCCTCCAGTATATTGGTCGTGCCTTCCACGTTGGTCCTGAAGTAGCCCGGCCAATCCGGAGCGCTCAGCACGGCCCCGGCGTGAAATATATACTCCATGCCCTCTACAGCACGGCGCAGGGTATCAAGGTCAAAATAGCTGCCGCTGATGCGGGTAACAGCAAGTCCTGCCAAGGCACGTGGCTCGCTGGCGGGCCGGACAAGACAGGATACAGCGTATCCCCGTTCCAATAAGTGCCGCACCAGGTGGCCGCCGATAAATCCGCTGCTCCCGGTCACCAGCGCTTTCATTTTATTTCTCATTACAAATGAAAAACGCCTTTAAATGTAGCCCTGCTGGCGGTACCAATCGATCGTGATCTTCGCCCCCTGCACAAAAGGGTAGCGGCTTTGAAAACCGAAATCCCGGCTCGCCTTGCGGGTATCATACTTCCAGTAACGGTATTTCAAATACACGGTCAATTCCTCCCGGGTCAGGACCGGGACGGATTTCGTCAGCTTGGAAACGATTTCAATAAAAAACGTAAGGAAGTGAAGCACGAAATAGGGCAGCGGCAATTTGACAGGGTGCTTGCCCAGGATCGAGGCAATCGTTTGATATATCTGCTTCAGGTGATAGGCTTTTTCTTCACCCAGGATATAGATTTCTCCCTGGGCCTTGGGGTTCTCGGCAGCATCGATCATCCCCTGGACCACGTCCCAGACGAAACAGACAGTCGCCTCCAACCTGCCGACATTCACTTGCAGGCCTTTGCTCAGCAGCTTGAAAAAAATGTACAACCCCCCGTCGCTCCCGGGGCCATAGACCACGGGCAGGCGGATGATCGTATACGGCAAGGTGTTTTTCAAGGAAGCCAGGTATTCTTCCGCTGCCAGTTTGCTTCTGCCGTAGGCGCTCACCGGCCGGCAGGGCGCACCTTCATTCAACAAATCATTTTTCCCCGAAGGCCCCATGACCGTGGCGCTGGAAGCGAACAGGAACCGTTCCGGTACCACGCCCTGCTCGCGGCAGACATCGATGAGATTTTTTGTCCCCTCATAATTGACCCGCAAAAATGCCTCGGGGGTTCCCCCGCCCAGCAGGGCCGCCAGATGAAAAATGTACTCAGCACCGCGTACGGCCTCCGCAAGAGAAGTTTTTTCGAGAAGGTCCCCGTAAACGATCCGGCAATCGAGACCCTGAATACGGGAAGTGTCTTCGTCCAGCCTGGCCAGGCAAACCACGCGGTTGCCTCTGCGCAGCAGCTCGGGCACGAGATTGCTGCCGATGAACCCGGCCGCTCCGGTCACCAGGATCTTCTTGCCATTCAAGTCCAAGCCCTTATTATTCATGATCATTGAAGATCGACTCCTCCAATGAATGGATGGTAGGAAAAATCGGCTGTAATGTCAACCATTGGCCCGGACAAAGCGGACCGGTGCTGAATCATCAGACTGATCACCGCCCTTCTTCTGTTTCCGCAGGGTTGAGATAAATTATCCTCCCCCCTGAGCCTCATACAGAGGCTCATGGATTTAACGGCCGAGTAAGACCAAAGCTCCGGATACAATGGCCAGGATCGCCATGATCAAGGAAAGGCCCTCAAAGCTCAAATGGAGCAGCGGAATCAGCCCGGTCATGATGAGCCAGATGCCCAATAGGATCATCCCCATGCTCTTTGTCAGTCTAAATCTACTCATTTTGTTACCCTCCTTTTTTTACTTTTCATTGGAACATAATGAACCGCAAAAATTTTTAATAAGAATATGTCTACCTCCCATTTTCTCTTGCTTCTCCATTGTCTTGACGGGCCTTTTTTCGGACCAGCATGATGAACATGCCGCTAACGGCAAGCACGCCGGCTGTGAAATAGACCCTGGTCTGGGTAAAACTGCGGCTTTTCATCGCTATTTCTTATAGTACCTCATCGCCTCCGGCATCGCGGCTATGATCTTCGTCATCCGCTTCTTGTCGGTGGGGTGCGTGCTCAGGAACTCCGGCGGCTGCTTCCCTGCTTTCTGGGACATGCGCTGCCAGAACCCGATGGCGGCATGGGGGTCGTACCCGGCCATGGCCATGAAGATCAGCCCGAGGCGGTCGGCTTCGCCTTCCTGGAGACGATTGTAGGGCAGGACCGCGCCCAGCTGGACCCCGACGCCGAATAGGCCCATCCAGATCTGCTGGGTCTGCTTGGGCTTCTGCTTGAGCGCTTGGGCGAGCACCTGTCCGCCCAGCTGCTCGACCAGTGCCTGGCTCATTCGCTCGTTGCTGTGCTTGGCCACGGCGTGGGCGATCTCGTGCCCCATGACGACGGCCAGGCCGGTTTCGTTCCGCGTGAAGGGCAGGATGCCGGAATACACCATCACTTTCCCTCCCGGCATGCACCAGGCGTTTGCTTCCTTGTTCTCGACAAGGTTGAATTCCCAGGCGAACCCATTGAGACCCTGTGACATATTGTTCCGGGCGAAATAGGTTGTCACCGCGTTCTGGATGTTCCTGCCGACACGTTTCACTTCATTCGTATCCGCCGAGTTGGAACTCATCCTGTTTTCCTTCTGGAACTGGTCGTACTGGCCATAGCTCATGGAAAGCATGTCGGCATCAGAAACGAGCGAGAGCTGGCGCCTGCCGGTGAGCGGCACGAGGCTGCAGGATTGGAACAGGAACGCCGCGATCACAATGACAAACAATCTGGTTTGTATTTTTTCCATGACCACCTCTTTTAAGTTTCTTCCCTAGAAGGTTCTTCTCCCTATAAGCAGCCGAGCAAAGTGGTATGTAAAAAATCCCATAGCACAGATCGCGCCAATGGTGACGAATATTTAAAAATCATGCCTACCCCCTTTTTCTTGTGCTTCTCATTATCGTGCCCAACCTGTTTGCCGGCACGATGAACCAGGCTGTCATTATCTCCTTGTAAGCAATCGGTAAACGGCCAGGATCAGGATGGCTCCCAGGATCGCCCCGATGAACCCCGCCGGCTGGCCTTGCCTGTACCAGCCGAAGTGCTGCCCGATGTAGGTCGCCACGAAGGAGCCGGCAATGCCGAGAAGGATCGTAATGATGAATCCGCCCGGATCCCTTCCCGGCATGAGCAACTTGGCGATGAACCCGACCACAAAACCGATTATGATGATCCATAAAATATTCATGGGGCCTCCTTTATATGATTACAAGATTCAGCCTTTCACTTTGTCCTGCGCTGCCTTTTTCAACTTGTCATTGGCGATCACCGCGATATCCACCCGGCGGTTTTTCTGCCTGCCCGCAACCGTATCATTGGTAACGATCGGTTGCGCTTCGCCGTAGCCTGTTACGGAAAATCTCGCCGACTGCACATTCATTGTCGCCAGGTAGAAGGACACGGACTGGGCGCGCTCCTTCGCTAGCGTCATGTTGTGGTCCTCCGATCCGCTGTCGTCGGTGTGGCCTTCGATCAGGATGTTGGTATCGGGATATTTATTCAGGATCTTGGCCAGCTTGGCCAGGCTTGTTTTGCTGGCCGGCCGCAGGTCTGACTTGTCAATATCATAAAGAATCCCGCTATCGAAGGTGATCTTGATGCCTTCCCCGATGCGCTGGACTTCGGCCCCTGCAATATCGCGCTGCATTTCCGCGGCTTGCTTGTCCATGTAACTCCCGATAACGGCGCCGGCCGCTCCGCCGACAGCCGCTCCGATGATCGCGCCAAGCACGGTGTTCCCGGCGGCATGGCCGATCAAGCCGCCGAGGACGGCGCCGCCGATCACGCCACCCTTTGCGGTCTTGCTCCAGGACGCGCAGCTAACGGCCGCCAATAAGAAAACCACCACAACAAACAGGGTCACAATTCTCTTCATAATGTCCTCCTTCTTTCTCTTGACCTCGCGCCATCATGTCCCCAGCTGTTAGTGAACGACACGCTGGATTGCGCGAAAATCCCTTATTTCTTCCTGCGCTCGGCAAGGATCAGCGCGATACCGGCGACGATCGCCACTCCGCCCACGATCGGCGGCAGCGGAATGGTCTTCTTCTCCGTAGTTGTGACATGGAGGGATCCGATGTCGATCAGCTTCTCCTGGGTCGTATAGCGTATACCCTGGTAGGCCAGAGCCAAGGCTCCTAGAACGATCAAAACAATGCCTGCAAGTTTCATGAGATGGTACCTCCCTTACTGTCGAGAAAACGGCTGCCTGCACCATCTTCCGCAAGAAGGCAGGCGCCGTACAAACTCAAATTAACCCAGCAGAGCTGGATAAGAGCCTTAAACATAGATTTTCACGGAAAGGAATAAGCCATAAATTTACGAGTGAGATAAGCCGGAAAAGATTAAACTTTTATTTTTTAGCCAGGGGATTTTAAGAGTATCGAATTGAGACATAGAAGTAAGCAAAGCAGGGAGGTTTCTTT